>NZ_JBVJDS010000016.1:0-147028 GCF_055582185.1 Streptomyces sp. NPDC042201 | reverse complement strand
ACCCTGCACCACACCCCCATCGGCGTCCTGCGCAGCTTCAAACGACCGGTCTACGACACCCTCATGTCCGACCAACTCGACGCAGCCGTCGAACAACACGGCAAGAGCGACCTCGACGCCCTCCTGACCGGCAACGACACCTGGACCGTGGAGACCTCATGACGTACGTCATCGCCCAGCCCTGCGTGGATCTCAAGGACAAGGCCTGCATCGACGAGTGTCCCGTCGACTGCATCTACGAAGGTCCGCGCAAGATGTACATCCACCCCGACGAGTGCGTGGACTGCGGCGCCTGCGAGCCCGTGTGCCCGGTCGAGGCGATCTTCTACGAGGACGCCCTGCCCGACGAGTGGGCCGGCTACGTCACCGCCGAACGGGATGTCTTCGCCGCGGCCGGCGCGCCCGGCGGTGCGAGCGGGGCGGAACCACTGGCCCAGGACCACCCGATCGTCGAGGGAGAACCGGTCAAAGCGGGCTGAACGTCCAGGGTGCGGGGGCGCCGGCCCTCGCACTTCAGTGCGGCTTCCCCGGTCCTTCAGCGGAGTCGGGCAACGTGCACCCCGTCAAACGCACGTACCCCGAAGCGTTTCCGCAGAGCCGCCGGACACTGCCGCAAAGGAATCCCAATCCCATGGACACCTTTACCGCACCCTCCCCCTCGTTCCTCGGCGCGCACCATCTGGTCCACAGGCCGGCCAGCCCCGAGGCGTTTCTACTGAAGGCGACCGCGCCGATACGGCAGAACTTCGCCTTCTCCGCGGAACTACCCGAAGAACACCCGCTGTTCGGCGACTCCGTTTCGCGGTACCACGATCTGCTGTTCCCCGTGGAGTCACTGCGCCAGACGATGCTGTTCGCGGCTCGCCGGTACTTCAGAGTGCCGGCGAGCTGGCACCCCGTGGTGGCCTCCGGCAGCGCCGAGATCACCCGTCTGGACGCGTGGCGCCGCGGTGACATGCGGGCCGGGATCGCTCTGGAACTCGGGGTGACGCCCCTCGACATCGTGGGCGGCGTGCCGCGCGGCCTGGAGTGCGAGGCCGCCGTCTCCATCGACGGCGAGCGCTGTGGCACCGCTTCGGCCCGGCTGGTCTTCCTCACCGAGGGCGTCTACCACAGCCATCGCGAACTCGGGCGGCGGCAGAGCGAGGAGTCCATGGCGGCCGGGCACGGTGATCTGTCGTCCCCGGGCGTGCCACTGCCCGAACAGGTGGGCCATCGGGAGAGACGTAACGTCCTGGTCGGACTGCCCGAGCGCACCGGAGCGGACGGCCATGACGAACTGGCCTTCCCCATCGACGCCAGAGCCGCCGCCGAGCTGCGGTTCGAGGCCGACGCACCGGACGACGTGCCGCCGATGCTGTTCCTGGAGGTGTCCCGCCAGGTGGGGCTGCTCGCCGCCGCGGAGCTGCGCGGCTTCGTCCCCTCGCACGCCGTACTGTCCCGATGGCAGGCCTCGTTCCGCGGCTTCGCCGAGCCCGGACTGCCGCTGCACTGCACGGTGCGAGAGGGAGTGCGCCGCACGGACGGGCGGGTGTGCCGGGACGCGGCGGGCCGCCCGGTGGTGGAGCTGCGGCTGTCGTTCCTCCAGGGCAGCCGGGTCGTGGCGAAGGTCTCCGCGTCCGTGCTGCAGGACTGCTGAGCCGCGCGATGAGATACCGAGTACTCGGCCCTGTGCGCATGACGTCTCGTACGCCGTCCGCGGCCAAGCCGCGCGCGGTCCTCGCCACCCTGTTGGTACAGAGCAACACGGTGGTGTCGACCCATACTCTGATCGACGAACTGTGGGGTGCGGGGCCCCCGCGCACGGCCACCACCACCCTCCAGGTGTACGTGTCCCAGCTGCGCAAGGCCCTGCTGGAGGACACCGGCGAGAGCGCGACGGAGACGGGTACGGTGCAGCCCCTGCTGACCCGGCCCCCCGGCTATCTGATGCGGGTCGCCCCGGAGGAACTGGACCTGGCCGTCTTCGAGTCGCTGCGGGCCGAGGGCCGGGCCGCGTACGGCCGGCACGAGTACGAGTCCGCCTCTCAGGCGCTGAGCCGCGCGCTCGGGCTGTGGACGGGATCCGCGCTCTCAGGCATACCGCACGGACCCTCGCTGGAAACCTCCGCGATCCGGCTGAACGAACTGCGCGCGGAAGTGCTGGAACAGCGGATCTCCGCCGATCTGCGGCTCGGACTGCACCAGGAACTGGTCGGCGAGCTGATGGCCCTGGCACACGAACATCCGCTGCGCGAGACGCTGCACTGTCACCTGATGGTGGCGCTCTACCGGTCCGGCCGGCAGTCCGACGCCCTGCGGGTCTATCACCAGGCGCGGCGCTCGCTCGTCGACGAACTGGGCGTGGAGCCCGGGCCGGTGCTGAGCAGACTGCAGGAGCGCATCCTCGCCTCCGACCCCTCGCTGACCTGGCACGCCGAGCCCGAGCGTCGGCTCGTTCCCGTCGGCGGATCCGACGACCGCCCGGCCGACGGGTCGACCGGCGGGTCGCGCAACGGGTTCGCGGGGCACGGCCGGGACGCGGGGCCGCCGGTGTGGCTGCCGCCGGCCGTGGCGGAATTCACCGGACGCGAGGACCAACTGGCCCTCGGTGAGCGGCTGCTGGCGGGCGATCCGCCCGGTCGGAACAAGGTGCTCGTGCTGTCGGGCCGGGCGGGCGCAGGAAAAACGGCGCTGGCCGTGCGACTGGCCCACGACGCCAACGCCCTGTTCCCCGACGGACGAGTCCTGGTGACGTTGCGGGACACCGACGGGCGAGCCGTCGAACCGAGGACTGCCATGGCGACCCTGCTGCGACGACTGCGCGGGCCGCAGACAACGGGACCGGGAGCGGACTCGGGCGCGGAACCGTTGCCGTCGTCCGAGACGGAACTCGCCGAGCTGCTGCACCGACGCACCGAGGGCCGCAAGATGCTCGTCATCCTGGACGATGCCGTCTCGGAGGCCCAGGTCCGGCCGGTGCTGTCGGCCGTGCCCGACAGCACGGTGATCCTGACGAGCCGCCAAGTGCTCGGCGCGCTGGAGAGCGTGCGGCACCTGACCCTCGACGTGCTCTCCACGCGGGAGGCCGAGGCACTGCTCACGGCGTGCGGCGGCCGGCGGATGCGGGACGACCCGGAGGCGGTGGGCGAGATCGTCCGGCTCTGCGGCCGACTGCCGCTGGCCCTTCGGGTGGCGGCCGCCGGACTCACGGCCCGCCCGCACTGGACCGCCGCCGGGCTCGCCCAGCGACTGCGTGACGAACGGACCCGGCTGACCGCGCTCACACTGGGCGATCTCGACGTACGCCGCACTCTGCTGACCGCCTACCACGACGTGGACGAGGAGGCCAGGCGCGCCTTCCGGATCCTCGCGCTGGCCGCGCTGCCCGACTTCGCCCCCTGGAGCGGGACCGCGCTGCTCGCCACGGACCCGGCGGAGGCCGAGCGGCTCACCGAAGAGCTGGTGCAGGCTCATCTGCTGGAGACACGGCGGCGGCCGGGGCGGCTGGCCCCCGTGCGCTACCGCTTCCACCCGCTGCTGCGCTCGCTGGCCCTTGAGGTACTCGCCCAGGAGTCCCCGCAGGAAGGCCCCGAGGCCGTGGAACGGCTGTGCCGTGCCTTCCTGATCCTGGCCAGGCACGCGGACGCGCAACTGGCGCCCGGCAGGGAACGGCTCACGTACGAGGCCGAACCCCTGCCCGCGATCTCCCCCGAGGAGGCGGTCGGCAACGCGCCCCTGCGGTGGTTCCAGGAGGAGTCCGCGGGCCTGTCGGAGGCCGTGCGGCAGGCCCACGCCGCCGGGCTGTGGAGTCTGTGCTGCTCCCTGGCCTCGGCCACGGCCGGCTACTACGAGGCGGGCGCCCTGTGGGACGAGTGGCAGGCGACGCACGACCTCGCGCTGGACGCGGCCCGCCAGTCCGGTGACGTCCACGCGGAGGCCGTGATCCTGCGCTCCCTCGGCGACCTGGCCTGGCAGCGCCACCAGACCTCACTGGCGATCGAACGGTACCGCCTCGCCTGGCGCCTGTTCACCCGCCACGGTGACCGGGTGGCGGCGGGCCGCTGTCTGTCCGCCGAGGCTGACGCGCTCCTCGCCATGGGGCAGGTCGCGCGGGCCGGACGCGCCTATGCGCGCGCCCTGTCGGTCAGTCGGCTGGTCAGTGACGCGCGTAGCACGGCCGATTCGCTGCGCGGACTGGCCCTGGTGGCGCAGCGCGAGGGCCGCCACGAGGACGCGCTCGCCCGCCTGGAGGAGTGCGAGAGCGCCGCGCGCTCCGCCGGCGACCACCGCTGGACCGAGTACGCGCGGCGCACGGCGTCCGCTCTCCGCATGGCCCTCGCGACGGGCCAGTCGGCCGCCGCGTCCTCGATCCCGCTCGAAGTCCGCCCCGGTGTCTGGCTCTTCCACCCCTCACAACCGGCCCAGCGGGCCGCGTGAGGCCCGCCCGCCCGGTGCCGGGGGCCCGCTACCCCCGGCACCGGGCGGGCGTCTCCTGCTCCTCCTGCTCCTCCTCGCCCAGTGCCGCCAGCAGGGCGTCGACGATGCCCGGGTCCAGTGCCGTGGCCGCCGCCAGGTCCGTCGTACGGCCGAAGCCGGCGTCGCCGACGGCGACGGAGAGGGTGTAGCGGCCGGCGAACGACACGGTGCGGAAGGCCCACGCGCCGACCGTGCCGGGGGTTCCGTCGGGGCGCAGCACGTCCATGGGCGCCCGGTCCGGGCTGAAGCCGAAGTCGGTGAAGGGGAACCGCATGCCGAGACCGATGGCCTTGCTGTAGGCCTCCTTCAGGGTCCACAGGCGGACCATGGCGGGATTGCGCTCCGCGGCCGGCATGGCCTCGATACGCTCCGCCTCGTACGGGGTGCACATGTGCCGGCCGAGACCGGATCCGTACAGGTCGCGGTCGCTGCGCTCGGCGTCGACGCCGATGGCGCCGTCGGTGGCCAGGCCGACCAGCAGCAGGTCATCGGTGTGGCTGAGGCTGATGTCCACACCGTCGTAGCCGCGCAGGCAGGGGCGGCCGGTGAGGCCGTAGGCGAGTTCGACGGACTGGGGCCGTACGCCGAGCGCGGCCGCGGCGGCGAACTTCAGCAGGACGCGGGAGGCGGCGAACCGGGTACGGACCCGCGGGTGCGTCAGCTCCAGATAGCGCTCCCAGTCGTGGCCCAGGAGCGCTTGCAGCTGCCGCGCGCCCGCCTCTTCCGGTCGCCAGTCGTCCTGGCGGGCGCAGACGACCGCGGCCCCGTGCCGGTCCAGGTCAGCGCGTACTCTGCTCCAGTCCGCCGAGGGGCCGGAGATCGCTGTCGGCTCCCCGAGGGCCGGCCCCGGGGTCCGGCGCCCAGGTGCCGTCATCAAAGGTCTCCATCGTGTGGTGGAGATCGGACAGCACGTCGGCCGCCGTCGCGCCGTCGATCACCCGGTGGTCGAAGGTGAGGCCCAGTCGCATCATGGGCGCGGGCACCACGACACCGTCGCGGACCACCGCGCGGTCCACGATGCGGCCCGCGCAGAGGGTCACGGCGGTGCCGCCGGCCGAGTGGAAGCCGTCGACGTTCCGGTGGCCGAGCGAGCTGACCGAGACGGTGCCGAACACGCCGGCGCGCCGGTGCGGATCGCGCAGCGCCGCGGCGAAGGCGGCTCTGCCGAGCGGGACGGGAAGCCGGCCCAGCATCCGTACGCCCTTGAACTCGGGCAGTTCGGCTGCCTGTTCGCCCTGATAGCGGTCGATGCGCTCCTGGATCTCGCGCAGGTTCGCGGTCTCCAGGCCGGGAACGAGCGCCGAGAGCACGGTGCGCTCGCCCTCGACCGGCCGGTCCAGGGCGAGTTTGGCGGTGACGCCGTCTAAGCGGACGATTCTCGGGCGCCGCAGCAGTCCGGGCCAGCCGGGGGCCATGACGGCGTTGGCCTCCGGGTAACGGTCGAGGACCCGCCCGGCGGCGTACAGCAGATAGCCGACGACCGAATAGCGCCGCCCGTTGTCACGGGCGGCGGCGCGGTGCGCCTGGATGCGGGTCATGTCGATGTCGGTGTCCAGGTGCACGGGCCGCTGGGCCGCCGCCCACTCCAGGAAGTACAGGGTGTGGCGGCGGCGCCGTACGGCGGCGGTGGTGCTCACCCGGTCACCGCCAGCTCGTAGATCTCCTTGAGGCTGCGGGCCTCCAGGACCTTGCCGACCGGGACCTTGTGGCCGATGGCCGGTTCCAGGGCGGTGACGAGCTTGAGGAGGTACAGCGAGTCCCATTCGGGGAGTTCGTCGAAGTCGGCGGCCACCTGCCCGGGTGCGAGCGGCATACCGATCTCGTCGTTGACGAGCCGGACGTAGTCCTCAAGGGTGAAGCCGCCCGGGGCGGGAACGGGCGCGGGGGCGGTGCTGTCGATGCTCATATCTTCTCCAGGGCGAAGCCGGCCTTGATCCATTTGCTGGACTCGACGGCGACCGCGAGGGCCCGCTCGCCGTCCGACATCCGCTCCAGCAACTTCTCGATCTGCAGGAAGGGCAGGGCGTTTCCGTTGTTACCGGTGTCCGCGACGCACGAGATGTCCTTCGCGGTCGGCACGTCGAGTTCCTCGGTGATGCGGCGGGTCATCCGGCCGGACAGCTGGGGCGGCAGCAGATAGTCGAGCTGGTCGGCCTCCCAGTCGAGTTCACCGAGCATCTCCCAGAGGATCTCGACCGCCATGACGGGCACGGACTCCTCGATGGCCTTGTAGTCCTCGGTGAGGGCCTGCCGGTCCTCGTACCGGTCGGCGAGCCCGAACCACTCGATGACCTGACCGGGCTTGCGGCCCAGCCCGGTGAAGCGGTTGAGGACGTGGCGCAGCGCGACGCGCTGTCCGCGCGGCTCGTCGGTGAGGACGGCCGCGCCGGCGCCGTCGCCGAACAGGACGTAGTTGACGAGGTCGCCGGGGGCGGCGCCGGACACGTCGCGCTGGAGGTCGAGGTGTTTGCTGCACACGTCGCCGCCGATGACGAGACCGCTGCGGTACTGACCGGAGGCGATCATCGTCTGGGCGACGCCGAGGGCCTGTACGGCGCCGGCGCAGCCGGACTGGAGCTGGAAGGTGGGGATCTGGTCCAGGCCGAGCTGGTCGGCCACATGGTTGACCGTGGCGGGCATCAGGTTGTCCGGGGTAGCCGTGCCGAGGACGATGAACTCGATCTCGGACGGGTCGACACCGGGGGCGGCGAGTGCCCGCTCGGCGGCCTGCGCGCACAGGTCGGCGAGCGACCAGCGCACCACACCGGTGCCGAGGTCCCGGGCGAAGTACCGCGTCCTGGTGCCGATGAAGTGCTCGATCCACTCCTCGTTGATGCCGAGCACCTTGGACAGGGTGGCGTTGTCCACCGGGTCACCGGGCAGAGCGGTGCCGATGGAGGCCAGATAGGTCGTCGCAGTGGTCATGCCGTCCTCTCTTCTTCCATGAGCGCCCGGTTCTCCTCGACGTCGCCGAAGCTCGCGGGAGCGGGCACCGTCGCGCCGAGCTCGCGCAGGAAGGCGACGAGATCGCCGACGGAGGAGAGCCGGGGCAGCAGGTCCTGGACCGTCAGGGTGCCGATGCCGGCGAGCCGCGCCTCCAGCCGGTTCTTGAGTTCCATGATCATGACGGAGTCGAAACCGAGATCCTCGTAGAGCCGGTCGTGCGGGCCGATGTCGGCGTCGGTGTAGCCGCCGACCAGCTGGACGGCGCCGAGGACGGCGTCCGCGACCGGGTCCGCCGGGCCGCCGGGCCGGTCCAGGGTGCGGACGGGCGCGGGGGCGGTCTCCGCCTCCCGGTGCGGCAGCAGCGCCGAGGCCGTCGGATCGGCGACCGTTCCCGGGCCCCGCACCGGATTCCTCGCCCAGTAGCGGTGTTCCGTCGAGAAGGCGTACGGCGGCAGCGGGTGCGCGACCCGTTCCTCAGGTGCGTACGCGGCGTCCCAGTCGGGTTCGACACCGCCCCGGTACAGCTCGGCGAGGGCCTCGGCGAGGGCCTGGCCCGCGGACTCGGGGCCACGCACCGGCAGAACGTGTGCCGGGCCCGCGCCCGCGGCGGGGTGGTCGAGGCGGCGCACCATCCCGGAGAGCACCGGCTGGGGGCCGATCTCCACCAGGTGGGTCGGTCCCTCGGCGAGCAGCGCGCCGGCGGCGTCACCGAACAGCACGGTGGCGCCGATGTGTTCGACCCAGTACGCGGCGTCCATCGCCTCACCGTCGAGCACCCGGCCGCGCACGGTCGAGTACAGCGGGATCTCGGGCACTCCCCCGCCGACCTCGGTGGCGATCTTCGCGAAGCGGGCCAGTACGGGCCGCATCAGCGGCGAGTGGAAGGCGTGCGAGACCTGCAGTCCGCGGGTGGTGATTCCCTCGGCCGCGAGCTCGGCACCGATCCGTTCCAGGGCCTCCAGGTCACCGGAGAGCACCGTGGACGTGGGGCCGTTGACCGCGGCGACACCGACCAGGGGTTCCGATTCGATCCGCGCCGCCAGGTCCGCCGGAGCGGCCCGCACGGACAGCATGCCGCCGCCCGCGGGGAGTTCCTGCATCAGGGCGCCGCGGGCGGCGACCAGCCGGGCCGCGCCGTCCAGCGGGAGCGCCCGGGCCAGCACGGCGGCGGCGAACTCGCCGACGCTGTGACCGAGGAGCAGGCCGGGGTGCACGCCGAGTTCCATCAGGGTCCGGCCGAGGGCGTAGCCGACGGCGAACAGTGCGGGCTGCGTCCACCGGGTGCTGTGGACCGCCTCGTCGCCGGCGAGGACCAGGTCGCGCACGGACCGCCCCGTGTGCGGCAGCAGTGCGGCGTCGGCCTCGTCGAGGAAGTGCCGGTACAGCGGCGACTGTTCGTACAGTGCGGCGGTCATCCGCGGGTACTGCGCGCCCTGCCCGGTGAACAGGAACGCGGTGCGGGGCCGCTCGGCGGGCCGGCCGGTAAGCCGGGCCAGCAGCTCGGGGTCGGCGGCCGACTCGCGCAGTCTGGCGACGAGTTCACCGGTGTCGGTGGCGGCGGTCGCGAAGCGGTGGCGGTGGCCGGCCTTGACCCGGTTGCTGGACCTGGCCAGCGGGCCCAGCGGTACCCGGCGGGCCGCCGCCGCGTCCGCCTGGGCCAGCAGGTTGCGGCGCAGCGCTTCGGCGTTCGGCGCGGTGAGGGTGAAGACGGCCGCGCCGATACCGCCCGGCGCGGCTCCGTTCACCGGTTCGGGACGGGCGGCGTGCCCGGGCGCGGACTCCAGGACGGCGTGGGCGTTGGTGCCGCCCATGCCGAAGCTGCTGAGTCCGGCGACGGTGGGGCCGGCGGGCAGCCGCAGCGGTGCCTTGAGCAGCCGCAGCCCCTGGTCGCGCAGTTTGAGCTGCTTGCTCTCCTTGGCCGCGAAGCGGCTGGCGGGGACCACCCGGTGGTGCAGGGACAGGGCGACCTTGATCAGTCCCGCGATGCCTGCGGCGCCCTCGGTGTGGCCGAGGTTGCCCTTGACCGAGCCGAGTGCCATGGGCTTGCCGGCGCGGTCGGCGTGGTGGTGGCCGAGTGCCTTGACCTCCATCATGTCGCCGAGGCTGGTGCCGGTGCCGTGGGCCTCGGTGAAGACCACGTCGGCGGGCTCGACCCCGGCCCTGCGGTAGGCGGCGCCGAGCACCTCCTGCTGGGCCCAGCGGTTGGGCGCGGTCAGCCCGTTGCTGCGGCCGTCCTGGTTGACGGCGATGCCACGGATGACGGCGTACACGCGCTGGCCGTCGGCGATGGCGTCCCGCAGCCTGCGCAGCACGATCACGCCGGCGCCCTCGCCGCGGCCGATGCCGTTCGCCTCGGCGCTGAAGGGCTTGCAGCGCCCGTCGGGTGCGGAGAGCCCGGCCTGGGTGTAGAAGATCGACAGAGCCGGGGTGAGGGCCACGTTGACGCCGCCGACGAGCGCGTGGTCGCACTCCTCGGACAGCAGGGCGTTCACCGCGAGATGCGCGGCGACCAGTGAGGAGGAGCAGGCGGTGTCGACGGCGAGGCTGGGGCCCCTCAGGTCAAGGTGGTACGAGATCCGGTTGGCCGTCATGCAGTAGCCGTTGCCGGAGCCGACCTGGGCGGTGACGTTCGCGTAGTCGGTGAGGTGCAGTTGCGCCCACTCGTTGCCCATGATGCCGACGAAGACCCCGGTCCGGGTGCCGGCGAGGTTCCGCGGGGCGATCCCCGCGTCCTCGACCGCCCGCCACGCGGACTGCAGCAGCAGCCGCTGCTGGGGGTCCATGGCGGCCGCTTCGCGCGGCGAGATGGTGAAGAACTCGTTGTCGAAGGCGTCCGGGTCGGCGATGAAGCCGCCCTCGGTGGTGTTGGTGTGTCCTTCTTCCCCGGCCTGCGAGTGGAACTCCTTGGCGTCCCAACGCTGCCGGGGCACCTCCCCCACCCCGTCTGCGCCGCGCATCAGCAGGTCCCAGTAGGCGCCGGTGTCGGGCGCCCCCGGGAATCTGCAGTCGATGCCGACGATGGCCACGGGCTCCATCAAGCGCCGCCGCCCTGCGCGGTGTCCGCGGCGAGCTCCTTCACGAGGTGGCCTGCGAGCGCGTGCACGGTCGGGTAGTCCCAGGCGACGGTCGGCTCCATCACGAGGTCGAAGTCGTCCTCGATGTCTCCGCACAGGCTGAGGGCGGCGACGGAGTCGAGGCCGTACTCCGCGAGGGGCACGTCCGGGTCGATCTCGGCGGCCTGCCGCTTGAGGTAGAGGGCGATGCGCTCGGCCAACCACGTGGTCAGAGACTCGGTGGTGTGTCCGGTGGTCGGAACGGGCATGGTGCACTCCTCGGCGGGGGTGAGCGGTTGTCGCTTGCTGTCGTGCTGGCGTCCGGCGGCCGTCGCGGACAGCCGGGGTCCATGGGCGGCCGGCCGGTGTCCGTCAGCCGACGAGCGGGGTGTCGTACAGGTCGTAGCTGCTGCGCGCGTGGAACCTGCGCAGTACTTCCTCGTGCATCCGGGCGTCCACGGACGCCGGGAGTTCGGCGGGCCGCCGGCCGAGCCGCCGGACCAGCCGGTGCAGTGCGGCGGCGAGCCAGGCGGGGTCGGCGAGGAACGCGTCGCCGCCGTCGCGGGCCGCCTGCTGCCGGACACCGATCGCCGAGGCGGCCGCGAGCAGGACGGCGTACCGGTCGGCGAGGGCGAAGACGGCGGGGCCGGCGAGCGCCGTACGGTCCTGGGGTGCGAGCGCGCGGCTCGCCTCCTGGACCTGCCGCAGCTCGTCGACCAGTTGCCGCACGAGCGCTTGGACGGCCCGCTCCTCGGGTGCGGCGCCGTACGGTTCGTCCATGGCCGCGACCAGCGTGGCGCTGAGCCCGTCCTGTCCGCTCGCCAGGGTGAGCCGGTCGTAGGAGAGGTCCGGCAGGTCCGCGCGCGGCCGGAAGAGGTCCGCGGGGGCCGGTTCGTCGCTGAACCAGGAGCGCCGGGCGAGCCGGGACAGCTGGGGAATGATCGTCGCCTGGCAGGCCGCGGAGCCGGCGTGGCCGAGGCTGAGCACCGGCAGGTCACGGATGTGCTTCTGGAAGATGCCGTGCTCGCCGTCCCGGACGTAGAAGCGGGCGCCGAGCACGACGGAGAGGTCGCGCATGGCGTCGGTGAGCAGCTTCGGGACGAGGTACTTGGTGGCGGCGGCGAGGACGCTGGTCTGCTCGGGGAGCAGGTGCACCGCCCGGGTCGCGGCCAGCGAGAGGCTGTCGCAGGTCAGGAGATCGGTGAAGGCGCCGGACAGGGTGGCTCTGGCGTGCGGGATCTCCATGACGGACTTGCGGTAGAGCCGTCGGCCCAGCGCGAAGCGTACGACGGTCCGCAGGGCCGTGTCGGCGGTGCCGACCGCCATGCCGGGGAGCGCGGCCCTGGTGATCTGGAAGGCGCGCAGGGCGGTTTCGACTCCCCTTCCGGTCTCGCCGACCAGGGACGAGGCGGGCACGGGTGTGCCGTCGAACCGGAGTCCTGACAGGTGGCAGCCGCGCACGCCGACGGCGTCGTAGCGGGGCAGTACCTGCCAGGTGTCCGTTTCGAGCCCCTCGCGCTCGACGAAGAGCACGGAGTGGCTGCGGCTGCCCGGTGCGGAGCTGGTACGGCTGAACAGCACCCAGGCGTCCGCGCGGTCGGCGTTGTTGATGACCTGCTTGACGCCGTTCAGCAGATACCCGCCTCCCTCCGCGGGGCGGGCCTCGAACTCGTTGCGCACGAAGTCGTTGCCGTGCGCGAGTTCGTGGTAGGCGACGGACACCTTGCCGCCGCCGGTGAGGATCCGCGCGAGCCGTGCGCGCTGCTCGGCGTCCCCGGAGGTCCAGACGTTCACGCCGGCCATGAAGGAGGTCACGCCGTAGCCGAGGCCGAGGGCGACATCGCGGCGGAACACCTGCCGCATGACACGTACCAGGGTGTCGAGCCGCTCCAGGCGGCCGCCCTCGGCGCGCGGTACGAAATCGGCGCCGAGCCTGAGTTCGTCGAGGGCGCGCTCGCCGGCCGCGGAGAGTTGGGCCGCCTCGTCCGCCTCGATCAGCCGGGCGTAGGACAGTTCGTTGCTCTCGTCGGTCGGGTCGCCCAGCCGTCGGTCCAGTTCGGCCACGCGCGCCGCGGCCCGCGCTTCCTGTCCCGGTACCCCGTGACCGTCCCCTGCGGCGGCGGTCGCCGGGTGCGCGTCCTGGGGCTCTGTGCCGATCAGCATGGCGTCCTCTCACTCTCGCCGGCGGCCGCGTCGGGCGTCGCGGGCTGCCGCTCGGGGCCCCGCTGCGGCAGCAGCGAGAACAGCCGGCCCGAGGAGCGGGCCGCCCGCAGGGCGCCGAGCAGTTCTTCGTAGGTCTCCGGGCCGGCCGCCGCCGGTTCGCCGAGGCGGACCAGCAGCCGGTCGAGGGCGGTGTGCAGCCACAGTCCTTCGCGCCACAGCGGCCCGGTGCCGGGGTCGTCGCCGGCGAGGTCGGTGCTGCGCGTCCACAGGCCGAGGCAGGCCGCTCCCGCCCAGCACAGGGTGTAGCGGCGTGCGACCTCGAAGGCGGCGGGCGGGACCTCCGCGAGCACGCCCTGGTACTCCTCCATCTCGGCGTGCACCGCGGTGGTGACGGCGAGCAGCCGCCGCGCGGCCTCGGCCACCGGGCCGAGCGCGGGGTTCAGGCCCGCGCGCCGGGTGATCTCCTCGACGGAGGCGGCGAGGCCCGCCATGACTCCGCTGCCGTGCCGGGCGACCAGCGACAGCCTCGTCGGGTCCAGGGGCGACAGCGGTGTGCCGAGGTCGCAGGCGGCGTCACTGCCCGCCGTGTCGCCGGCGTCGCGCCGGAAGCCGCGGACCAGTGAACGGAACTGGTTGACCAGGGAGTTGAGGTTGACCAGGGTGTTGCCGTCGAAGAGTCCGACGATGCGGTGGTCGCGCTCGACCTTCTGGAACCGGCCGTCGGCGTGGACGCCCTTGAGGAAGGCGCGGGCGCCGAGCAGCCCGGTCAGGTCGGCGAGGACCTGATCGGTGCCGGTGGGCAGCAGGTACTTGGTGACGGCGGAGGTGACGCTGAGTTCCGCGGTCTGGGTCTGTACGGCGCGGGCGGCGACCAGGGCGACCGCCTCGTGCAGCAGCACGTCGGCGGCGGCGCCGGCCAGCACGTGCCGGGCCTGCGGGAGGTCGATCAGCCGCCGGCCGTACAGTTCGCGCTCCTCGGCGAAGTCCAGGCCGAGCCGCAGCCCGTGGTCGCCGGCGCCGAGCGACAGTGCCGCGCACATGGTGCGGGTGAGCTGGAGCGCCTTCAGCACGATCTCCAGGCCGGCGCCCTCGGCGCCGACGAGGGCGCCGCGCGGCACCCGGGCACCGTCGAAGGCGATGCCGGAGATGTCGGCGCCGCGGATGCCATGGGTGCGGATCTTCGGGAGGTGGCGGTAGCTGTCCTCGTCGAGTTCGCGCTTGTCGACGAGGAGGACGCTGAAGCCGCGCGGACCCCCGTCCGGGCGAGTGCGGGTCAGCAGCGACAGCACCGACCCCCGGGTGGCGTTGTTGATCAGCCACTTCTCACCGCTGACCAGCCAGTGGTCCGCGCCGTCCGCCGCCTTGTCGTCGGTGTGCACCTCTCCGGCGAGCAGGTCGCTGCCGTGGGCGCGTTCGGTGAGCCCGAGGGCGACCGGAACCCCGGCTGTGATGTCGGCGCCGAGCCGGGCGCCCTGCTCCGCGGAGCCCGCCACCCATACGCAGACCCCGCCGAGGTAGGTCTTGCCGTGGCCGATGGCGCAGGTCAGATCGCGGCGGGCGACGGCGCGGATGAGCTGGAGCACCTGCTCGTAGTCGCGCAGCCTGCCGCCGTACTCGACCGGTACGTACTCGTCGGGCAGGCCCCACTCCTCGAAGCGGCGGCAGATGTCGGCGGGGAACTCCTCCTTGTCGTCGAGTTCCGCGCAACGCGCGTAGGAGAAGACCTCGCCGGGGTCGTTGGGGTCACCGAGGAAGCGGTCGAACTCCTCCGCGAGCCGATAGGGCGGGTGTTCCACGTCAGACCACCGATTCCAGGGACTCGGCGGCGTCGGTGCCGTCGCCGGCCTCGGCGGAGGCGACCAGCTCGCGGACGGCCGGCTCCAGGACCTCGTACAGCGCGGGGATCTTGCCCTCCAGGAAGAGCTTGCGCATCAGAGTCCGCTGGATCTTGCCGCTGGTGGTCTTGCGGACGGTTCCGGGGCGTACCAGCAGGATGTTGCCGGCCGGGATGCTGAACTCCTTGCTGATGAAGCTCTGGACGCCGGAGGCGACGGTGTGCAGGTCGGTGGAGATGCTGCCGGGGCGGACCTCCTGGATGGCCACCAGGTGCTCGCGGTCGGTCTCGACGGCGAAGACGGCGCCGGCGCCGGTGGCGAAGGCCTTGTCCACGGAATGGACGGCGCGTTCGACGTCCTGCGGGTAGAGGTTGCGGCCCGCGAGGATGACCATCTCCTTGAGCCGGCCGGTGACGTAGAGCTGTCCGTCCTGGAGGACGCCCATGTCGCCGGTGCGCAGCCAGCCGCCGCCGTCGTCCCCGCCCGCGCCGTCGGAGATCGCCGCGTCGAAGATCTCCTTGTTGGTCTCCGGCCGCTTCCAGTAGCCGGAGGCGACGCTGTCGCCCTTCAGCCAGATCTCGCCGACCTGTCCCACGGGCTTCTCGACACGGGTCTCCGGGTCGGCGATGCGGACCTCGAAGTCCCGCGCGATCCCGCTGCTGACGAGGGAGCGGGCGGGGTGGTCCGCGCGCGGGTCGGCCAGTTCGCCGCGCTCCAGGGCCTCGGCGTCCACATCGAGCACGCGGGGGGCGGCGCTGCGCGGGATGCCGGAGACCAGCAGGGTCGTCTCGGCCATGCCGTAGCAGGGGAAGAAGGCCTCGGGGCGGAATCCCGCGGGCGCGAAGCGCTCGGTGAAGGCACGGACCGTCTCGGCCCTGACCGGTTCCGCGCCGTTGCAGGCGGTCGTCCAGGAGGACAGGTCGAGCGTCTCCAGCTGTGCGTCGGTGACCCTGCGCACGCACAGGTCGTACGCGAAGTTGGGGCCGCCGCCGGTGGTGATTCCGTAGTCGCCGATCATCTTCAGCCAGCGGACAGGGCGCTTGAGGAAGGTGAAGGGTGCCATCAGGACGGCGGTGCCGCCGAGGTACAGCGGGTGGAGGATATGCCCGATCAGGCCCATGTCGTGGTAGAAGGGCAGCCAGCCGCCGCACACGGCCCCAAGGGGGGTACCGATCGACCGCTGGATCGCCGCCTCGTTGGCGAGCAGGTTGCGGTGCGAGACTACGACCCCCTTGGGGTCGCTGGTGGAGCCGGAGGTGTACTGCAGGAAGGCCAGGCTCTCCGGGGTGAGGGAGGGCGCCTGCCAGGCGACCGCGTCGCCCTGGGCGGGATCGTCGGTGGCCAGGCACGGCACATCGGTGAAGCCCTCCGCGGCGAGCCAGACAGAGATCTCGGGGGCGTTGGCCGAGTCGGTGAGCACGGCGCACGCCTCGGCGTCGCGCAGAATGCCGGAGATCCGGGAGAAGTGCTGGCCCTGCTCGGCGGGCAGCGGTCCGGGCACGGCCACGGCACCGGCGTACAGGCAGGCGGTGAACGCCTTGATGAAGTCCAGGCCCGCCGGATAGAGCAGGAGGACCTGGCGGTTCGCGGCTTTCCGCTCCTGGAGCCAGGAGGCGATCCTGCGCGCCTCCTGGTCGAGCCCGGCGGAGGTGAGGTGCTGCGGCACCGAGCCGCGGGCGTCGTCGGGCAGGAAGATGAAGGCATCCGCGTCACCGCGGGCTTCGCTCCGCTCCAGAACCAGTTCCGTGAAGGTTCGGAAGTTCGTCAACGTCTTTCCCCGACCTCTCCGAGTTCCGCTGGCATGGCGCCGGCACGGGTTGCTCTGACATCTCGATCGTCGTCCGGGGCACTAAGGAGACGCTTGTGCGTTCCCGGCGCCCGGTGAGGCGGGGCAGCGCGGCCCCGTGGACGGCAGCAAGGTCTGCCGTCCGTCCAGGAGGGGTGGCGCGGGCGGGCTGCCCCTGAGAGCCGGCTCAGGTCACCCGGTGCCGCCGCGGATGGCCGCGTCGAGGGTCATGTGCCCGGGCACTTCGGGCAGTCGGGTGAGCGGGTGCCTGAACTCGATCGTGCCGTCCGCCGATTCGGCGGCCTGCTCGAAGCCGAGCGACGGGTAGAAGTCGCGCACCTTGTGGTTCTTGGCGGTGGGCCGGTAGCTCGCGCGTACCTCGGCCGCGCCCGAGTCCACCGCGTGCTCCAGCAGCGCGGCGATGGTGGCCTGCTCGATACCGCGGGCGAAGACCCGGCAGCTCAGCAGCATGTTGTCGATGCGCAGGGCCTCGTCCTCCCGGTGCGCGAAGAGGGCGCCGACGACCCCGTTGTCGCCGAAGCGGTCGCGGGAGCGTACGGCCAGTACCAGGTGGTCCGGCGAGTCGAGCCGTTCGCGGACGTCGGGCGCCTGGAGCCGGCGGGTGGTGAGGTTGAACTGGTTGGTGCGCAGGGTGATCTGGGCGACCCTGCCCACTTCGTGGTCGCGTACCGCGGCGACCTCGACTCTCACGTCGAGGGCGCGCAGGTACTCCTCCATCGAGCCGGCGGCCTGCTGGAGGTCCTGCCGTTCCGCCTCCTGGAGGTACTGCACGGCACGGCCCCGGTCCTCGGTGGTCAGTTCCCGTACGTCGAACCAGCCGTCGGCGAGCAGCCGGTCGATGTGCAGCGCCGGTTCCTCGTCGAGCCCGATCACGGCGACCTCGGGGAGCGTGGCGGCGACGAGGCCGCGTTCGAAGGTCGAGTCGTCGGCGAAGACGAAGCTGTCGGTGCCGAGATTGAGCCGGGCGGCGATGGCGCGGATGTTGCCGTCCTTGGGTTCCCAGTCGGCACTGATCCGGACGAAGTCGGCCTCGCGCAGGGTCATGTCGGGGTGGTCGCGGAGCACGTCCAGCACCGGCTCACGGTCGTTCTTGCTGCACACCGCGAGCAGGACGCCCTGGCCGCCGATCTGCTTGACCACCCGCTGGAACCGGCCGAAGGCCTCACCGCGGTAGGTGGTGGCGGCGGCGATGCCATCGGGTCCGTCGTCGCCGAGGATGCCGTCCCAGAGGGTGTTGTCGAGGTCCAGGACGAGGACCTTCTTGGCCCTGCCGCGCAGCGTCCGCAGCAGATGGCCCGCCTGACGCGCGTACCTGGCGAGCACCTCCTCCCCCAGGTGCACCTTGGCGTAGGCGGCGAGCCGCGGGTCGCGGACCGGTCCGCCCTCGGCGATCAGCGGCTCCAGGTCGACGACGTGCAGCCGCGGGTGCGCGGCGGCGAGCCGCAGCAGACCGACGTTGAACTCCCGCCAGATGATGGAGAGTTCGGTGCGGGAGCGGTGATCGACCAGCTGCTGTGTGTGCTGCGGCAGCAGCGGCAGGGTGTTGAGTACGAGCGTCCCCGTGCCGTGTTCGTCGTAGCGGGCGGCGAGCCCGTCGAGGAGGTCGAGTTTGCCGGCGGCGGTCCTGGCGACGTCCTCCGTCCCCCAGGGCAGCGGCAGTTCGTCGAAGACGATCTGGGCGTCGAGAAGGCAGAGGGCGAGTTCGGTGCCGGGGGCGTACAGGTCGCTGCCGGTGTCCTGGAGGTCGCGCAGCCACGAGTCGTGGTCGCCGACACGCACGCGCAGCGGGATGCCGTGGCGGGCCAGTTCCGCGGTGAGCGGTGCGGTCAGCCCGTCGATGGTGCCGTGTCCCGTGACGGCGACGGTGGCGGGTACGACGCCGGGGTGGCGCTCCGCGATGTCCTCGGGAGCGACCTTGGCGAGCAGCCGGCCCGCGCGGGACAGCTGGGCGAGCCCGTCGTCCGGCTGCGCGAGTTCGGCGAGCAGTCCGGGCACCACCGGGTACTCGGCGGCGAGCCGGCGCTCGCCGTACAACGCGCGCAGCCGGTCGAGGGGGCCGACGGGGCCGACGGGGCCGGTGCGCTCCGGGTCGGACGTCGTCACTGCTGTGCTCACGGTCGGTTCGCCTCTCTGCGGGGGCGGGCGGGCGCTTGGGAGCTTGTGCCCGGACCCTAAAGACGGGCTTGCGCCCGGGTGCGCGGCCCGCCGCGCGAGCCGCCGCTCGGACCACCGCGCAGGCGCCCGCAAGGGCTGCTTTAGGCGGGCTGCGGACCATCGGTGAAGGATGACTCCTTCTGAAAGGCTGCACTGACGATGACAACTGAGCTGACCGCAGACGTGTGCGTGGTCGGAGGAGGCCCGGCGGGACTCACGCTGGCCGTTGAGCTCGCCAAGCGTTCGGTCTCGGTCGTGGTCCTGGAACAGAGCGGTCACTTCGACCGGTCGTTCCGGGGCGAGTCGGTCTCCCCCGACTCGGTGTGGCTGCTCGACAAGCTGGGTGTCCTCGGCCGGCTGGACGGCGCCTACCAGCAGATGCACAGAATGGAGATCGTCGACTCCGGCAGCACGGTGCTGCGCGCCGACTTCCGCCGCTTCCCGTTCCCGCACCCCTACCCGGTGGAGCTGCCCCAGCCGGCGCTGCTCGCGGCCCTGACGGACCTCGGGGAGGAAGAGCACCCGAAGCACTTCACCCTGGTGCGCCGGGCGACGGCCACCCGTCTGGTGCGCGAGGGCGGCGAGAACGGTCCGGTCACGGGGGTGACGGCGCGCACCCCGGAGGGGGAGCTGACCGTGCGCGCGGCGCTCACGGTGGCGGCGGACGGCCGGTTCAGCAAGGTCCGTGAGATGTCGGGCCTGCCGTACACGAAGCTGCCGCTGGACCGTGACGTGGTGTGGCTGAAGCTGCCGTTCCCGGCCGAGTGGGACGATCGTACGTACCGCATCCGGATCCGCGGCGACCAGCACGGGCTGTTCATCCCGACCCACCCGGACAGTGTGCGCGTCGGTTTCAACATCCCCAAGGGCGGGCTGAAGGAGCTGCGCGCCCAGGGTCTGCCCGCGCTGTACGAGCGGCTGGACCGGCTCGCTCCCGAGCTGGCCGAGTCGGTGCGCAGTGAGATCCTCTCCTGGTCCGACACCTCGATGCTGGACATCTTCACCACGCTGGTGCCGCGCTGGTCCATGCCGGGCCTGGTCCTGATCGGCGACGCGGCACACACGCTGACGCCGATCCTCGGACAGGGCGTCAATCACGCGATCATCGACGCGGTGACGCTGGCCCCACTGGTGCGCGACGCCCTCGACGCGGGCGGGGACGAGGCGGCGCTGCTGCGGGCGGGCGCGGAGTTCCAGCGTGTGCGGCAGGGGTCGGTCGCCACGTCGCGCGCTCTGCAGCTGCGGCAGGAGCGGCTGTTCGCCCTGCACGGCGCGGGCGGTGTCGTCCGCCGCTCGCTGTACCGGGTGGTCGATCGGAGCCAGAAGCTGAAGGAACGGGTGCTGGGCGGCGCGTACTTCCAGCTGCAGAAGCCGGGGCCGCACGTCGTGGAGGCGCAGACCCCCGTCCCTCGGGCCTGACTGATCTGTCCGCGGACCGGTGCGGGTCGGCGGGCGCGCACGACAAAGGCCCTGGCCCGTACGTTTCCGTACGGGCCAGGGCCTTTGTCGTGCGCGCCCGCCGGGGCCTTTGTCGTGCGCGCCCGCCGGGGCCTTTGTCCTGCGCGCCCGCTGGACCGGCCGCTGTGCCGGAGAAGCGCGGTTGCCGGGGCGGGCCGTACCGGACCGGCCGGTCGTGCCGCTGCCCGGCCGTCAACCGGTGACGGCCGGGAGGCACTCCGCCGGGTCCTTCACCAGGTGACGGGCAGCCGGCTCAGGCCGTGCACCATCATCCCGGTCGTCAGCTCCAGGGACTCGACCTCCTCCGCGAGCTGCAGACCGGGGAAGCGGTTCAGCAGCGAGGAGATGACGATCTGCAGCTCCGCCCTGGCCAGCGCGGCGCCCACGCAGAAGTGCGGGCCGTGGCCGAACGCGACGTGGTGGACGGCCTCGGGCCGGGTGGGGTCGAACTCGTCCGCCTGCGCACCGGGGAAGCGCGCGGGGTCCTGATTGGCGGAGCAGACCGCCGCCAGGACCGCGCTGCCCTTGGGGATGACGGTGCCGCCGACCTCGACGTCCTCCAGGGTGATCCGCAGCGGGCCGCCGTCACCGATCGGGTTGACGCGCAGCAGTTCCTCGATGGCGTGGTCGATCATCTCGGGGTGTTCGCGCAGCGTGGCCATGTGCTCGGGGTGACGCAGCAGGGTCAGGACCAGCTTGCCGATCATGCTGACGGTGGTCTCGTGACCGGCGACGAGGATGGTCGCCGCCATGACGATCAGCTCGTACTCGTTGAGGCTGCCCTCTTCGTCGTGGGCGGTGACGAGCGCCCCCATCAGGTCGTCCGTCGGCTCCTCCCGCTTGAGCTTGACGAGTGCCCCCAGGTACCCGATCATCTCCTGGCGCTGGGCGGCGGTCTCCTCCGCGGTGTGCGCGGTCAGCGAGACGAAGGCGTCCGACCACTCGCGGAAGCGGTCGCGGTCCTCGAAGGGCACGCCGAGCAGTTCGCAGATCACCATCACCGGCAGCGGGAAGGCCAGTGCCGTGTTGAGGTCGACCGGCCCTTCGAGCTTCTCCATCTCGTCCAGAAGCCCGTCGGTCAGCTCCTGGATCCGGGGACGCATGTTCTGCACGCGGCGGGCGGTGAACTCCCGGGAGACGAGCCTGCGCAGCCGGGTGTGCTCGGGCGCGTCCGTGGTGAACAGGCTGCCCGGCACGGGAGGCGTGGTGGTGAGCTGCGGGGCCTCGGGGTTGATGGTGGCGGCCCGGCTGAACCTGGCGTCGGCGAGCACGGTGCGCACGTCGTCGTAGCGGCTCACCACGTAGCCCTCGTCACCGCTGGGCAGCCGGACATGGGCGACGGGGCACTTGGCCCGCAACTCCTCGTAGACGGGAGGCACTTCGATGGCCGAAGGGCGGTGGAACGGGTACTCCAGTAGAGGTTGGCCGCTCTCCGGCCCGCCGTGCGTCGTGTCCGTCGTTTCCATGCGTTTCCTCCGGCAACAGGTGCTCAGCGGTTACTTGTGCGGTGGTTCGAGTGACCGACGCGCGGCAAGAGGCGCGGTCGGGGACCTGGACGAGCCTCGCAGCGAGGGCTTGCGTGGGGCCAAAGCGTCCCGGAGCGTGTCAGCGCTGCCAGCCCTCGGCGGTGCGCAGGCCGAACCCGAGGGCCCGGTCGGCGGCGATGTGCACCAGCCAGGCCAGGCCGAAGTTGAACACGGCGACGGCGACGGCCGAGGAGTCGGGAATCAGACAGGCGAGCATGACGACGACGGCGACGACGGGCCGGTGCAGAAGGTTGTAGACGGGAACGGCCCTGCGGGGCAGCCGGCCAGGCTGGTGCTGGTGCGGGCCGGAGATGCCGACGAGGAACGACAGATCGGGTGCGATGAAACCGGCGACCGCCGCGACGATCACCCATCCGCCGTACTTCGCCGCCTCGAACACCGCCCAGATCAGCAGGAGGACGAACAGCAGCCCCCAGGCAGCGCGGACCTGCGGTGAGGCCGAGCTCCTGGTGGCGCCTTCCCCGGCGTCGTGCGTCACGGGAATTGTTCCTTTCACAATGGATCCGTAAAGGCCCGGGGGCGGCCCGGGGGCGGCCCGGCGGCCGCGCGGCGGTGATCGTGGGCGGGCCGGAAAGCCTGCCGCTCCCCGTTCGGCGCCGGCGAACCGGAAGCGGGCGGGAATGCCGCCATGGGCTCGGCATTCCAGAGGGAGGACGCGGCCCGCTCCGTGGCGTACCGGCGCGTCAGGGAGGCGAGTTCACGCAGGAAGGCGCCTTCGTCCGACCTGATGAAGAAGTGGCCGCCGGGCATCGTCCGCACCTCGCATCCGTGCCCCGCGTGCCGCCGCCAGGAAAGCATCTCGGACACGGTGACCAGCCGGTCCCCGCGTCCGGCGTACAGGTGCAGCGGTACCCGCAGCGGGTCGGCGGGCGCCGCGGTGGTGCCGAGGCACAGCCGGAGGTCGTCGCGGGCCACCGGAAGCAGCGCGGAGAGGAACTCGGGATGGTCGAGCAGCATCTGCGGGATACCGCCGAGTGCCACCAGGCCGGCGACGAGTTCGTCGTCCCCGGCGTCCGGGTCGGCAATCGCCGGGGCCGGCAGGTGCGGGGCCCGGTAGGCGCTCAGCACGAGTGCCTGGGGCAGGGCCGCGCCGCGCGCCTGCCGCCGCCGGGCGAGCGAGTACGCGATGAGCGCCCCCATGCTGTGCCCGTAGAAGATGTGGGGCTCGGCCAGCTCCTCGTCGAGCTGTGCGTCCATGTCGTCGATGAGGGCGGCCAGATCGGTGAACCTGGGTTCATCGAACCGTTCCTCGCGGCCGGGCAGTTGTACGGGCATCACCCGTACTCCGGCGTCATGGGCGTCGAGGCCACGCTGCCATCGCCGGTACGCCGAGGCGCCGCCGCCCGCGTACGGAAAGCAGAACAGCCGTGTCACAGGGCCCGGTTCGTCGCCGGAGCGCTTCCGGGACAGGTATCGCGTCATGTTGCTCCGTCTCGGTTCAGTCCAGGGGGTGAGCGGGCTGGCCGGGTCCGTGCTACGTCGACAGGTGGGGCGGTCCCGGCCGACGCGGCCCCCACGGTGCCCGGGACCGCTAAAAGGCCGCCAAACTCGGCGCGGTGAGGTCGAGCTGAGGGTCGGCCGCCAGGATCGCCCGATGCAGCTTCTGGACGCGCAGCGAAGGCTCTATGCCCAGCTCCTGGGAGGTCGACGCGCGTAGCTTTCGAAAAACTTCAAGCGCCTGCCACGAACGTCCGCATCGGTAGAGCGCCAGCATCAGCAGCCAATGCAGACTCTCCTGGAGCGGGAACCGCTCGGTGAGCGCGAGGAGTTCGCCGATCACTTCGGCATGTCGGCCGAGCCGCAGGTCCGCGGTGATCCACCCCTCCAGCGCGGAGCGCCGTGCCTCCTCCAGCCGTAGCAGCTCGACACGGAGCGCGGGTCCGATGCGTACGTCGGCGAGAACCGGCCCGCGCCACATGGCGAGCGCCTCGCCCAGCACCCTCGACGCGGTCTCGTCGTCGCCGACGGCCAGGGCCCGCAACCCGCGACCGGTGAGCTGCTGGAAGACGTCGGCCTCCATGACGGGCGCCGGCATGTTCAGCGCGTACCCGGCATAGCTTCGGCTCAGCACCTCTTTCGGCGCACGTTCGTGCTCCGGTCCCAGAGCGACGGCGATGGCCCGGCGCAGCTGCTTGACATAGGTCTGTACAACACCCGCGGGCCCGCTGGGGGGACTTGAGTCCCACAGCTCCTCCGTCAGGGCCGTCACATTCACGTCCCCACCCGCGTTGACCGCCAGCAGCGCGAGCAGCTGCCGCGGTTTGGCCGCGCTCGGCACCACGGAGGTGCCGTCGATGCTTACCACGAGCGGCCCGAGAACCCCGATCTCCATGCCACTGCTCCTTCCGCCTACCGGCACACTGGCACGTTGTCGCCTACGACGACACTTAGCCGATCATGATTTCGATCGGGAATTTATCTCCCCCGGGGTGTGAAATTTTCATGGTCACGGCGTTCCGCGACGCGCTTTAAGCGAGGCTTCAGGCCGAGCGGTGACCATGGGCGCCGACGGGGGCCGTCTCAAGACGGCCCCGGGACCAGCTTGGGAGAAGAAAAGAGGGGCGGCATGGGGCTGAGGTTCTGGCTCGGCAGGGCCGGCGCCGGCGCGGTGAACCTGCTCGTCCAGCTCGGCGCCTTCACCGTGGGACCGCTGCCCGGTTTCCACTATCCCGACCCCGGCCCCGACCCCGACCACACTCCGCAGGAGGCCCGGCCGCCGGAAGCCACGGACGGCCCGCGCGGAGACGGCGGCCGGACCCAGGGGCCCCCGGACGGCCACCCGGAGCGGCGCTGCACGACCCCGCCGAGTCAGGTCGAGCAGGAGCTGTGGGCAGGACTCGGCATTGACGTGAAACGGACCGGAAGCTAAGGGCTGTCGAGCCCCTCGCTCTGCTCCGCCCAGGTCCTGCCCGATCGGACAGGACCTAGGCGGTAAGCAAGGCGTCGATCTCCGTCAGCTGCCCGGCGCGCAGCAGACCGTGCGCGAGGGCGCCCGCGTTCTCCTCGGCCTGGGCCACCGAGCGGAAGCCGGGAATCGGCACCGTGTGCGGGCTGCGCGCCCACAGCCAGGCGAGCGCGCCCTGCGCGAGGGTACGGCCCTCGCCGGTGAGGACGTCCCGTACGGCCTCGACCCGCGCCGCCCACTCGGGCGACGGCACCCCGCCCGCACCGAACCACTGGAGCCACGTCGGCGGCACCGTCCGGATGTCACCGGCCGTGCCCCGCCCGCCGGGCGCGTACTTCCCGGTGAGCAGACCCATCGCCAGCGGGCTGCGGTTGACGCTCGCGAGGCCGCGCTCCGCGCAGAGGGCGAACATCTCCGGCGCGTCCTGAAGCACGTTGCAGGCGTGCTGTACGGCCACGCAATGCGCCCCCTCGGCGAAGAAGGCCGCGCGCTCGGGATCGTCGGTACTCCACGCGTACGCACGGATCAGGCCCTCGCCCACGAACTCCTCGCACACGTCGCGGAGTTCGGCGGCCTCGTCGAGCGTCGCCTCGCCCAGATGCAGCTGATAGAGGTCGATGTGGTCGGTGCCGAGCCGGCGCAGCGAAGCGGTCAGCGCCCGCCGGGCGTACGCGGTCGAGGCGTTGGGGCCCGTGTGGGTCCTGGTCGCCTCGTCGAAGGTATTGCCCCATTTGGTCGCGATCACGACGTCGTCCCGCCGCCCCTGAAGGGCCCGCCCGAGCACTCGTTCGCTGTGGCCCGCGCCGTACACATCGGCCGTGTCGAAGAAGGTGATCCCGAGGTCGAGCGCCCGCCGGATCGCGGCGACGGACTCCTCGTCGTCGACCGCGCCCCAGCCGAGCGGATTGCCGTCCTTGTCCTGCCACTCACCGCCGATCGCCCAGCAGCCGAAGCCGAGTGCGCTCACGGCGATTCCGCTGTGTCCCAGCGTCCTGTTCTGTATGGCGTCCATGGAGCGACACGCTAGGAGTTGAAGCGCACACGAAGACAAGGGCCGGGATGACAGTCAATGGTGAGGTCGCAGAGCTTGAGCCGGCACCCGTCCAGGGTTTCAGCTCCGGCAGAAGGCGAGGTCGGGGCCGCGGGACGTACGTACGCACACGGTGAGGGCCCGTTGGCCACTGGTCGCCAACGGGCCCTCATCGCAAGGGGTGATCAGACTCCCAGCGGCTCGCTCTTGTCCCGTACCGCAGGAGCCGGCTCCTGCGGCGACTCGTCGTGCGTGAAGTCGGGCATCCGGTTGAGCCACTTCGGCAGGTACCAGTTGCGCTCGCCGAGCAGGGCCATCACCGCCGGGAGCAGCACGCCCCGGATGACCGTCGCGTCGATGAGGACCGCGGCGGAGAGGCCCACGCCCATCTGCTTCATGGACTGCATGGACAGCGTGCCGAAGATCGCGAAGACGGCGACCATGATGACCGCGGCACTGGTGACGACGCCGGCCGTGGTCACCACGCCGTGCGTGATCGCCTCCTTCGTCGTACGGCCCCGCATACGGGCCTCACGGATCCGGGAGACCACGAACACGTGGTAGTCCATCGAGAGCCCGAACAGGATGACGAAGAGGAAGAGCGGCAGCCAGGTGACGATGGCCCCCACGCCGTGGGCGCCCACGAGTGACGCGCCCCAGCCGTGCTGGAAGACGGCGACCAGGATGCCGTAGGCCGCGCCGACCGACAGCAGGTTCAGGACGATCGAGGTGATCGCGATCGTCAGCGAGCGGAACGACAGCAGCATCAGGAGGAAGGCGAAGACCACGACGAACGCGAAGACCGGGGCCACCGAGCCGACGAGCTTCTCGTTGAAGTCGTGCGAGCCGGCGACCTGCCCGGTGATCGGCGCCTGCACGCCGTCGACCTTGCCGAGCGTGTCGGGCCGGATCTTGTCGCGCAGCAGTTCGAGGTTTTTGCCGGCCTTGTCCAGGTCGGAGCCGCCGACGAGGGGTACGGAGATGACGGCCACGTTCTGGGCGTCGTGCAGTTTGACGTCGACCGGGCCGCGCGAGGCGCCCGAACTCACCGCCTGCGCACGGAAGTCGGCGAGCGCGGTCTGCACCTCGGGTGCGTTGATGTCCTTCGCCTTGACGACGACCTGGGCGGGCTCGGGGCCGCCAGGGAAGGCCTCGTTGACCTGCTTGTACGTGGCGACGATGGGCACCGTGTCGCCGAACTCCTGGTCCAGGGTGAGGTTCTGGGTCTTCATACCGAGCGCGGGCGCGGCAATCGCCAGCAACACGCCGGCCGCGACCACCAGGGAGACGGCGGGCTTGGCGAGGACGACCTTGAGGATCGCCTCCCACAGCCGGCTGCCCTCATCGGCGGACCGGGCGGTGCGCGCCCGCCGCTTGTCCGGGTGCAGGAACGGGAGGCGCCCCGTCTCCACCCGCTTGCCCAGCAGCGACATCATCGCGGGCAGCACGGTCACCGAGCCGACCATGGCCACCGCCACCACCATCAGCGAGGCCAGGCCCATCGCCTCGAACGTGGCGATTCCGGTGAACAGCATGCCCGCCATCGCGACGCACACGGTGACACCGGAGACGATCACGGCGTGGCCGCTGGTCGCGGCGGCGATGCGCAGCGCGGTCTCCGGATCCCGGCCGGCGGCGCGCTCCTCGCGCTCGCGGCGCAGGTAGAACAGGCAGTAGTCGACGCCGACGGCCAGGCCGACCAGCAGCATCATGGAGTTGGCGGTGTCGTTCATCGGCTGGATATGGCTGACGATGCTCATCAGGCCCATGGTGGCGATGATCGCGGTGACGGCGAGCGCGACCGGCAGCAGCGCCGCGACCAGCGCGCCGAAGGCGATCAGCAGGATGCCGAGGGCCACCGGCACCGCGAAAAGCTCGGCCTGCTTGAAGTCGTCGCCGAACGCGTCGGAGAACGTCTTCTGCATGCTGGCAGTGCCGATCTCCCCGATCCGCAGCTCCGGGTGCTCCTTCTGGACCCCGGCAACGGCCTTCAGTATCGGCTCGACCCGCTCGCCCGCGGTGTCCGCGTCGCCGCTCACGCCGAACTGCACGAGCGCGCTGCGGCCGTCCTTCGAGATCGTCTTCGTATCGTAGGGTGAGGTCACCGCCGTCACCTGGCCGGTGTCCTCAACGGCCTGTATGACCGCGGTGACGGCGTCGCGGAACTGCGGGTCGGTGGCTGTGGTGGCGCCGTCCTTGGCCTGGATCAGGACGGTCTCACCCGCCGGTTCCTTGATCCCGGCGTCCTCGATGATCTTGGGGGCGCTGTATGTCTCGCCCTTGATTTCGTCGCTGCCCTTGACGTCGACGCGGCCGACCGCCGTGCCGATGCCCGTGGCCAGGACGACGAACAGCACCCAGATGCCGACGGCAGCCCATCTGTGCCGAGCGCTCCATCCACCGGCCCGGGCGGCGATGCCCCGCACCCGCGTATCTCCGTTCCCCATGACGGGATTGCCTCTCTGTGCGGGCGACGGCCCACTGCCACCACCGCTCGCCTCGAAGGTAAGGGCTGAGTAAGACCGGATCGTCGTACTCCTTGGTGAACCGCGAACGACCCGGGTCATACCCGCGTCTCACAGGACCTCACCATCTGGGATGACGACGACCCCTGACACACACTCAGGCCCCTCGGAGGGCCCTGTCTCTTTCGTCAAATGTCGGGTCGCAGTGGTCGGCCGTTAACCGTACTTGACCGATGCGGGATGCGCTTCACGCCGGCGACGCTGCTCGCGTTGGACGTGCACGCGATGCCCAGCGCGGGTTACGCCGCCGCGATCAGACGGCGCCAGCCCGTCCGGGCTGTCCGTACGATCCCTTCGCCGGGCGTCCCAGGGCTCCTGACGAGCGGACCCTCCGTGATGTCTTCGCACGGCTGGACGCTGCCGCGCTGACCGCGGCCGGCTTCGCCCGGCCTTCCGCGCTGTCGCCACGAGCTTCGGGGGCGCTGTGCCGTGATGGCGGGCCCGAGCGCGAGCAGCGCCGCGCTACCTCGTCGAAGACGGCCGGGCGCACTACCCGCTGCCCGCGAAAGGGCAACCGGCCCGCCCGGCCCGCCCGAGCCCCACCCGGCCACCGCCCTCGTTGTCAGCCACTGGAACTACCAGGGCTCGGGTTACAGCCCCGGCGCCGCACTCCTCGCCGCCCACCTCTCGCACCGCAAGAAACTGGAACGGCAGTTCGCGACCGAAGGGGGCTGCTGATGACCACGCACCAGCCCACCGAGCCCGATCTGGGGGCCGAGCACGGCGGAGGGCTCCTCCACTCGGCCGCTCGGCCGTCTACGACCTGCTCCGCTCCAGCCAACTCGCCTCGACCGCCCTCGGCCGCAGCGCACGCTGCATCCCCACACACGCCCTCACCGACTTCATCCGCACCCGCCTCAAACAAAAAGCAGCCTGATAACCACGCCCCGCCCCGCTTCGTCCCGCCGCTCCCGCACCCGCACCAAAGGCACCATCTACCAGCGCAAGGACGGACGGTGGGAAACCGCCGGATACGTCCTCGCCCCCGGCACCACCCGCCGCCGCATCCGCGTCTACGGCACCACCCGCAAAGAGGCCATGGCCAAGCTCACCGAGAAGATCGCCGCCAGCAACCGCGGCATCGCCGTGCCCTCCGCGCAGGGCAGTGTGGCCGCATACCCGACGTACTGGCTGGAGACCGTCGCCGTGCACCGGCTCCGGGGAGACCACCCACACCCGCTACACCGCCTGCGTCCGGCTCTACCTGCTCCCCGGCCTCGGCCGGAAGAAGCTCGCCAAACTCACCGCCAAGGACGTCCGCACCTGGCTCGACCACCTCCGCACCACCTGCCAGTGCTGCTCACGCGGCCTCGACACCAACCGCGACCAGCCCCAGTGCTGCGCGGCCGGGAAGTGCTGCCACAAGCGGCTCTCCCCGCTGACGCTGGCCTACATCCACTCCGTGCTCAAGTCCGCCCTGGAGCACGCCGTCCGCGAAGAGGAGATCCCCCGCAACGTCGCCCGCAACATCCGCATGGGCACCCCCCGACCCCGCCGCTTCGAACCCCTCACCGCCGAAGAGGCGCGTGAGTTCCTGACCGCCACCCATGGGCACCGGCCGAGCGCCCTGTTCGAACTCGCCCTGCGCACGGGACTGCGCAAGGGCGAACTCCTTGGTCTGCGCCGGAAGGACCTGAACCCAGCCGGCGGAACCGCCAGCATCCGCCGCACCCTCCAACGCACGAACTCCGGTGGCCTGACCCCCTGCCGACCAAGACCCAGAGCTCGGAGCGAAGGATCGCCCTGCCGGCACCGTGCCCGCGCTCTTTCGAACAGCACCGTGACCGGCAGCGCCAGGAGCGCGAAGCGGCGGGGACGGGCTGGAAGGCGAGCGGCTACGTCTTCACACGGCCCGACGGCTCTCCGATCGAGGGGGCCACACTCACCCGGCACTTCAACACCCTGCTCCGCCGGGCCACACTCCGCCGCATCCGCTTCCACGACCTCCGCCACTCGACGGCGACGCTTCTTCTGGAGCAGGGCGTCGAACTGGTCGTCATCAAGGAGCTGTTGGGTCACGCCCACATCGGCGTGACCGCGACGGTGTACGCCCACGTCCGGCTCCACCTCCAGCGCCAGGCCATCGACCTCCTCGGCCACGCAGTCGGCGAACTCGCCCAGCCCTTCGCCGAACCCGACGACGGCGACGACCCGCCGCTCTGTGCAGCACCCGTCCGCTGACGTTGCCGTCAACTACTGCCGTCAAACACCTCGGCGGCTGCGACGGTCGGCAGTGAACATTCTCGATCTATGCTTGCGCAAGTGAAGATCGTTTCTGGATGATCACGAGGAGTGCGTAGAGCGGGCTGGTGATCCAGTTGGGGCTGATGCGGACGGTGTCCAGTACACGCCATCGCTTGAGGATGGCGAAGGCGCGCTCGACTGGGGACCGCAGCTTGGCGTGCTGGGAGTTGGCGCGTTTAGCTCGTCCAGCAATACACGTGTGTACCAGGTTGCAGTTCCTCGCGGGTCAGATCAACAAGACTCTGCAAGATGACCGAAGCGACAGGCAACTCGATCTCGAATCCGTCAACAGATTTCTCGCCCACCCACCAAAGTGCCAACTCGCGGACTTCGGAATCTGAAGCGACAGCGAGGGAATTTACGAGAGCATCAGACAGCAGAAAGACCGACGCCCCTTCATCGCCTTCTGCGATGATTTCGGGGAAATCTCTGTCCACGAGGGACTCGAATGAAACCCCCGTGAGATGCGCCTCCCAATCCAAAAGAGCCTCTTCGGCGTCAAAATTCCCAAAGGAAAGAGCACGGAATGACGAATTAGGGCCGCCAGCAAGGGCGTCAACGGCCCCCTCGTTCGCAGCGACAAAGAACTTGACAATGCTACTCACCGGATTGCACCTCACCGCTCAGTTGGAAATTGATTCCGCCAGAAACGGCTAGGCCACCCCGCCCGCAGGGTGGCCTAGCCGTCGTCGCTCTATCGCAGTATTACTGCAATAGGGCAAGGATCTCGCACCTCACTGCCAAAGGATTCCTACCCCTGGCCCATATTTGGGGCCGTAGTCAAACACGTGCTGACCCCACATACGCTGGGCGGTTAGATCGTACCAGCCGACACCTGGAACGCTTGACCCCGTATTAATCCAATCCGGGCCGGGCATGCCACTGGGGGTGGAGAATAGTTTACGAAGCGTCGGATCGCCGTCGGCTAGCGCCTTCACACGGCCATCAAGGATATTCCCCTTGATCATATTGGCACGACTAGGCCTGCGTGCAATTCTCACAAGGCCCTTTGCCGAATATCCGATAGTGCCCGCATTCCATTCAGATAGCGCCGTATTCGTGTGTTCACGGAGACCCGAAGCCAGCGCATCGGGATTTGCGGTGTCATTTCCGCGCACATCGACGACGCGAGCACCGCAAGTGTTATGGACGAGAAATCGGCGTCGTGCCCGCGAGTTGTGGAGTTTGGCGACGCTGAAGTTGTAGGTGCGGACGTGGTCCTTGTAGGCGCGGTTGCCGGCGATCTTGGCGGTGGTGCCGTTGGGGGTGCTGAGGGTCGTGCCCGGCTTGAGATCGGCGGCGTCGACCCAGGCGTTTTCCTTGGGCACCCAGAAGGGGTGCTCTGCCGTGGCTGTGATCTTTTTGTTTCGGGGGAGGTGCGCGGTGAGTCGTCGGAACCGTCCGTCGTCGGTCGTACCGACCGCTGCGGGAGTACCCGAACCGGGCCCTCGTCCCCACCGTGATCCCGCCCGTGGCGGGCGGCCTGGCGCTGCCGGCGCTTGCGTACCTGCGGCTGCCAGCGGGCCCGTACCGCGTCGTTGATCTTCACGGCGACGTCGGTGCGGGCGTGCTTGCGGGTGGCGCCGGTAGCGGTTCACGGAGTCGGCGGCGACACCGAGCTCCTGCGCGACGGCCTTCGCGCTGCCCAACTGCTTGAGCAGGTAGCCGATCTGGCCTTTGAGGGTCTTGGGCGGCTCGCGCAGCCTAATTATCTATTTGAAGGCGCTCTTCCAATATTTCGCGCGAAATCTCACCTTGCACCCAGGCGTTGATGTACTGCAGGTCATGAACTGACAGACCGAAAGCTGACCGAAGAACCTGAGCCATATTGAAGGGCGCCTCCCTAAAGGTCGGATGCTTTTCAAGCATGAGCTCAGCAATTTCTACGATGTCGCACCCAGTGTCACGATATTCGATCGCCAGGCGAGCCAATCGCTCCAGTTCCTCATCCATCAATTCCCTCATTTTCGGAAGGTGGCAAGGACCGATTGGAAGTCCCCATCAAGCCTGGGAACTGCTTCGTCGATCCTAGCGCGGGTGAATCCATAACGGGCCGCTTGTCTACCAGTCCAGGTTCCCTTGGCCGCGGCCACTAGACTCGAACCACCACGAACGGCTTCGTTAAATCCGCCAAGGTTGTCCCCGTAGATCCAGATCCCTTGCATCCCCTGAACTCGGTCTCCGAAGTGGCCCATTACTTCATCGAACATCGCCCTGCCTCGCAGTGGCGAACCTTTGTCGGGATAGTTATGCATCATCATTGTCACGATCCCGGTGTTGTCGAGGTCGGCAATTACGCCACTTCCACTCGCATTGTGCGATATGGAGTATGTGCTTTCATTGCCACCTCGTGTGACTCCGCACGTGTTGTGTACGAGGACCGGCGTGGTGCCTGCGAGGACATAGTACGTGTGGAGTTTGGCGACGCTGAAGTTGTAGGTGCGGACGTGGGCCTTGTAGGCGCGGTTGCCGGCGATCTTGGCGGTGGTGCCGTTGGGGGTGCTGAGGGTCGTGCCCGGCTTGAGATCGGCGGCGTTGACCCAGGCGTTTTCCTTGGGCACCCAGAAGGGGTGCTCTGCTGTGGCAGTTATTTTCTCCTTTCCGTCGGCGGTGGTGATGGTGAGCTCGTTGAGCTCTTTGTCGCCTTCGGACGGGAGCAGTTGGGTGACGGGCTGGGCGCTTGTCTCGCCGGTCGTCGGGTTGGTGGCGAGGACCTCGTCGCCGACTTCGATGTCCTCGATGTTCTTCGAGGTGCCGTCGGCGAGTAGGACCGGGGTGCCGGCCAGGAAGCACCTTGGCCCCTGTTTGGCTCCACCAATTTTGCTGAGGATCTTGGAGCCGACGGCCTTGACACCCTTGGCGGCGACCTTGGCCACGGCCCCGCCGACGACCGAGGCCACCGCTCCTACGGCGGCTCCCTTGCCGGCGGCGGAGGCGTAGCCGCCGAGGCTGTGGTCGGCTTTCGGGTTGAGAGCGTTGCCGACCGCTCCGGCGGCCGCGCCGGCGATGGCTCCGCAGGCCGCTCCGACGGCCACGGCGCCTACTCCCGCAGTGGCCGCGCCTGCCCCAACAGCCACGGCGCCGCAGGTCACACCGACGACGACCTCGGTGACGATGGTGATGACCTCGGAGTGTTTCTGCATCCAGCCCTTGGCTTTGCACCACCAGTCGCAGGGGGCGGGCTTGGTCACCGTGACGGTCTTGGTGATGGTGTAGGTGACCGTGGCCGTAGTGCCTTGGGAGGGTGGCGCAGGCGAGGACGCCCCGCCTCCGCCGTAGTGCTGGGAAGGGTTTGCGGACCCGGTGCCGCAGATTTCCCCCGGGCAGAGCCCCGTCGGGTCGCTCGTGCTGATAGGGCTGTTGCCCGCGTAGGCGTAGCCGTTCATCTGGAGCGGTTGGGTGATGTCGATGATCGGGTCGGCGGAGAGGAACCGGCCGGACGCCTGGTCGTATTCGCGGGCTCCGATATGGGTGAGGCCGGTGGCGGCGTCGTCTATGCCGACGCCGAGATAGCTGCGCTTGTTCGGCCAGGTCGACGGCTTGGGGCCGCGGGCCTCGCCGTACGGCTTGAAGGCGCGTCGAGTGACGGTCTGGGTGCCGCCGAGTTCGACGGTCGTGTTGGCGGTGCCGAGCTGGTCGGTGATGAGGACGTTGAGTTTGTGGCCCGTGCTCGCGCCGTTGGTGGCGGTGCGGACGACGGGCGGGGCACCGTCCTGGGCGTACGCGCGGGAGGCGCGGGTGATCTTGCCGGTGGAGTCGGTGGTCAGTTCGGTCTCGCCCAGGTACAGCGTGGAACCTGTGGGTGAGTTCTCCAGGATGCGATTGCCGTCGGCGTCGTAGATGTAGTGCGTCTTGACGCCGTCGTCGGTGATCGTGTCGAGCTTGTTCTCCGCGCTCCAGTCCAGTTTCTGGGTGGTGTTGGCGAGGTCTCTGACGGTGGTGTTGCCGACCGCGTCGTTCGTGTAGACGCTGCCTTGCCCGGCGGGGGTGGAGCTGATCGCGGAAAGCGTGTGCGGCTGGGTGAGGCCCTTGCCGGCCACCTGGCGGCCATATCCGTACGTGTAGGTGACGTTCTTGGCGGCGTCAGCGGTGTTGTGTTCGGTGAGGGTGGCGCGGTTGCCGATCCAGTCGAAGGTGAAGGACTGGCGGTAGGCGGTGGCGCCGGTGGAGACCGTCCCGGTGCTCGGAGCGGCGGCGGCCAGCGAGGCGGTCAGTCCCGCATCGGGGCTGGTGGTGTCAGCAGCCGCGTCGGTGGCGTCGGCGACCGGGCCGCTGGAGGGCTCGCCGTCGGTGCGGTAGCCCCAGGCGCTGCCGCTCGACGAGCGGCAGCCGGTTCCCGAGTTGTTGGGGGTGATGTTCGAGGTCCAGGCGTGGACCAGTTCGCCCAACGCGTCATAGGTGTAGCACTGGTTGTCCCAGGTGGAGCCGGTGGCGTCGGTGAGCTTGCGGGCGTTGGAGGTGACGGTGCCCGCGGTGTTGTAGGAGTAGTAGCTGTCGGAGATCCGGTGACTGGCCGCTGTCTCACCGTCGGTCACGGTGCGCTGAAGGCTTCCGGAGTGCTGGTCTACGAAGTTGGTCGTCCACACCCGGGAGGGCTGCGATCCGCTGACGGTGCGCAGTGCTTCGCCGTAGGGGGAGTAGGTGACGTCGGAGGTGTACCAGCTGAGGCCGGAGGTGGATTCCGCCAGGCCGTCGGCGTCATAGCGGGTGACGACCTTTTCGCGCGCCAAGCCGCCCTTGGCCGGGAGTGTCACCGACAGCGGCTTCCCCGTGGGGGTGTAGGCATAGGAATAGGCATAGGTACCGGATAGGCCAGCGGTCATCGCGTGGGCGGGGATGACCGATTCACGGCCGGTGGGCCGGTAGTCGCTGTCGTAGCCGGTGATCCGGTTGATGTAGTCGCCCGATGCGTCGTGACGGATCGAGGCGACGGGCAGGCCGACCGCGCCGGGCAGGCTGTCGTAGGTGAATTCCTTGACCGGCGCGGCGGTGGCGGAGCCCTCGCGGACCGCGGCGGGGCGGCTCAGCTGGTCATAGTCGGTGTAGACGGCCTTGCCGAGCGCGTCGGTGGTTCTGATCGCGCGGTCGGCGTCGTCGTAACCGATCGTGGATGTACCGGTGTCGGGGTCGGTCGAATCCGTCAGGCGGCCGCGGACGTCGTACGCGTAGGTCCAGATGTTGCCGGCCGGGTCTGTGACCTTGCTGCGGTTGCCCCGCGCGTCGTAGGCGTAATCCGTCGTCCGCCAGGTCCCGGTGCCTTCGGGGGTGGTGTAGTGCCGGACCGAGGTGACCCGGCCCAGCGCGTCGGTGTAGCTCTTGGTGGCCGGGGCGGTGGAGCCGGGCGGGTCGACGTATACGGAGGTGTCGCTGTAAGAGGTGTACGTGGCGTACTTGTAGTCGCCCCCGTAGTAGACCGATGCGCGGACGGTACGTTCCAGACCGTCGTACCGTGTCCTGGTCTTGTTCGGTACCAGAGAGTCGGATACACGGGCGAACAGCTTGGTTTCCGGATCGCCCTTGGCGAGGTAGCCGCTGGTCTGCTCCCAGACCAGGCCGTGGTCGTCGTACTTGGTGTCGGTAATGATCCGGCCCGCCCCATGGGCTTCGCTCTGGGTCTGCACCTCGCGCATCAGGCCGTCGTAGAGCGTGATCTGGCGGTCGTAGCCGCCGTCGTCCTTGAGGGTTTTCACCGTGATGGCGGCCGGCGTGGTCTCGTCGTCCGTCGCGATGGCCGTCCGGTAGGAGATCTCGGTGTCCGGGGACTTCCCGCCCGATGAGCGGGACGGAGACCAGCCCTTGATCAGGCGGCCGAGCGCGTCGTATTCGGTACGGGTGACCCGGCCGTTGGTGTCGGTGACGGTCAGGGGCAGGGCACGGCCTGGATCGTAGACGGTGAGGGAAGTATGGCCCTTGGGATTGATGGTCTTGACCGAGGTGACCGGTCCGCCGGTGTCATCGGGGGTATAGACCGTTTCGGACGTACCGGTCAGTGGCGCGGTGACCTTCCTGACCCGGCCCAGAGGGTCGTAGGTGGTGGTGGTCACCACGGAGTGGGATGTGCCCTCACCGTTGATGTCCGCCACCGAGGTCTCGAGTCCCTTGGTCGGGGCGGCGCCCCATGCCTGGCCGTCGTAGGAGGTACGCACCGAGCTGAGCAACTGCGTGCGCGCGTCCGCGGTGTCAAAGCCGGCACAGGGCGTAGCGGTGGAGCGGGCTTCCTTGGTCTTCCCGATGATCCAGTCGGCGGTGTTGTGGAGGTACGACGACCGCATGCAGACCTGGTTGCTGAGGGTCTCGCCGGTGCCATTGGGTTTGACGACCGACATCTCCAGCTGGGTGGGCAGCCCGTACGTGTCGTCCACCGTGGTCTCGGTGCGGACCGCCTGCCAGCTGGTGTCGACCGTCTGGATGGCGTCGGAGCGTGCCACCCAGGTGCGGTGGGCGAGCAGAGCGTCGAGATCGGTGCCGTCCTCGGCCTCACGGGCACGGGAGGCAGTCTGCTTGGACTTGGGGAAGGTCAGAGCACGCTTGAGCAGACGGCCCTCGGAGTGCTCGTAGGTGAGTGTCTCCGCGGCCATGCCGGCGAACTGCAACGCGTCATCCGCGACGAGTTCCACCGCCCCTTTGGAGTCCTTCACCGCGCCGCCCGTGCCCTGAAAGAAGCGGGTGACGGAGTAGGACTGGGATTCGGGGTCGCCCTGCTGGGAGCTGGACTTGCTGCCCTTGGTGGTGGCGACCTGCCGGTAACCGCGCCACACGCTGTAGGTGCGCAGCGAGGGGCGGCCGAACTCGTCGTCGGTCTTGTCCCAGGCCGGGGAGGAGTACGTGTACGAGGTCACGACCGGCTTGCTGTGCGTGGTGACCCTGTCCGTCTCGATGACCGAAGCGACGACGTACTTGTTGAACCACGCCTTCGCCGGGGTCTTCTCCTCGCCGTCGGGGGACCAGCGCACCGGGTAGCAGGTGGTGTTGTCCTTGCCCCTGTCTGTGGAGGGCTCGGCGGAGCAGCCGCCGGTGTACTCCACCTCGATGTCGCCCCCGTTCTCGGTGGCGACCGTGCCGATGCGGGGGCGGGTGAAGCCGGGACGCTTGTCGTCGGCGCCGGACGGCACGAGGTTGGGCAGCTGGCGGTCCTTCAGCCTTGCTCTCAGCGGCGAAGAGGAACCGACCGTGTAGTGGGCGAAGCTGACCCCGTCCTTGGACTGGAGGGTTCCTGTCGTGTCGCCGGGGGCGAAGCCCCGACGCGTCAGGGAGTTGAGCCACAGGCCGGGTGATGTGTCGTACCAGTCGGCGGGGAAGGACTGGTGAAGGGTGTAGGTATCAACCTTGCCCAGCCCGGTCTGGCCGGCGCGGGCGGCCTTCGTCGTCACCGTGTCCAGGCGCAGCTGGGTCCAGAACGACGGGAAGGTGGGGCACAGTTTGGAGGTGGACTTGCAGTTGAGGTTGCCGGGGGTGTCCCACCAGGGGCGGTAGGCGCCGGGGTCGTCGGTCTTGGCGAAGTTCGCCGCGTCGCAGGCGGATTCATCCTTCAGGCAGCGCTGCTTGACCCCGAAGTCGACGGTGGCCGACGGCTTGGTCAGATCGGCACGCATGCCGTACTCGATGGAGAGGGGGTAGGCGGCCCGGTCGTAGCTCTCCGGCGACTTGAACTTTTCGTTGACCGAGTAGTAGTTGGTCTCCTGCTTCCAGTTGACGACCATCGCGTTGCCATGGACGTCAACAACTTTGTCCATGCCCCACTGCCACGCCTGCTGCTCACCCGCGCCGCAGCGGGAGCCGGCGAAATCGGCTGTGTGGCAGGGCTCACCGGTGTGGTTGCCGTACACGGGAACGGTGGAGACCGAACCGGTGTTCGCATGGCCGCCGCCGACGGCGTTCAGGCCGTAGAAGTACGTCGTGCCGTCGGCGGTGGTGACTATCCAGTGCTCGCCGTTGTTGTCGTCATTGGAGGCGCCGGTCTTCAGTTCGACGCGGGTGCCGTCGTCATTCTGCGGACGGTATACATCGGTCGTGCCCACCCGGACCAGCTCGGTGGTCCTGCCGTTCAGTGACATCACCGCGTTGTACGAGACCCAGCACAGATCTGACGTCTTGTCCTTCTTGGCGGTGTTGTTCGGCGTCCCTGCCTTGAGGGTCTTGGTGTCGTCCTTGCAGGAGCGGTAGCGCCGCTCGATGTGGCCGGGCTCGTAGTTCCACCCCTCGCCGATCCACGACGCCTGCGGCGACGAGACAGCCGTCCTGCCGTCCACCTCCTGCGAGTCGTACTCGAAAGAAATGTTGGGGGACGGGCCGGCGGGGGCCGGGGGAACAGTCAGTGGGTAGGACCAGGAGAAGGAGCCGGAGGAGCCACCGGCCGCCCATTTTCCGCTGGATGCCAGTGGGGTCGCCTTGAATGAACCACCACTGCCCGCCCCGGAGTCGGTAACGCCGAGGACCGCGGTGTCGCCACCAGCCGCTGCCGCCGCCCGGCTGCCGTATCCGGCCCGCAGGACGGCCGGGCCGCTGCCGTCCTGAGTCGACGGTGCGGAGGCGGGGGTGACCGTGCCGTCCGCGGCCGGATCCACCGTCGCGGTGACCGTCGCGGAGCTGGTGTCGTTGGCTGTCTCCAGCTCCTCGTACGCCTGGCATTCCTCAACATCGGGCGTGGTCAGATAGCACTCGGGAAATTGCACAAAGCGCAGACGCGAGGCCCAGTCCGCGCCGTAGAGATTCTTGAACTTCTCGTAGTCGAACCGCACCGACACCGGCACCGCTCCGGTGGGCGGAGCCTGCACTGTGACCACCGCACCGTCCACGCCCTGTGCCACCGTCTCCGGCCGCCCGGCGACCGTGACCTGCCAGGTACCGGTCGGCGCCGCCTGTCCCTGAGCCTGCCCCAGACTCACCGGCAGGTTCTCGACCGGAGTGGTGGCCGCCTGTACCGCACCGCCCGTACGCGCGGACGCCGGCGTCATGCCCGAATCGAAGTTGATCACGCCGGTCTCGGCGCGCGGGACGGTGGTCGTGCCCGCCGGAGCCTGGCCGAGATCCTCCGGCGTTTCGGTCTTCAGACTGTCGAGGTTCTTGTTGACGGTCCTGCCCGACACGGGCTGGTCCTGGGCGAGTTTCTCCAGGACGAGTTCTTCGCGACCGGCCTTGCCTGGGTCAGGCGGGATGGCCAGCGCCTGCGTGGGCAGCAGCGTCACCAGCAGGGCGAGGCCCAGGGCGGGCACCACGGTGTGGCGGACACGGCGTCGGCGACGGCGAGTTTCAGACAGACGAGACACGCCAGGATCCCCCCGGACCAGTGAGCGCGGAACCAGGGTGGGCCGCACGGGACGTCATACAAGAACGCGCTGATTCTGTGGGGGACTTGTGAGGGAAGGCTAGAGAAATCATGACCAAGTGATCATGGTCACGTCACAGAAAGCACTAATTGATCACTAGAGTTGAGGAAGCGTCGCTTACGCAATGAGATAGGGCCAACGCGGCATGTCGGGAAGCAAAAGGATCTAGCGCCCGCACAGATCCTTTGACCCCCAATTCGCCCCAGCGGATGGGCGAATTCGGCCGTTTACCGCCGCTCCGTCAGAGACTGAAGGGTCGCTGCGAGGGCGTCGGGAGTGAGGAGGTCCCCCCGGACGTCGTCCCACGCCGGAGCTCCTGGGGGCTCTCACAGGGTGACGACCGGCTACTCATGGGTCATGATCTGCTCGCTCGTCCCGTGTGCTGAGGCCCGCGCGGCGGGCTTCGTATCTCCGGTTGGCGATTCGCCGTGTGCCGGGGCCGAAGGGGAGGGGTCTCACTCATGTCACCACGCCGGAACCGCCTGCCGGGCCAGCGCACCATCGCCATGGCCTGCGCGGCTGCCATCGCCGCGACCGGACTGACCTACGCCGGGCTACGGCTCACCGATACCGCGCCGGATGCCAAGTCCTCGGCGCCGTCAGCTGCTTCGGCGGTGAGCGAGGCCGATGCCATTGCCCGGGCGGCGAAGACCGGCAAACCCGTGGAAGCGACCTCCCTGCGTACGCCCGAGTCCACCACCTGGGCACGCCCCGACGGCCTGATGTCCCGCCAGATCCACGTCTCACCGATCCGCGCCAAGGTCGACGGCGCATGGAAACCCATCGACCGGTCGCTGCACCGCACCGACCGGGGCTGGGAGCCCAGAGCGACCAACACCGGCATGGTGTTCTCCGCCGGGTCGACGGACGACGGGCACCGCGGCAAACGCGCGTCGCGCTCCACGCCGCGCCGTGTCTCGCTTCTCAAGGGCGTGGCCGCGGAAGCGGGCGAGGCCGCGAGCGCGCTGGTCACTCTGCACTCCGACGGTCACGACATCCAGCTCACCTGGCCCGGTCCCATCCCGCAGCCGGTCATCGACACCAACCGGGCGCTGTACCCCGAGATCATCCCTGGTGCGGATCTCGTGCTCACCGCGGACGACGACGGCTTCGCCCAGCTCCTCGTGGTGAAGAACCGCGCGGCCGCCGCCGACCCCCGCGTCGCCCAGCTCTCCTACGGTCTGACCTCGCCCACCCTCACGTTCCGGCTCGACCCGGCGTCCGACATCGTCAGCGCCGAGAACGCCTACGGCGACGAAGTAGCGATGTCACCCTCTCCGGTGATGTGGGACAACGCCGGCGCTCCGGCCGTCACGGACGGTGGGGTCGGAGCCAGCTCACAGCCCACCGCACCCGAGGACCTCCCGTCGGAGAGCGCGAGTCCTGACGAGACGCCCTCGACCGCGCCAAGTTCCGACGCCGATGCCGAGTCCGACGAGCAGAGCGACCCGTACGCCGAGGTGCTGCCGTCCGCCAGCGACGAATCCGTCCCGCCTGCTCCCGAATCGCCGCTGCCTTCGGCACCCGCCGAGCCGGCCCCCGCGCCCTCACAGTCAGGTGCGGCCGCCACCCTCTCCCTGCCCGCGCTCGACGGCCCGTCCCCCGACTCCCACGGGGCACTGGTCGACGCCGATCTCTCGGGCACCAACTGGATCATCACCCCGGACGCGGACCTGCTGTCCGACCCCTCAACCGTCTTCCCGGTCTTCATCGACCCCTCGGTCAAGAAGCACATCCAGAACTGGACCACCGTCTACAACCGCTACCCCAAGGCCACTTTCTACAACGGCAAAGGCTTCAACAAGGGCGGAACCCACGAGGCGCGGGTCGGCTTCGAATCCGATACCTGGGGTACCTCACGCTCCTTCTTCAACATCGACTTCGACAAGTCCCTGAAGGGCGCGGTCATCACCAACGCCAAGCTGCACGTGCTGGAGACCTACTCCTGGTCATGCAGCGACCGGGCCATGAGCGTGCACCTTACGGACAGCATCGACTCCAAGACCAACTGGAAGAACGCCCCCCAGCTCCATAACGGCAACAAGATCACCACGAGGAGCTTCGCGCACGGCTACAAATCCGGCTGCCGCGACGCGTACGAGGTGTTCGATGTCAAGAAGGCAGCCCAGAAGGCCGCGGACAAGGGCGTCGACACCATCACCTTCGGCATGCGCGCCGTGAACGAGGATTCCCAGTACTCCTGGAAAAAGTTCACCGCCAACGGCGACAACGCACCCGTCCTCGAACTCGTTTACAACCGCCGCCCCGACGCCCCCACCTCCCTCGACCTCGGGCCCGAGGCCAAATGCACCACCACCGAGCCGTACGTCCGGATGGGCGCGGGAGAAATCACCTTCACGGCCTCGGCCGCCGACAAGGACAAGAACCTCGACTACCTCGACTTCGACCTGTGGCCCACCGGTAAGTGGGACACCATCGGGGATCTGCTCAAAACCACCGGCAAGAAGTCCGTGGGCGGAAACCGCAGCAGTGCCCGCGTCACTACCGACGCCTTCTCCACCAGCAAACTGACCAACAACACGCTGTACTCATGGCGCGTGAGGTCCTTCGACGACGCGGGCTCCAGCTCCGGCTACTCCCCGAAGACAACACCCTGCCGGTTCATCCTGGACACCGCCGCACCCAAGCCCCCCAAGGTCTCCTCCACCGACTTCCCCAACGCCGACGGCAGCGAGAACGGCTTCAGTACCCAGCCCGAGGACGCCATCTGGAGCACCCTCAAATTCGGCACCGCCGGCTCCTTCACCGTCCGCGCCCTGAACACCGACGTCGTGCGCTACGAGTACGGCTTCAACTCCCCCTCCTACTCGTTCTCCCTGCCCCGCACCTCCGGCACCGCGACCACGACCAGCGCCACGATCGCCAACGCCAAACCGCCAACCGGCGGCCCCAACGTGCTGTACGTACGGACCGTCGACGGTGCCGGCAACGCCTCTGACCCGACCAAATACTTCTTCTACGTCACTCCGCGCGACCAGGCCGACGCCCCTGGCGACTTCACCGGTGACGGAATGCCCGATCTTCTGACCGTCACCGAGGGCGGCAACCTCTCGCTCTATCCCTCGCAGGCGACGACCAACGACCTCACCAAGGGCAGTGGTGACCTGGACTTCGCCATGTCCGGCGCCTACCGCGACAACCCCGACAAGGATCCCAACGGAGACGACCTCCCCGCCTACACCGCCGCCCCTTCCGGACACTTCGACGGCGCGCTGATCACCCACAATGGAGACATCTACGGCGGCGACGGGCTTCAGGACCTCGTTGCCCGCGTCGACGGCAAACTGTGGGTCTACCCCGGCGACGGCTACGGCGCCGTGAACATCGACAAGCGCCGCGAGATCCTGCTCCCGGCCGAAGCACCCGACCCCAGCACCTTCAGCCAGATCGTTTCCGCAGGTGACGCGACTGGCGACAGCAAAGCCGACTTCTTCGTCACCGTCGGCGACGCGCTGTGGGTCCTCACCGGCTACAACGGCGCGACCATCGAACAGGCCACGCGACTCTCCTCCAGCTCATGGACCGAACGGGACATCGTCACCGCCCAGGACATCACCGGCGACGGCGTCACCGATCTGCTCTACCGAACCGACGTGACCGGACGGCTGCTGCTCCGAACCGGCATCAAGGCAGCATCCGGCGGTGTCGACTTCAACACACTGGCTGCGGCGGCGAATTCAGCGGGAGGACTCGACACCCCGTACGGAGCTTCCGGATGGTCGAGTACCGCCGTCCCGCACATCCTGGGCACCCCCGACACCAACGGCGACTCCATCCCCGACATCTGGACCGTCCCGTCCAACGGATCCGTACGCCTCTATCTCGGCAGCAGGACCGCGCTCTCCGGCAACGGCAGCGAAATCATCGGAACCTACAGCTGGTGGAAGACTCGGCAGACCATCGGCTGACCTCCACCTCAGCCTGCCGGACGAGAAGAGGAACGGGTGCGGTTCCATCTGGGGGAACCGCACCCCTCGATGAAGGTCGCAGAGCCCCTGCCCTGGCGGAACACCAGGGCAGGGGCTCTTCTCTCGTGAGCGGCAGACGAGTCGGGCTGTACGCCGGGGAGAGTCACCACAACGCTATGACCTGCACAAACGTGCAGGTCGGGCGTTTCCGTGGCTACCTTGATGGCTACGTAAGGAGGCGCTCCGCGCCGGAACGATCCGGACGGGGGCTTAGTCGTTCTCGGAGAGGCCGGTTCTGGTATCCACCGAGGCGGACGACATCACCGCCGACATGGTGATCACCAAACTCAACCGGCGCGATGTGCTGGTGGTCCGGTTCAACCCCGCCAGCATCGGCGAGGACCTCGCGGTCTCGGCTCGGTTCGTTTCGGCACCTGCCCGGCCCCTTGGCCGGCTCCGCTTCCAGCACGGCGGATTGTGCCTCGCTCAGCTGTGGCGGCAAGGCTGAACCCGCCGACCGGATGCTGACCCGTGACTCCTTCACGATCACCGAGCTCGGCTCACCCGGGGCGACCCCTTACCTCCAGGGCCGCCCCGGGCGGGACACTCACCAGAATCCGTACTAGAATCTGTACAGAATCAAGCCTCTGTATGGGTACGGTGACAGCATGGAGATCCCTGAGGTCGTGACCGTCAGCGACGCGCGCGCGAGACTGTCGCGGATCCTGACCGACCTGTCGGAGTCGGGCGCGGATGCCGACCCGGTCCTGATCGGCGCCCACCGCAAGCCCCAGGGCGTCCTCCTGTCCGTCGAGGCCTTCGAGGCGCTGAGCGGCCGAGCGGCACGACGTGCGGCCGTCGCCTCGGCCACCGGCTCCATCGAGGCCGAGGGGCTCCAGGCTTCCAAGGCCTCCGACCGCGACACCGAGGCGTACGTGAAGGGCGACCTCGACGCGGACACCCTTGTCGCCCGCGCGATCGCCCGCCACCGACAGACTTCGGAGCGGCGGGCAGGGTGAACGATCCGTACGCCATGCCCAACGGCGTGCTGCGCAACAAGCTCGGCATCACCGACAATCAGCTGCTCGCGGCAGCAGAGGCGGACATCACCCGGGCTCGCCTCGTCATGCTCGCCGAACGCCCCCTACCCGGCGCATACGACCTCGGCCATCTCCAAGCGTTCCATGCCGCGATTTTCGGTGACATCTATCCGTGGGCAGGCGAGTTACGCACCGTGAACATCGCCAAGCGCACACCGTTCTGCCCGGCGAGAAACCTGGTGGCCTACGCCGGAGAGGTCTTCGGTCGTCTCGCCTCCTCCGGTCATCTGCGGAATCTCCCCCGGCAGGAATTCGTCATCCAACTGGCCACGTTCTACGGCGACCTGAACATCCTCCACCCGTTCCGCGAGGGCAACGGCCGTGCCCAGCGGGCGTTCCTTGCCCAACTCAGCGCCGACGCGGGATACGCCCTGAACTGGTCGGGCATGGACCCTCAACGCAACGAGGACGCCTCGGTGAAGAGCTTCCTCGGTGACAACAATCTGTTGGAGCAGCTGCTCGACGAGCTCGTCACCACGAACTGACGCCCGTCACTCCGGCTGGCAAGGATCCTCGGAACAGGGCATCGCCCCTCGGCAACTGAACCGCCCCGGGTTCGGTAGAGACAGGCCGATCGTCGATTCCATCAGGGCGTTGTCGTAGGCGTCGCCGATCGATCCGATCGATGCGGCAATCCCCGCCCGGTCCAGATGCTCCGGGCCTCGTGTGCCCCTCCGCTTCAGGGACCTCTCAGGGACTTTCAGCCCTGTCCGAGGGACTTCCGAGAGACGTTTCGCCGCCTGACGCGGCAAGCCCCTGAAAGATCGGAAGGGGCCTCCGACACAGGTCAGAGGCCCTTTCCAAGGCAAAGCCGCAGGTGGCGGCAGACGAGTCGGGCTGTACGCCGGGTTCTGTCGCCCGGGCGCCTCGCGGCGGCCGGGGAGACGGCCATCCATCTAGGACCGGCGTTGCCGCCGGTCTCGTGCGGTCTACCCGCGGACTCGGGCGGGCAGCCCTCGGTCGTCCGCGCAGGGCCATCAGCCGATGGCCCCTCTTGACCTTGCTCCGGGTGGGGTTTACCTAGCCGTCCGAGTCACCTCGGACGCTGGTGGTCTCTTACACCACCGTTTCACCCTTACCGGGGACCGAGGTCCCCGGCGGTCTGTTTTCTGTGGCACTGTCCCGCGGGTCACCCCGGGTGGGCGTTACCCACCACCCTGCCCTGTGGAGCCCGGACGTTCCTCGGCAAGATCGAAGATCTTGACGCGGCCGTCCGCCCGGCTCGTCTGCCGTGTCGGTCATTCTACCCGCGCGGGCCGGGTTCCTGGCCACGCCCCAAGATCGGCCGGCGGCTCGGCCGGGGATCGGGGCTTGACCTTGCCGCTGCGTCAGGGTCTGTACTGGGTCCATGCGGATCGGAGAGATCGCCGCGCTCGTCGGGCTCACCTCGCGAGCGGTACGGCACTACCACCACCGGGGCCTGCTGCCCGAGCCCACGCGGCGGGCCAACGGCTATCGCCACTACTCGGTACGGGACGCCGTCCTGCTCGCCAGGATCAGGCGGCTGACCGAGCTGGGGCTCGGTCTCGACGAGGTGCGGGACGTGCTCGCCGACGACGCGGGACGCGAACTCGGCGAGGTGCTCGACGAGCTGGACGCCGATCTGGCCCGGCAGGAGGCGGAGATCGGCGCCCGGCGTCGCAGGCTCGCCGAGCTGAGGGAGAGCCCGCCGTCCGCCGAGGCGCCGGTCTCCCCCGCGCTGGCCCGGCTGCTGGGTTCCCTCCCCGCCACCGACTCGCCGACGGCCGCCAAGGACCGCGAGCTGCTGACCTTGATCGACACCACCGGCGACGGCGACCGGATCTACGCCGCGCTGCGCCCGCTGACGCGGGACATGGACATACTCGCCCTCTACCGGCGGCTGGACGAACTCGCCGACGCGGCACCCGGCGACCCCCGGATCGCACCCCTCGCCCAGGAGCTGGCGGCGGCCGTGCCGGCCGAGGTGCTGGCCGCGTTCCCGACGGAAGGACGGCCGGTGACGGCGGGGCTCGGTGCGGCGCTGCTCGCCGACTTCCCCCCGGCGCAGGCCGAGGTCGTACGACAGATGCTGGAAGCACTGACAGAGCGGGGACCGGCATGAAGCGCGCCGTACGCGGACTGATCGCCCACGAGATGCGGGCCCCCGGCAGCCTCGGGCGGTGGGTGGCCGGCCGCCGGCACGGGGTACGGGAGGGCGATCACGCGGCTCCGTACACCGGCCCGCAGACGGCGATGATGTACGGGCTGCTCTTCGTCGCCGTCATCGAGACGGTGGCGCTGGCCGTGCTGATCCCGTGGCCGCTGGTGCACCGGATCGTGCTGGTGCTGGACGCGTACGCGGTGCTGATGGTGCTGGCCCTGCACGCGGGCTGTGTGACCAGGCCCCATGTGGTGGGCGTGGACGGGTCGTTGAGGATCCGTTACGGCGCGCTCTTCGACCTGCGTATCGCCGGGGCGACGATCGCCGCCGTACGGGTCGAACGCCGCTACCCGGACGGCGGGCTGATCCGGTTCGACCCGGCCGACGACGGGATCCTGGATCTTGTGGTGGGCAGTCAGACGACCGTACGGGTGGAGCTGACCGCGCCCGTCACGTTCGTACGACCCCTGGGGCGGCGCGGGCGGGCCCGGGTGATCCGGTTCCACGCGGACGAGCCGGAGGCGCTGGTGCAGGCGTTCGCGCGGGCGCGCGGTCACCTACCCTGGCGCGGGGACCGCACCCCCGCCCCGCCGCTTCCCTGAGGAGAACCACCGTGCTCGTGCTGTTGCCGCCGTCGGAAGGAAAGGCCGCTTCCGGGCGCGGCACTCCCCTGAAGCCGGAGTCCCTCTCCCTGCCGGGGCTGGCCGAGGCCAGGGCCGCCGTGCTGGACGAGCTCGTCGAGCTGTGCGCGGCCGACGAGGAGAAGGCCCGCGAGGTACTGGGCCTGAGCGAGGGGCTGCGCGGCGAGGTCGCGAAGAACGTGGACCTGCGGACGGCAGGCACGCGTCCGGCCGGGGAGATCTACACCGGTGTGCTGTACGACGCGCTGGACCTGGCCACCCTGGACACCGCCGCGAAGCGCCGCGCCGGAAAGTCGCTGCTGGTCTTCTCCGGGCTGTGGGGCGCGGTACGGGTGGGCGACCGGATCCCCTCGTACCGCTGCTCGATGGGGGTCAGGCTGCCGGGGCTCGGCGCGCTGGGCGCGTACTGGCGTACGCCGATGGAGTCGGCCCTGCCAGAGGCGGCGAGCACGGGGCTTGTGCTGGACCTGCGCTCGTCCGCGTACGCGGCGGCGTGGAAGCCGAAGAGTGAGCTCGCGGGGCGTACGGCGACGGTACGGGTACTGCACGCGCGGATCGACCCCGCGACCGGAGCCGAGAAGCGCTCGGTGGTGAGTCACTTCAACAAGGCGACGAAGGGCCGGCTGGTACGGGATCTGCTGACGGCGGGCGTCAAGCCGAAGAACCCGGCGGAGCTGGTGGAGGCGCTGCGGGCGCTGGGGTACGTGGTGGAGGCGGCGGCGCCGGCCAAGGACAGCCGGCCATGGGCGCTGGATGTGGTGGTCACGGAGATCCACTGAGCGCCGTCGCACGCCCCCTCGCACGCCCCCTCACGCCCGATCGCACGCTTCCGTGCACGCTCTATCACACGCCTCATTGCACCCTGCGCAACGCTCATTGCGCAGAGTGGCGCACGCACGGCAAGATGAGCCCATGACCTCCGTGCTCGACCTCGCTCCCGTCATCCCTGTCGTCGTCCTCGACGATGCCGCCGACGCCGTGCCTCTCGCCCGCGCCCTGGTCGCGGGCGGGCTGCCCGCGATCGAGGTGACGCTGCGGACGGCGGCCGCCCTCCACGCGATCCGCGCCATCGCGGCGGAGGTGCCGGACGCGATGATCGGCGCGGGCACGGTGCTGACGGCCGGTGCGGTCATCGACTCGGTGGAGGCGGGCGCGCGCTTCCTGGTCAGCCCGGGGTGGACGGACGCGCTGCTGCGCGCGATGCAGGTCTCGGGCGTCCCGTTCCTGCCGGGGGTGTCGACTGCGTCGGAGGTCGTGGCGCTGCTGGAGCGCGGGGTGACAGAGATGAAGTTCTTCCCGGCGGAGGCGGCGGGTGGCACGGCCTACCTGAAGTCCCTGGCGGGCCCGCTCCCCCGGGCGCGCTTCTGCCCCACGGGCGGGATCACGGCGGAATCCGCCGCGTCGTACCTGTCCCTGCCGAACGTCGGCTGCGTCGGCGGTACGTGGATGCTGCCGCCGGACGCGCTGGCGGCGAAGGACTGGGACCGGGTGGAGTCCCTGGCCCGCGAGGCGTCGACGCTGAGCCTGTCGCGCCGGTCCTGACCTCCGTACGGGCCTGCTGGTCCTGACCTCCGTACGGACGGCCGGTCCTGACCTCCGTACCGGCCCGGTCCCTCCCCGGCCGCCCGGCTCCCTCACCGACCGCCGAAGTCCAGGGAGTCCAGGAAGTCCAGGAAGTCCAGCGAGACGTACTCCGCCACCGGCCGGTAACCCAGGCGCGGATAGAGCGCGTTGGTCGTCGGGTTCGCCGTGTCCGTGAAGAGCAGCACCTCGTCCGCGCCCGCCTCCCGCGCGGCCCCGCTCACCGCCGCCGTCACCGCCGCCGCGTACCCACGCCCGCGCAGCCGTGGCGGGGTGTAGACCGGCGCGACCCGGATCTGCCCCGCCACCAGCGGTGTACGGCCGGCCATCGACACCGGCACGCCGGGGGCGGACTCCCAGAACAGCAGCCGCCCGTCCTCGATCCTGCGGACCGTCGCGGCCGTGTAGTCCGTCCCGGCCGGCTCCCCGATGTCCGCGGCGAACGCGTCCATCCACTCCACGGCCAGCGCTACGTCCCCGGCGCCCGCGAGCCGCGCCCGGCCAGCGGGCGGGGGCAGTTGAGGAGTCAGGTCGCCCAGGCGGAAGAGCCGCATCCCCTGGGAGTCCCAGCGCCTGTCCACTCCCCCGGTCAGCTCCTGGGCGAAGGCCGTCGCGCTCTCCTTCTCGCCCCGTACACCTGACACCGGAGGCCCGCTCTCCCGCAGCACGCGAGCCAGCTCCCGCGCCGCCCGGGTGTCCATCGGCCCGAGGGACGGCGGCCGCGGCGGGGTCTGGACGAACGCTCCGGTCACCGGGGCGCCCTCACTCTCCCGCCACCAGCCGAACCGCGCGGAAGCGGCCGTACCAGCGACACCGACCGCGCCGTCACGGCGTACCGCCTCGCTGACGGTCAGCAGCACCGTGTTGCGCGCCGGATCCGCCGCCAGATACGGATCCGCCACCCGGCGGAACTCCGCCACGTCCTCGGTCAGTTGCCAGGTCATGCCCGATGGTCCTACGCCACCGCCCCCGCCGCACCCGCTTTTGGACCGGTCCTGTCAGCGCAGATGGGATGTGTCGTTGAGGAGCCGCACCGAGGCGTTGCCGTCCGCGTAGTACGCCACGGCCGACAGCGAGGCCGCCGACAGCTCCATCCGGAACAGGGACTCCGGCGGTGCGCCCAGGGCCAGCCGTACCAGCGTCTTCACCGGGGTGACATGCGTGACCAGGAGGACCGTTCTGCCCTGGTACCGGTCGAGCAGCCGGTCGCGGGCGGCCGCGACCCGGCGGCCGACCGTGTCGAAGCTCTCGCCGCCGCCGGTGGGCGCGACGGCGGGCGAGGCGAGCCAGGCGTTCAGGTCGTCGGGGTACCGCTCCCGTACCTCGGCGAAGGTCAGACCCTCCCACGCGCCGAAGTCCGTCTCGCGCAGGCCGTCTTCGACGGTGACGTCCAGGCCGAGCCGGGCGGCGACGGCTTCCGCGGTCTCGCGGCAGCGCCTGAGCGGTGAGGAGACGATCTCCTGGACGGTGCCGCGCGCGGCCAGCGCCCCGGCGACGGCCTCGGCCTGTCGGCGGCCGGCCGCCGACAGCTCCGGGTCGCTGCCGCCGCTGCCCGAGAATCGCTTCTCGGGGGTGAGGGCGGTCTCGCCGTGCCGCAGCAGTACGAAGGTGGCGGGGGCGCCGAGGTCGGCGGGGGCACCCCAGCCGACGGCCGGGGCGGCCCCGGAGGCCGTATCGGTCGCGAAGGCCGCATCGGTCGCGGCCGAAGAAGCGGTAGGCACCACCGGCGAAGCCGTCTCCGACAGGGACAGCTCGGTCTGAGCCGCGCGCCCGACGGCCTTGCCGGCCCCGGACCCCGCCATCGCCGCTCGCGCCTTGGCCGCACCCGCCACGGCGTCACCCGGCGGGCCGGACTCCACAGCGGCGGCCGCGCGCGCCGCGGACGCGTCCAGCGCGGCCGTGGACGCCGAAGGCTCCCACTGCCTGCCCTTCTTGCCCGCGTCCATCGCCTCGTTGGCGAGCCGGTCCGCGTGCTTGTTCTTCTCGCGCGGGATCCACTCGTACGTGACCTGCCCCGCCGGGAAGATCCGCGCGGCCTCCGCCGCCAGCGGCTTCATGTCGGGGTGCTTGATCTTCCAGCGTCCCGACATCTGCTCGACGACGAGCTTGGAGTCCATCCGGACATGGACCCCGGCGGCCGGGTCGAGGGCCTTCGCGGCCTTCAGCCCGGCGATCAGGCCCTTGTACTCGGCGACATTGTTCGTGGCGACGCCGATGTACTCCGCGGCCTCCGCGAGCGGCTCTCCGCTCCGCGGGTCGAGGACGACCGCGCCGTACCCGGCGGGCCCCGGATTGCCCCGGGAGCCGCCGTCCGCCTCGACCACGAACTTCGGCGTCCGCCGAGGCGGCCGCTCAGACGTCGACGGCGTGGGCGGCGTCGGCGGCGTCACCATCGGCTACAGACCCGAGTCGGCGGTACGGACCAGAATGCGGCGGCAGTTCTCGCACCGCAGCACGGTGTCGGCGGACGCGGCCCTGACGTCGTTGACCTCGGTGATGTTCAGCTCCAGCTGGCAGCCCTCGCAGCGGCGGCGGAACAGGCGGGCCGCGCCCACCCCGCCCTGCTGGACGCGCAGCTTCTCGTACAGCTTGAGCAGATCGGCGGGGACGGACCCGGCGATGACCTCGCGCTCCTTGGTCACGGTCGCGGTCTCGCCGTCGAACTCCTCGAAGGCGGCGTCGCGGCGCGCGACCGCGTCGTCGGTCTTGGACTGGACGGAAAAAACGCGTTCCGTCAGCTCGGTGACCCGCTCCTGCGCGGACTCGCGGCGCTCCATGACTTCGAGGACGACGTCCTCCAGGTCGCCCTGGCGCTTGGCGAGCGAGACGATCTCGCGCTGGAGGTTCTCCAGGTCCTTGGGCGAGGTGACCGCGCCGGAGTCCAGACGCTGCTGGTCACGGACGGCGCGCTGGCGCACCTGGTCGACGTCCTGCTCCGCCTTGATCTGCTCGCGGGCGGTGTCGCTCTCCTCGGTCGTCGCGGCGACGAGCAGGTCCCGCAGCTGGGCGAGGTCCTTGGTGAGCGACTCGATCTCGGAGTGCTCGGGCAGGGACGAGCGCTTGTGGTCGAGCTGCGACAGCCGTACGTCGAGGGCCTGGACGTCGAGAAGTCGGATCTGGTCGGCGGGCGCGGCGTTCAGTTGGGGGCTCCTGGGGGATCGGCAGGGGCGCGCGAAGCGCTCGTTGGAAGGGCGGGGGCGAGATGGGCGGACCAGGGGTCGGTGACCGTCTTCGAGACATGGACCCGCAGGTCCCAGCCATGGCGGTCGGAAATCTCGTCGAGTTGGGCGGCGGCCTGCTCGCACCAGGGCCACTCGGTGGCCCAGTGCGCGGCGTCGATCAGCCCGAGCGCGCTGTGCTGGGTGGCCTCGGAGACGGGGTGGTGGCGCAGGTCGGCGGTGAGGAACACGTCCACGCCCGCGGCTCTGACCTGGTCGAAGAGGCCGTCGCCGGAGCCGCCGCTGACCGCGACCGTACGGACGACGGCGTCCGGGTCGCCGGCGATACGGACGCCCTGCGCGGTGGCGGGCAGCCGGTGCGCGACGCGGGCCGCGAGGTCGCGGAGCGTGGCGGGGTGATCGAGCTCGCAGATCCGGCCAAGACCCCGCCGGCCGGCGGGGTCGGTGGGATCCGGTACGAGGGGCCCCACGATCCGCAGGTCCAGCGCGCCCGCGAGGGCGTCGGAGACGCCGGGGTCGGCGGTGTCGGCGTTGGTGTGGGCCACGTGCAGCGCGATGTCGTGCTTGATGAGGGTGTGCACGACCCGGCCCTTGAAGGTGGAGGCCGCGACCGTCGACGTACCGCGCAGATAGAGCGGGTGGTGGGTGACGATCAGCTCGGCGCCGAGCCGCACGGCTTCCTCGGCGATGTCCTGGACGGGGTCGACGGCGAACAGGACACGGGTCACCGTGGCCTCGGGATCACCGCAGACCGTGCCGACGGCATCCCACTGTTCGGCCCGCTCAGGGGGCCAGAGGGCATCGAGCGCGGCGAGGACTTCGGACAGACGGGGCACGGGGGAAAGGCTACCTGCCCCGCGTACCCCGGCGGCCCTGGCTCCGGCGACCACCGGGGCGGGCGAAGCCCGTACGGCACCCGGCGGCCGGGCGGAGCCCGCAGCCGCGCCCGGCCACCGGGCGCCGTACGGGCCGGGCTCCCCGCTCGACGCGGCAGCCGCTACTTGACGAGGTAGCCGCGGAGGTCGTCGAGGACCAGGTTGGCCGCCGTGACGCCCAGGCCCAGGTACCAGGTCTCGTCCTTGACGTCCTTGGCCTGGCCGGCCTTGACCGCCCTCAGGTTCTTCCACAGCGGGTTGGAACGCGCGGTGTCACGGTCGGTCTTGCCCGGGTCTCCGTACACACCGGTGAAGATCCAGTCGGCGTCCGCGTCGTCGATCTTCTCCGGGCTGATCTCCACGGCGAGATCGTTGATCTGCTGGTTCTCCGGCCGCGGCAGACCGGTGTCATCGAGGATCGTGCCGATGAAGGACGCCTTCGCGTACAGCCGCAGCCGGTCGGGCATGTAGCGGACCATCGAGATGGTCGGCTTGTCGGGGCCGATCGCGGCGCCGAGGTCGGCCGCCTTCTTGCCGTACGCGTCGAGCTCGGCCTTCGCCTCGGCGGTGCGGTCCAGCGCCTGGGCGTTGAGGAGGTAGTTCTCCTTCCAGGTGAAGCCCGGCCGGATGGCGAAGACCGTCGGAGCGATCTTCGAAAGCTCCTGGTACTTGTCCGCCGCGCGCAGCTGGCTGCCGAGAATGAGGTCGGGGCGGAGGGCCGCGACGGCCTCAAGGTTGAGGTTGTTGATCGTCCCGACGCTCTTCGGGGCGCCCGCGCCCTTCTTCAGGTAGCTGGGGATGCCGTCGTCGCCCTCCGTGGGGGCGTATCCGACCGGCTGGACGCCGAGCGACACGACATTGTCGAACTCACCGACGTCCAGTACGACGACCCGCTGGGGGCGGTCCTTCAGCTCCGTCTTGCCCAGGGCGTGCGTGATCGTGCGCGGGAACTGGCCCGGCTGGGCGTCGGTCCCGTACGCGGCCGTCTTCTTGGCCGCGTCGGCGAAGTCCTTGCCGCCCGTGGCGACGGCGGCCTTCTTGCCGCTCCCGCCGTCGGAGGCGGCGGAGCCGCTGTCGGAAGAGTCGCCGCTGCCGCAGGCCGCGAGGGAGAGCGTGGCGGCGAGAGCGACTACGGCGGCTGCGCCACGGCGTCGTATGGACATCTTCAATGCTCCTGGGGGTGGGAAAAAGGGTCGAGCAAGGCGTGCAGAGCGGAGAAGAGCGATGCAGGGGCAGTGCTCACCTGGTTACTTAGGCGTGCCTTACCTTAGCCACCGCCCGCGCGGCCAGCACACCCGCCCCCGCGCTCTCAGGCGAATCCCGCCCCAGCCACCCTTATGTGTGAAGTGAGGGGCCTTGTGCCGTTCGAGAGGAAGTGCGAAAACTAGCTTCGTCGCCGGAGGTGACGAACCGATGACGGTCTGTGCCATCGAGACGACGGCTGCGAAGGACGGGGCGGTACGGAGTACGGGGTTCGCGATCACGGCGGACGGGGCGTACGCCGCACGGCTGACGCTGGGCGCGACGGGGAGCGGGGACGCGTGGTTCCCGGAGCGGTGGACCCTCGACGGGCCGGAGCCGTACGCCGTACCCCTCCCCCTCGATCAGCCCGAGGAGCCCGACACCGAGGTGCTGCCCCTGAGCGACGGACGGGTGCTCATCCGCCGCCGGGTGGCGGACCGCCATGACTTCTCCCTGCTCTATCCGATGGGACCGGGCACGGGACAGCTGCCGGTGGGCGCGGTCGCCCGCGCGGAGCTGACGCTGCTGCCGCCGTCGCCGGACGGCAGGTGCGTGTACGCCCTGACGCCCGGCACCCGCTCCACCACGCTCTGGCTGGTGGCGGGCGGCGCGTTCGGCCCCGAGCGGATCACGGAGGTGCCCGGCCGCTGCTCGGGCGGCGTGTGGCTGGACCGTACGGGGCGGCTGCTGGCCCTGGACCGGGAGACGGACGGCGTGGTGAAGTCCGTCGCCGTCGATCTGGAGCGCGGCGGCGAGGTGACACCGCTGCTGCAGATCACGGAGGAGAGCAACGACCGGCTGCTGCTGGCCGACCCCGACAGCGGGCTGCTGCTGATCCGCTCGGACGCGCCGGGCCATGACCGGCTGGGCTGGGGCGTCCTGGGGAGTCTGCGGCCGGTGCGCTTTCCCGAGTGCCTGCGGCCGGCGGACTGCGCGGTGACGCCGTTCGCCGTACAGCCGGGGCAGGTCCTGATGCCGGAAAGCTGCGCGGTGGCGTTCCGGATCGACGGGGCGGCGGGCAGCCGGGTGGGGATGTGGCGGCCGGCGGGCCGGCGGCTGCGTCAACTGGCCGCGCCCGAGGGGTGGCTGGCGGGGGCCGGGCTGTGGACCCGGGAGGGTGTGCTGCGACTGCCGTACGCGACGGCGGCGGTGCCGTGCGGGGTGGCGCGGATCGAGGCCCCGGCCGACGGACTCCTTCCCTCATCCGGGCCCGGGGCGCAATCCGGGTCGGGGGCAGGCGCGGGGGCCTGCGCGGCCGGAGCCGGGCTGATCACGGATCCGGCACAGATGGAGTCCGCCTGCGCGGAACCATCGGCCGCTCCACGCACTCCTGTGATGTGCAGGCCGGTGCCCTTGCAGCAGGCGCCGCTCACCGGCCGCGAGGCACATGGCTAGGTCCTGTCCGGTGGATCTTCGCGGATCAGCCCGCGGCGTCTGGTGCCGTGCATCGCAAGGCGGAGGATCGCCCATGTACTGGACGTACTTGGGTGACTCCGACAACGCGGCGAGGTGCGGTGCCAGGCGTCGCGGGCCCGCGAAGATCCGCCGGACAGGGCCTAGACTTTCGCGGGGCTACGCAGCCGTACCGGCCGGTCGCCGTCGGTGACTGTGATGTGGACAGTGACCGTGTCGCGGCCCGGGTGGTACGGGGACGGCCGGGGCCCCTGCGCCACACACGAAGCGATCACGACGGGGTGACTTCCCACATGTCAGAAGCCCGAATCGACCCGACCCAGCAGCGTCCGCAGGCAACGGCCCTCAACCGGGACGACGCCGGCGGCTTCGGAAAACACCGAGGGGGTGCGGCACCGACGGAGGATTCGGTGTCTCCCGCCTACGGCCGCCACCGCCGTCCGGCAGAAGGCGGCAACGCGGCCTGACGGGTCGACACGTACGAGGAGAGGCCACCGCGCGGCGATCACGCGGTGGCCTCTCCGTCTCCCCCCGGGTCAACGGGCAGGCCCTCGGAGCATGTTCGGCGCGCTCGCGGTCGCATATCACCGCGGGCGGGCGGTGGGACATTTGTACCGGGCAAGTCCGTACACGCGCCTCTGCCGGGGCAACGGGTGGGCCCCGTAGCGTCAATTGACATGACGCAGACAACAGACACCTCGGCCGCGGTGAGCTTCACCGGCGTGGCCAAGAGCTTCGGGGCGGTCCGGGCCGTGGACGGGATCGGCCTCGACATCCCACGCGGGGAGACCGTCGCGCTGCTCGGACGCAACGGCGCGGGCAAGTCGACCACCATCGGGCTGCTCCTCGGGCTCGACGAGCCGGACGCCGGGACCGTACGGCTCTTCGGCGGACCGCCCTCGCGGGCCGTCGCGGCCGGGCGGGTCGGGGCGATGCTTCAGGACGGCCGGCCGATCCGCCGGGTGACGGTGCGGGAGCTGGTCGCGTTCGTGGCGTCCACCTTCCCGGACCCGCTGCCCGTCGCCGAGGCGCTCGGCCTCGCCGGGCTCACGGAGGTCGCTGGCCGCCGAATCGACAAGCTTTCCGGCGGCCAGCTGCAACGAGTCAGGTTCGCGGTCGCGCTGGCCGGCGGCCCGGAGCTGATCGTCCTCGACGAACCCACCGCCGCGCTCGACGTGGAGGCCCGCCGCTCCTTCTGGGGCTCCATGCGCGCCTACGCCGAGCGCGGCAACACCGTGCTCTTCTCCACGCACTATCTGGAGGAGGCCGACACCAACGCCGACCGGATCATCGTCATCGACCACGGCCGGATCGTCGCCGACGGCACCAGTGAGCTGATCAAGGGCTCGGTCGGTGGCCATCTCGTCTCCTTCGACCTGCCGGACGACCTCGCGGGTGAGCCGGCCGAGCCGGCGGGCCAGGGGGCGGGCCTCGGCACGGAGGAGCGGCTCGGGCTGCTGCCCGGCGTCATCTCCGTCGAGATACGCGGGCGCCGCGCCCGGCTCCGTACGGACGACTCCGACGCCACGGTCGTCGCCCTGGCCGGACTCGACGCGATCCGCCGGCTCGAAGTGGCCCCGGCGACGCTCGAAGACGCCTTTCTGGCCCTCACCAAGGAGGCTGTGTGATGCGGGAGTACATCATGCTCGAAGTGCGCCGGACGCTGCGCGACCCCGGTTTCGTCATCTTCGGCGCCGGGATGCCGGTCCTGATGTATCTGCTGTTCACCAACATCGGCGGGGCCGGCGCCGACGCCGCCGAGTGGAGGACCGCCTCCATGGTCGGCATGGCCGCGTACGGCGCGCTGGGCGCGGCCGTCGGTACCGGTACCGGCATCGCCGAGGACAAGTCGCTCGGCTGGCTCCGCCAGCTGCGGATCACCCCGATGTCACCCCGCCGGGTGGTGCTGGGCCGGGCGATCAGCAGCTCGGTGACGGTTCTGCCCGCGCTGCTTGCCGTTCTCGTCGCGGGCGGTCTGGTCAACGGCGTACGGCTCGCCCTCTGGCAGTGGGCCGCCCTGACCGCGCTGCTGTGGGCGGGCGCGCTCCCCTTCACCCTGCTCGGCATCGGCAACGGCTACCGGCTCTCCGCCCAGACAACCGGCGTGGTGAACGTGGGCTGTCTGATGGGCATGTCCGTGATCGGCGGTCTCTGGTTCCCGGTCGAGGCGTTCCCCGGCTGGCTGGCCGCGCTCGCCCGGTACACCCCGGCCAACCGCTTCGCCGATCTGGGCTGGTCCACCACGGCGGGCACGGCGCCCAGCGCCACCACCGTCGTGGTGCTGGCCGGCTGGCTGCTGGTGTTCGGTTCGTACGCTGTGAGCTCGTACCGCAGGTCAGCGAGGACCCTATGACGTCGACGCGAGAACCGAAGACACCAAAGACACCGCAGGCACTGAAAGCACCGCAGGCACCGCAGGCACCGCAGGCACCGCAAGCGCCTCAGGCACCTCAAGCACCGAAGAAGCGGCGCGGGTGCCGGGGACCGGGGCGGCCGGGGCCGCCCAGCGGATACGCGCTGCTGCCCTGGCTGCTGCTGGGCCTCGGCTCCTTCTCCAATATCGTGCAGGGCAGGACGCCCAACCCCTGGTTCGGCGGCATCGGTCTGCTGGTCTTCAACTCCCTCTATGTCTCCGTGGTGTTCCGGTCCTTCAACCGGGCGGCGCGGGACAGCCGCGCCACCCGGTGGACACTCGTCGCCATGGGCCTGATGACCTTCGGGCTCAGCGGCGTCTACGGCGGCAGCTGGCTGCTGTTCCTGCCGCTCTTCGGACTCGCGTGCGGCAGTGTGCTGCGCGGCCGCGCGCTCGGCTGGGTGGGGCTCCCGCTGAGCGCCGCCGCCGTGACCGTCGCGGCGTACCACGACGGCTGGGGCGCGATCCCGATCGCGTACGGCACCCTGATCTCCATGATGGTGACCGCTGCCCTCCTCACCCTCTCCGAGACGGTCGTGGAACTGCGCGACACCCGCCAGGAGCTGGCTCGTTCCGCCGTGGAGCAGGAACGGCTGCGGTTCTCCCGCGATCTGCACGATCTGCTCGGCCACACCCTGTCCGTGATCGTGGTCAAGGCGGAGGCCGCGCGCAGGCTGGCGCCGCGCGATCCGGACGCGGCCCTGACCCAGGTCTCGGACATCGAGTCCGTCGGCAGGCAGGCCCTGACCGAGATCAGGGAGGCCGTCACCGGATACCGCGAGGGCAGCCTCTCCACGGATCTGGACCGGGCGCGCTCCGCGCTGTCCGCCGCCGGGATCGAACCGGTGGTACGGCAGTCGGGGCCGCCGCTGGAGCCACGGACCGAGGTGCTGCTCGGCTGGGTGGTGCGGGAGGCGGTGACCAATGCCGTACGGCACAGCGCTGCGACGCACTGCACGATCACGGTGGACGGCTCGCCGGAGCGGGTCCGGCTGACGGTGACCGACGACGGCGTAGGCGCAGGCGTCGGCGTACGGTCAGTAGGACCCGAGCAGGCGATATCCACCGGGGGTACCTACGGGGGTACGGGCCTGAAGGGCCTCACCGAGCGGCTCGCGGCGGCGGGCGGCGCCCTCGAAGCGGGCCCGGCGGGCAAGGGCTTCCGGGTGACCGCCGTACTGCCGGTGGATTCCCCGGCGGCCACCGGACACGTGCTTGACGCTCCGCCCGCCGGGTGATGGAATTCCGCCTCAGCGTCGCGGTGCATCCGGCGAAGAGACCGCCGTGGGCATGGAGGCGCCGAATCATGGGACACCCATGGACCTGCCCCCCGGACCGGACGACCGCCTGACGGCGTTCGGCACCCAGCTGATCGAAACCCATATGTGGCTCCGCGAGGAGCTGGCCCAGCTCCGTGAGGATCTCGCCGCCGACGAGCCACCGGACCCACAGGACCCACGCGGCCTACGGGATCCGCGGAAGACGCGCGAGCTACGGGCGCACTGTCTGACCTTCTGCTCGGCCTTGAGCCGGCATCACACCGACGAGGACGACGGGACGTTCCCCGTCCTGGCCGATCGCTATCCCGAACTCCGTCCCGTACTGGAGCAGTTGACCCACGACCACGAGGTGGTGAGCGGGATCCTGCGGAGCGTGGAGGAGTTGCTCGACGGCTTCGAGCCGGGCGGGGCGCGGCGCGTGGCGGCCGAGCTGGACGGTCTGGCCGCCCTGCTGGAGTCGCACTTCGTATACGAGGAGAAGCGCATCGTCACGGCCCTCAACGCGATCAGCGCGGGAAGCGCGCCGAGCCGAAAGCTCCCGGACGACTAGGTCCCCCTACTCTTGGGGCGTGACGGAGATGCCCCAGGACCACCGGCCGGCCCCGTGTGTACGCGTCCTCCTCGCCGAGGACCAGGGCATGATGCGAGGCGCGCTCGCACTGCTGCTCGGTATGGAGGCGGACATCGAGGTGGTCGCGCAGGTGGGCACCGGCGACGCCATCGTGGGCGCCGCGCTCACCTCGCGGCCCGATGTGGCGCTGCTGGACATCGAGCTGCCCGGGATCAGCGGTCTCGACGCCGCCGTACTGCTGCGGGACGAGGTCCCCGACTGCCGGGTCCTGATCCTGACCACCTTCGGCCGGCCCGGTTATCTGCGGCGGGCCATGGAGGCAGGGGCCGCGGGCTTTCTGGTCAAGGACGGTCCGGTGGAAGAGCTGGCGGCCGCCATCCGCCGGGTGCTGACCGGCGAGACCGTCATCGATCCCGCCCTGGCCGCGGCCGCGCTGAGCGCCGGTCCGAGCCCGATCACGGCGAGGGAGCGGGACGCGCTCAACGCGTCCGTGGACGGCGCGACGGTCGCCGACATCGCGGCGAAGCTGCATCTGTCCGAGTCGACCGTACGGAACTACCTCTCCTCGGCCATCGGCAAGACCGGCACCCGCAACCGTATGGAGGCGGTGCGCGCGGCCCGCAGACAAGGCTGGCTGTAACCGCCCGAGCCACCCCCTCCGTATGAATTCCTCATGAACTCCCCATGAACCGCTACGCGTCCGAGGTGTCACGCGGCAGCCACAGCAGCATCAGCAGAACCCCCACCAGCAGCACCCCGCTGCCCGTCCTGAAGGCCAGCGCGTATCCCTCCGTGAGCGCTTCCGGGCTCGCGCCGCCCGCCGTACGGGACGCGGCGACCGTGGAGAGGACCGCGAGTCCCAGCGCGCCGCCCATCGTGCGGGAGGTGTTGACCAGACCCGAGACCAGTCCGGCGTCACCGGGCGCCGCGCCCGCCGTGGCCAGCGCGGTCAGCGGGGTGGAGGCCAGGCCGATACCGGCCATCATCAGGACGCCGGGGCCGAGGATCGACGAGAGATACGTTCCGTCGGCGGTCATCGTGGACTGCCAGCCGAAGCCGGCCGCGGCCACCAGCGCCCCCGTCACCGCCAGATTGCGGGCGCCGACCCAGGGCATCAGCCGGGGCGCCAGCTTGGAGCCGAACACGACGCTCAGGGAGGTGGGGATGAGCGCCAGGCCGGCCTTCAACGGCGTGTAGCCCAGCACATTCTGCGCGTAGACCGTCATGAAGAACCACATGCCGAAGGAGGACGCGCCGCAGACGAACATCGCCGTGTTCGCCGCGGACACGGCCCGTACCCGGAAGAGGCCGAGCGGTATCAGCGGCGCCTTCGCCCGCGCTTCCACCGCCACGAACACACCGAGCAGCAGCAGTCCGGCACACAGCGGCAGCAGCGTCGCCGCCGCGCCCCAGCTCCGCTGTTCCGTCTGCACGACGCCGTACGCGACGGCGGCGAGCCCGGCCGTGACCAGCACCGCGCCTGGCAGGTCGAGGCGCCGGCCCTGGTCCGTACGGCTCTCGGTCAGCCACACCGCGGCGCCGGCCAGGACCAGCGCACCGACCGGCACATTGATCAGCAGCACCCAGCGCCAGGACAGCAGATCGGTGAGGAGCCCGCCGACCAGACCGCCGGCCGCGCCGCCGCCCGCGCCGACCGCCGACCAGGTGCCGATGGCCCGGGTCCTGGCGGCTCCCGCCGGTACGGCCGAGGTCACGATGGCGAGGGACGCGGGGGCCAGCACGGCCGCGCCGAGACCTTGTGCGGCGCGCGCGGCGAGCAACTGCCAGCCCTCCTGGGCGAGTCCGCCCGCGACGGACGCCAGGGTGAACGCCGCGAGCCCGGCCAGGAACATCAGCTTGCGGCCGAAGAGATCCGCGGCCCCGCCGCCGAGCAGCATGAAGCCCGCGAAGGCGATCGAGTAGGCGTTGAGGACCCACTGCAGACCGGTGGTGGAGAGCCCGAGGTCGGCGCGCATCGAGGGCAGCGCGACATTGACCACGGACACGTCGAGCATGACGAGGAACTGACCGGCGCAGGCGGTGAGGATCACCACCCAGGTGCGGGGGGATCCGGACGCCGATATGTGGGCGGCTTCGGTTTCTGACGAGGCTCGGACCATGGCCGTCATGGTCGCAGCCACCGAGCGGTCCGTACATCGGCAGCTGGACATACGACCAACTGCCCACGTCTGACGGCACATCAGGAAAAAAGACCGCGAGCGCCCGGCTCTGTTCGTACCGTGTTCGCCGGAATATCGCGACGACAGGGAAGGTTCACACTGCATCGACTTGGTGGTCACGGTTGTCAGGACGGTGCGCTGACGCCTGCCCAGATATCCCTTTCCACCCCATTCTTCCCGTTATTCTCTTCCTGCCCGGAGGCCGCACGTATGCAACAGGCGACGACCGATCAGCACGCCGGGGCTCTCCCGGATCCGCGAGAACGCAAGGCCGGCGGGGTCGTTCCCGTCCTCGCCTTCGCGGGCATCACCGTCGCGGTGATGCAGACCCTGCTCGTTCCCGTCATCAAGGATCTGCCCACCCTCCTCCACACGGCGCCCGCCAACGCCACCTGGGTCATGACGGCGACGCTGCTCGCCGGCGCCGTCTCCACCCCGATCATGGGGCGGCTCGGCGATCTCTTCGGCAAGCGGCGCATGCTGCTCGCCAGCCTCGCCGTCATGGTGGTCGGCTCACTGATCTGCGGATTCACCGATGACCTCGTCATCATGATCGTCGGCAGGTCGCTCCAGGGCTTCGCCATGGGCGCGATACCCCTCGGCATCGGCATCATGCGCGACGAGCTGCCGCGCGAGCGGCTCGGCTCGGCAATGGCGCTGATGAGCTCCTCCATCGGCGTGGGCGGCGGACTCGCCCTGCCCGCCGCGGCCCTGATCGCGCAGAACGCCGACTGGCACGCGCTCTTCTTCGGCGCGGCCGGGCTCGGCGCGCTGGCGATCCTGCTCACCGTCCTCTTCGTACCCGAGTCGTCGTCACGCGCCGCCGGCACCTTCGACTGGCGCGGCGCGATCGGCCTGTCCGCCGGACTCGTCTCCCTGCTGCTGCCGATCACCAAGGGCAGCGACTGGGGCTGGGGTTCGCCCACCACCCTCGGGCTGTTCGGCGTGGCCGTCACCATCCTCCTGCTGTGGGGCGTCATGGAGCTGAGGAGCTCCGCCCCGCTGGTCGACCTGCGGACCACCGCACGCCGTGAGGTGCTGCTCACCAACCTCGCCTCGATCATGCTCGGGGTCGCCTTCTACGCGATCTCGCTCGTCCTGCCCCAGCTGCTCCAGCTGCCCGCCTCGACCGGGTACGGCCTGGGCCAGTCGATGCTGGTGGCGGGCCTGTGCGTGGCCCCGCTCGGCCTGACGATGATGTTCACGGCGCCCCTCTACGCTCGTATCTCGGCCAGGCGCGGCCCCAAGGTCTCGCTGATGCTCGGCATGCTGATCATCGCGATCGGCTACGGAGCGGGCCTCGGCCTGATGAGCGCGGCATGGCAGACCATCGTCATCTCGGTGGTGGTGGGCGCGGGCATCGGCCTCGCGTACTCCTCGCTCCCCGCCCTGATCATCGGCGCCGTCGACCCGTCGGAGACCGGCGCGGCCAACGGTCTGAACACCCTGATGCGCTCCATCGGTACGTCGGTGTCGAGCGCGGTGATCGGCATGGTGCTGGCCCACACCTCGGTCCAGGCGGGCGGGGTGGCGGTGCCCACCCTGCACGGCTTCCGTATCTCGTTCGTCATCGCCACGGGCGCGGTGGTCGTCGGCCTGGTGCTGGCGGCGTTCCTGCCGTCGCAGCGGACGGCGCTGCGGGCCGCATCACTGACCGGCAACGAGGAGAAGGGCCGGCAGCCGACCCTCATCGCCGGCTCCGGCGGATTCCGGGGACGGGTTCTGGACGCCGACGGTGCGCCGGTCGCGCGGGCGAACATCACGCTGATCGACCCACGGGGCCGGCAGGCGGGCCTGACCACCGCCGACGAGGACGGCCGCTACACGCTGCTGCCGCCGGCCGCCGGGTCCTATGTGCTGGCCGGAACGGCCACGGGATACGCACCGCACGCGAGCCCGGCGGTGTATCCCGGCGGCGGACTGCCGGTCGATGTCGATCTGGTCCTGCCGGAGAACGCACCGGAGCGCCGAGCCGCGGTCCCGTCCTGACCGGCGGTCCTCCGCGTCCCCTCTTTTACTGCCGGTCTCTTACCCCCGGTCCTTTGCGCCTGGTCACGGCGGCCGGGTTTCTTACCCCCGGGTTTTCCCCCGGTCTCTTACCCCCGACACCCGCACTGCCGGGGGCGTACGGCAGCATGGGCGCCCACGCTCCGTACCCGCGGGAGCCGGCACGAGGAGTAGCGCATGCCCACCGGGACCGGGCCCACGGCCGATGTCCTCGCCGCCTTCGAGGCCGCCAAGGGGTTCATGCCCGTCCATGAGGGGCTCGCCCTGTACGCGGCGGCCACCGAAGCGGGCGCGCTCGGACTGCCGCTCCTGGAGGTCGGCACCTACTGCGGGCGCTCCACCGTGCTGCTTGCCGACGCCGCCCGGGAGGCCGGGACGGTCGCCGTCACCGTCGACCACCACCGCGGCAGCGAGGAGCAGCAGCCCGGCTGGGAGTACCACGACCCGACCGTGGTCGACCCGGAGACCGGCCGGATGGACACACTCCCGACCTTCCGCCGTACCCTCCACCGGGCCGGGCTGGAGGACCACGTGATCGCGGTCGTCGGCCGTTCGCCGCAGGTCGCCCGGGTCTGGGGCGGCCGGATCGGGCTGGTCTTCATCGACGGCGGTCACACCGACGAACACGCCAACGGCGACTACGAGGGCTGGGCCCCGCATCTCGCGGAGGGCGGGCTGCTCGTCATCCACGACGTCTTCCCCGACCCGGCGGACGGCGGCCAGGCGCCGTACCGCGTCTACCTCCGGGCTCTCGCGTCCGGCGCCTTCACCGAGATCTCGGTGACCGGCTCGCTGCGAGTGCTGCGCCGTACGGCACCGGGCATCTGACCACTTCTCCCCGGACCGGCACGTGGTCGCACCAGTGCCGCGACCGGGAATGTTTGCCCGTCGAGGAGCGCCCGCCGCGAAGCGGCTGATGTGTCGCCGCGGTGCGTGCGATCGCAAGGCGGCCGGAGGCCCTTGTAGCGGAGCTACTCGGGTCTTTGGCCAACGCGGCGAGCGTGCGTGCTGGGCGTCGCGACGGGGCAAACATTTCCGGGAGGGGCACTAGCATCGCTGAGGTGTCGTACGACGAGAGCCAGCCCCACGCCCGCCGCCGCTTCGGCCGGAACACTGTCACCCTCGCCTTCGCCGCACTGGTGCCGGCCATGCTGGCGGGGTGGCTCGTCTGGCAGGGGATGAGCGGGCCGGGGGACGGCGGGCCGCCCGCCGCGGCGGCGGCCGGCGCCACCTCCGTACCCCCCTCCGCGGCCGCCCCCACCCCCACCGCGCGATCCGCCTCGCCGACACCGGCCCCCGCCCCGGCGGGACCGCTCGCGGGCAAGGTCGTCGTCATCGACCCGGGCCACAACCCGCGCAACCGCGATCACACCGCCGAGATCAACAGGCCCGTGCACATCGGTACGGGCAGCAAGGAATGCGACACCACCGGCACCGCCACCAACGCCGGTTACGCCGAGGCCACGTTCACCCTCGATGTCTCCCACCGCCTGCGCACACTGCTCCAGAAGCAGGGCGCGACGGTCACGCTCACCCACGACGACAACCGCGCGTACGGCCCGTGCGTGGACGAGCGCGCCCGTATCGGCAACAAGGCGAAGGCCGATGCCGTGGTCTCCGTCCACGCGGACGGCTCGGGAGCGGGCAATCGTGGCTTCCATGTCATCCTCCCCGCCCTGGTCAAGGGAGGCGGCGCGGACACCACGGCGATCGTCGGCCCCTCGCGCGAACTCGGCGAACGCATCGCGGGCAATTTCGTACGCGTCACCGGAAGCGCACCCTCCAACTACGTGGGCGGCGGTACGGGGTTGGACGTACGCGAGGATCTCGGCGGGCTGAACCTGTCGACCGTGCCGAAGGTCTTCGTCGAATGCGGGAACATGCGCGACGCGCAGGACGCCGCCCTGCTCACCGACGCCGAATGGCGGCAGCGGGCGGCGCGCGGGCTGGCCGACGGCATCAGCGGTTTTCTGCGCAACTGAGGCCGCGTAACAGCCCGATACCGGGCCTGATACCCGGCAGACGTCCCGATCGGGCAGACGATACATTCATCCTTACGATAGGGAGCCGCCCCCGAGCTTCGCACCGCGCACCGCCGCACAGGCGGCCGCGTCGACCGCCCCGACGAGACGACTGACGAAGGACTTTTCACGTGAACATCCGCTCCCTCACTCGAGGCGACGGCGTGGTGATCGGAGCAGCGGTGTTGCTGTTCATCGCCTCGTTCCTCAATCTCTACGAGTCCAGTGCCTTCGGGTCCGAGAACGCCCCGAACGCCTGGGACTCGCTGGGCACCGTGATGAGCATCCACCTGGCCGGCGTCATCGCCGCGGCACTGATCGTCACCTCCCGCGCGCTGCCGCAGCCGCGGAAGATCGCGGGGCTCGACCTCGGTCAGTTCGGCATCGCGCTGGCGGTCTTCGCGGCGTGGACGGCGCTCTGGTCCCTGATCGGCCTGAACGGTCTCAGCGCGGGCAGCGGCCTGATCCTCGGCTTCATCGCCGCCCTGCTCCTCGCGGCCGGCGCCGTCGCCACGCCGCTCGTCCCGGCCCTGAAGGTCGCGCTCGTCGGCGCCCCGAAGCCGCAGACCCCGCAGCCGTACGGCGGACAGCCGGGCGGCCCCGGCCAGGGTTACGGCTACCCGGGCGGCCAGCAGCCGTACGGTGCGCAGCAGGGCCAGCCGTACGGCGCCCAGGGTGCGCAGGGCGGACAGCCCCAGCCGTACGGTGCCCAGCAGGGTCAGCCCCAGGCGGGCCGGCCGCAGCAGGGACAGCCGTCGCAGGGCGGCGGCGCGCCCGCGGGCGACTTCACGCCGTTCTGGTTCGCGGTGCCGGTGGCCCGTCCGCTGTACGGGGAGGACGGCTCGCCGTCCCCGATCGCCGAGCTGGCGCCCGGCACCTGGTATCTCGCGGTCGAGCAGCGCGGGTCCAGCCTGGTGGCCCAGACGCAGGACGGCCGCCGCGGTGTCCTGCAGGACACCACCGGGATCCAGCGCGGCTGACACCGCGTCTCAATCCGGCGCGGCTGACACCGCGTGGGATCCGGCGCGGCTCACACCGCGTCACCACAGCACGACCGCGGCCCCCGCCCTTCCTGGGCGGGGGCCGCGGTCATACCCGTCCGTCACCCGGCCGTCATCCGAACGACGCCCGCTCCAGCCAGAAGTCCAGCAGCTTCGCGTCCCCCAGCACCTCGACCCGGTCGCTGTCCGCCGGCAGCCGCCGGTAGAAGACCCGCAGCACGTCGGTGAGCGGGCCGCGCAGCGCGACGGTCGCCTTCTCGTGCCCGCGCCGCCAGCTGAAGCCGTCCTCGCCGAACTCGATCAGCCACTCGGCGTCCAGCCCGTCCGGGGCGTCCGTGGCGTGGAGATGGATGCTGCGTCCCCCGCCGCGCAGCTCGGCGGCTTCCGCGTCACCGTGGGCCTGCGCGAAGGCCACGCACTGGAGCCATTCGTCGATCGTGTCCGCGGCGACCTCCGGCTCGGCCTCGTAGGCGATCCCGGCTGCCAGCGCCGCGTCCGCGCGGTGGACGACCGTCTCGTGGGTCATCCGCCGTGCCCAGAAACCGGCGGAGCGGTCCCAGCCCCAGCTCCACACCGGGGCGTCGGGACCGGCTGCCCGCAGGGTCGCGGCGGCCTTCTCCGCACCGTCCGCGAGCCAGGCGTCCAGCGCGGCCGGCTCGGCGTCGCCGGGGCCCTCGGCATCCGGGACCTGGTCGTCGGGGACCGCCTCCTCGGCCCGGGTCCGTACGATCGTCTCGGCCCAGCGGTGCGCGCCGCCCACATGCCGCGCGAGCTGCCCCAGTGTCCAGTCGGGACAGCTCGGCACGGACACCGAGAGGTCGGCGCCGACCAGTACCGCCCTCAACCGGTCGGTCTGCTCAATGATTTCGTCGCAGTAGCGGTCATGCCCCAGAAGCGTCATGCGCTGCACCCTAAGGGCTGGCCCGGCCGTACGGGTTTCACCCGCTCACAAGCGGCAACACGTTCGGCATGTCCTCACGTCATCGCAGTGGAAGTGGCTCCGCGGCGACGATCATCATCGTCATCGCGGACATCATGGCCTTCATACTGGGCCTCTGGATTTTGATGTACCTGCTGGACGCCAACCGCGCCAACGACCTGGTCAACTTCATCCAGGACGCGGCCCGCTGGCTCGCCGGCTGGTCCTATGACCTGTTCACCTTCGACGAGGCTTGGGCCCGTGTGGTCTGCGGCTACGGTCTCGCCGCGGTCGTCTACCTGCTCATCGGCCACGGGCTGGCCAACCGCCTGCGCCGGATCTGACCCGGCCGGCCCCGTGACCGTTCACGCCGACCGGTCACGGGCTCGTCCACAGCTCAGCCGCAGCAGTCGGGCTCCAGCCCGCGCGGCAGACGTTCGCCGCTGAACACGGCGGTGGTCGCCTCATCTCCCCCCAGGGCGGCCACCGCCAGCAGCAGCGAACCCGCCGTCCAGGTGGTGAGTTCCTCCGGCCAGACGGCACGGTTGCCCTCGAAGACGTACCCCGTCCAGTACAAACCGCCGTCGGCCCGCAGATGCTGGATGGACTGAAGGACCTCCAGCGCCCGGTCCGACTCCCCCATCACCCATAGCGCCAGGGCGAGTTCACAGCTCTCGCCGCCCGTCACCCAGGGGTTGGGCAGGACACAGCGCACCCCGAGTCCGGGGACGACGAAGCTGTCCCAGCCCGCCTCGATCCGCTCCTTGGCCTGCGCTCCGGTCACCGCCCCGCCGAGTACGGGGTAGTACCAGTCCATCGAGTAGCGGCTCTTGTCGAGGAACCGCTCCGGATGGCTGCGGATCGCGTGCGCGAGCGCGCCGGCCGCCAGCTCCCAGTCGGGCTGCGGCTCTTCGCGTTCCTCGGCAATCGCCAGGGCACAGCGCAGCGCCTGGTATATCGACGAACACCCGGTCAGCAGCGCGTCGTCGACGGCCGTGCCGTCCGCCTCGCGCTTCCAGCCGATCTGTCCGCCCGGCTGCTGGAGCACGAGGACGAATTCGATCGCCGCGTGGACGACCGGCCACATCCGGTCGAGGAACCCGTCGTCGCCGGTGGCTAGATAGTGGTGCCAGATGCCGACGGCCGCGTAGGCGCAGAAGTTGGTCTCCCGGGCCCGGTCGCTGGGGCGAGCCGCGTCCCCGCTCGTACCCCTGCCCCCGGTCGCGTCCCCCGCCTCGTCCCCGGTCGTGTCATCGGCCGGGTCGTGGGCGGTGTCCTCGTACGCGGCGTACCAGGACCCGTCCTCGTTCTGCTGCCGGGCCAGCCACTCGTACGCCCGCGCCGCCGCGTCGTGTTCGCCCGCGGCGTCCAGCGCCATGGCCGCCTCGACATGGTCCCAGGGGTCGAGATGGTGCCCGCGGAACCACGGAATGGATCCGTCCGGGCGCTGTACGGCGAGCACACTCGCCACTGTCTCGGTGGCCTGCTCGGCGGTGAGCACACCGGGCAGGACGAGATGTTCCATGGCGTCGGGGCCACGGCCGGCCAAGGTCATTTGGCAGCCGCAACGGCGCGGTGCGGCTTGGTCGCGTAGGCGACGAAGCTCTTGCCGACCACGGGGTTCAGGAGCTGCTCGGTGACCCGGGTGACGGCGGGCTTCTTCATGATGTCCCAGACCAGCAGCTTGTGGTACGCGCGGACGGGCAGCACCTTGTCGTTGTCCACCCCGAAGGCGCACTTGAGCCACCAGTACGGTGCGTGCAGGGCGTGCGCGTGATGCGTGCCGTACGGCTTGAGCCCGGCCTCCCGCATCCTGCCGAGCAGTTCGTCGGCCTTGTAGATCCGGATATGGCCGCCCTCGACCTCGTGGTACGCGTCGGAGAGCGCCCAGCACACCTTCTCGGGGCCGTATCGCGGGACGGTGACGGCGATCCGTCCGCCGGGCCTGAGCACGCGGACCATCTCCGCGAGCACACCCTTGTCGTCCGGGATGTGCTCCATGACCTCGGAGATGATCACGACGTCGAACGACTCGTCGGGGAAGGGCAGATTGAGCGCGTCGCCCTCCATGGCGGTGGCGGTGGCGCCCACCGGGGCCTCCCCGGCTTCCCTCATCGCGGCGAACCACTTGGCCACCTCGCGGATCTCCTCGCCGTTCCGGTCGAGGGCCACGACCTGGGCGCCGCGCCGGTAACACTCGAAGGCGTGGCGGCCCGCGCCGCATCCCAGGTCGAGCACGCGGTCGCCCGCGGCGAGCGGGAAGCGGGTGAAGTCCACGGTCAGCACTGGGTCCTGCTTTCGCGGTCGAGGGGGCGGAGGCTGCGGAGGCGTGCGGGGGCGGGAGGCGCCGTACGGAGACGGACGTACGGACACGGGCCGAGCGGCTGCGGGCCCAGCGGGTGCGAGGCGAGCGGGTGCGGCAGGAGTGCGCAGGGCATCAGCCGGTGCCGCCACGGGCCGCCCCCGTGGTACGGCCCCGCTGCCGGGCGCCGGCCGGTCGGGCGCCGGCTCGCGCGACGATCGCGGCGCGGTACAGCTCGGCGGTGCCCTGGGCGGCTCTGGCCCAGGTGAAGCGAGCCAGCACCCGTTCGCGGCCCGCCGCGCCCAGCCGGGCGCGCAGCTCCGCGTCGCCGAGCAGCCGTCCGAGGGCGGCGGCCAGCGCGCCCGCGTCGCCCGGCGGGACGGCCAGACAGGTGGCGCCGTCGGCGCCCGCGACCTCGGGGATCGCACCGCCGGTGGTGGCGACGAGCGGCGTGCCCGTGGCCATCGCCTCGGCGGCGGGCAGCGAGAAGCCCTCGTACAGGGACGGCACACAGGCGACTTGCGCGCCGCGGACCAGATCGACCAGCTCCGCGTCGGAGATGCCCTTGACGAACTCGACGGCGCCTTCGAGTCCGTACCGCTCCAGGGCCTGTGCGACCGGGCCGTCCTCGGCCCGCTTGCCGACGACCACGAGGTGCGCGGCGGGGTGTTCGGTACGGAGCTTGGCGAGGGCCTCGACCAGATGGACCAGGCCCTTGAGGGGCACGTCCGCGCTGGAGGTCGTGACGATCCGGCCCGGGATCTCGGGCACGGCCGGGTCCGGCGAGAACAGCTCCGTGTCGGCGCCGATGTGCACGACGTCGATACGTTCGGCCGGTACGCCGAGATGGTCGGTGATCTCCCGCTTCGAGGTGCCGGAGACGGTGAGCACGGACGGCAGCCGGCGCGCGACGCGCTTCTGCATCCGGGTGAAGCCGTACCAGCGGCGGACGGAGGCACGTTTGCGCCAGTGCTCGGCGGCGTCCAGTTCCAGCCGCCGGTCGACGGTGATGGGGTGGTGGATGGTGGTGACCAGGGGCGCGCCGAGGTCGCCGAGGAGTCCGTACCCGAGCGTCTGATTGTCGTGGATGACGTCGAACTCGCCCGCGCGGGAGGCCAGATGACGGTGGGCGCGCAGCGAGAAGGTCAGCGGCTCGGGGAAGCCGCCCGTCCACATGGTCGCGACCTCGAGAGCGTCGATCCAGTCGCGGAACTCGTCGCGCTTCGGCGTGCGGAAGGGGTCGGGGTGCCGGTAGAGATCGAGGCTGGGCAGCTCGGTGAGCGGGACGCCCGCGTCGAGTACGGGATAGGGCTGGGCGCCGATGACCTCGACGCTGTGCCCGAGGCGGGCGAGTTCGCGGGAGAGGTGCCGGACATAGACGCCCTGGCCGCCGCAGAACGGGTTGCCCTTGTAGCTGAGGAGTGCGATACGCAGCGGGCGGTCATTCTCGCCCCGGGGCCCCGCTCCCGTGCCCGCCTCTATGGCCTCAGCGGTCACTCTCGGCCCCCTTCTCACTGCGCTCTTCCGCTTTTTCGCCGGAGCGTAACCGCTGGCGCCAATCTAGAACAAGTTCTTGTCGGCCGGGGGCCCGGCCGCCGCTCCCGGGGGGAGCCGGCCGTGACCGACCGCCGGTTGACGCGCCTTGATCGCCCGATCGGCCGCTCACAGCCTCCGAATCTACCGGCAGGTAGCGTCGCTGTACGGGCCGGATCAGGTGATTCGCGCCACGGCAGGTCTGCCATGCTGTGCGGTCCGGAGGCGCCACCCTCGATCCCGGAGGGTCCGGAGCCCTCCTGGGGCAACGCGCTGAGCGAAGGGCATGGAGTGGGACATATGGCCGCGAGAGTCAACCCGGTGTCAGCGCCGCCCCCGCTGACGGAACGCCAGGAGGCACGGCGCCGCCGCATCCTGTACGCCACCGCCCGGCTGGCGGGCCGGGGCGGTTTCGACGCCGTACAGATGCGCGAGGTCGCCGAGGAGGCCGGCGTCGCCCTCGGCACGCTCTACCGCTACTTCCCCTCGAAGATCCATCTGCTGGTCGCCACGATGCAGGACCAGCTGGAACACCTCCACACCACCCTGCGCAAGCGGCCCCCCGCCAGCGACAGCCCGGCCGAACGGGTCGCCGAAACCCTGCTGCGCGCCTTCCGCTCCCTCCAGCGCGACCCGCACCTCGCGGACGCGATGGTCCGGGCGCTGACCTTCGCGGACCGCGGCGTGAGCCGGGAGGTCGACACGGTCTCCCGCCAGACGACGGCGATCATCCTCGACGCGATGGGCCGGGCCATCGCCCAGGAGGGCCCCACACCCGAACAGCTCTCCGCGGTCCGCGTCATCGAACACACCTGGCACGCGGCGCTGATCACCTGGCTCTCGGGCCGCGCCTCGATCGCCCAGGTAAAGGCCGACATCGAAACGGCCTGCCGCCTGATCGACCTGACAACCCCCACCGACAACCCACTCCCCCCACCCGACTGACGCCACTCACGCGGCACGAGAGAGCCCGGCCGAAGCCGCGAGCCGGGGAGCCCGCCTCAGGTGGATGGACTACTCCCATGGCGTGATATCCCTCGTATCCGGTTGTCAGCATTCGATATGCGCGATTCACTTGCACACAAGGACAGGCTCACCCTCGAAGGGAGGGAACAGAGATGTTGCTCAACTTCAGGGTCGCGAACCATCGCTCGATCCGGGAAGAACAGGGGCTCCAGCTTCATCCGGTCTATGAGGCGGACCGTCCGACCGGCACCGGCTGGGAGGCGGTCCCCGTCGCCGGCGTCTTCGGCGCCAACGCGGCGGGCAAGTCCAACCTGATCGACGCACTCGAGTACATGGCCCGGATGGTCGTGGACTCACATCGCGACGCGGAGCCGGATGGCGGCGTTCTCCGCCAGCCCTTCCGGCTCGATGACGCCGCACGCGACGAACCCTCGTGGTTCGTGGCGGATCTTCTGCTGCACGGAGTCCGCTACACGTACGGCTTCAGCGTCGATGACGAGCAAGTGATCGACGAGTGGCTCTACACCTACCCACGAGGGAAGAAGCGGAAAATCTTCGAACGGTCCACCGTCGACGTGGAGCCGGGCGACTCACAGCACAGGCGTGAGCTGAAGCTGGTCGAGAGCATCACAGAACCCAACGTCCTGTTCATGTCCATGGCGGCACGTTCCAAGCAGGCGGACTTCCGCCCGGTCTACGACTGGTTCGCGAGGAAGCTGCAGTTTCGTCGGCTGCGCGGGCCGAACCCGGTTGGACTCGGTACGACGCGCATGCTGGAAACGCCCGAGCGTAATCCCGAGCTCATGCAGCTGCTGCGCGCAGCGGACCTGGGGATCGAGGAATGCGGCGCAGAGCGGGTGCTCCTGGACGAGGAGGAGCTGCGGAAGCAGTACGGGCGGCGCATCCCGCCACGCCTGCTCGCCGAGCTGGAGCAAGAGGGGCCGCGGGAGGTCGTGCGCCCTTGGATCGGACACCGCGGGCGCGCCGGTGTGGTGCAGATGGAGTTGCGGGAGCAGTCAGCGGGTACGCGCGCTCTCCTCGAACAGGCGCCCCGGTTCATGTCCGTTCTTCGTCGCGGGGGCACATTCGTCGTGGACGAGATCGACGCCAGCCTCCACCCTCTGCTCACCGCAAGGCTCATTGGGCTCTTCCAGAGCCACACCACCAACCCGCTCGGCGCCCAGCTGATTTTCACCACGCACGACGCCAGCCTGCTTGGTCGCATCGGGGGGGAGGACATCCTGAAGCGGGATCAGGTGTGGTTCGTAGAGAAGAACCAGTACGGCGAAACAGAGCTGTTCGCTCTCTCCGAGTTCAAGCCCCGCCAAGAGGAGAACCGCGAACGTCGCTACCTGGGCGGCAGTTACGGCGGAGTACCTTTCATCGACGACAGCTTCGCCAAGGCTCTGGCGACGCGGGGGGATCAGGATGGCGAGAACACCGAAGCCGAGCGGGCGCAAACGCCCCTCTTTTGAGTCCCGGCTCGACAGGACAGTGGGGCGGCGCGTCTCCCGGCAGAGGCTGTTGGTCGTCTGCGGCGCCAAAGTCACCGAGCGGGACTACGTACAAGGCCTCAAGTCCTCCGCCAGAAATCCCGCCGTTTCGGTCAGGGTCATCGAGCATCCCAAGGCTCCTTCCCAGGTCGTCTCCTACGCCGCGAAGGTGCTCGAAACAGCAGGTGAGGAATACGACGAAACGTGGTGCGTGCTTGACGTCGACGACTTCACGGACATCGATCAGGCGGTGGCGATCGCGGCCCGAAGGCAGATCGAGATCGCCTTGTCGAACCCCTGCTTCGAGCTGTGGCTGCTCCTGCACTTCACCGACCACCACCGTCATGCGCCGTCCTACAAACAGCTCGTGCCCTATCTGGACAAGTACGTGCCGGACGGCTACAGCAAGACGGGCCTCGACTTCCGTCGCTACGAGGACGGTTGGCCTGACGCCGTCCGCCGGGCGAAGGAGCTGGCTCTTGAAGGCAAAGAACCGGAGGTGAACCCGTCCACCGGGATGTGGCGGCTCGCTCTCGCGATCGGGGCGCCGGCGTAAGCGAACGCACGCGCTCACGCGCTTACGCGGGGGTGCGGGCGGTGCCTCTGAAGACTTGGGTGGAGTGCCAGGCGATGTGGTCCGGCGCCACGTCGGGGGAGCCCGGTTGGGGGGCGAGGAGGGGGCGGCCCACGAGGTCGGTGACGAACTGGCGGGCGGCGTCGCTGCGGCCGACGAAGCTGCGGGAGACAGTGATGTCGCGGTCGGCGGTGAGGCCCAGTACGCCCTTGTCGAAGAGTTTGTGGTGCAGGGAGCAGAGACAGAGGGCGTTGCTCAGGGTGTCCGGGCCCTCAAAGGCCCACCACCGCACGTGCGCTGCCTCGAGTCCGACCGGGACTCGGCTCAGCAGGCCGTCGTAGCCGCAGAAGGCGCACCGGTACTCGTACGCGGTCAGCACCTGCTCGCGCAGAGCCGGATCGCGTCGGCGGGGCGCCGGGATGAGAACGCGCGGCGCGTGACCGCTGTCGGGATCGGCTCCGTCGATGTCGAGGCCCGTGTCCGCGCGGATGTCGGCGTGCAGCGAGGGCGCGAAGTTGGTGTCCAGGAGCAGCCGGGCCATGCGGGCGAGAAGTCCCGGGTCCGCGTCCAGGTCGGCGCGTAGTTCGGGGCTGAGAGAGCCCGTCGCGCCGGTGGCCCTCAGCCGTCCGAGGCCGGGTCCGGGGCTGGCGCCGCCGTCCTCCGTGCTGACGTGCCAGAAGCCGTCGCTCGTGAGGTGGTGGAACGGGTAGCCGGGGCTGGTGGTGCGGGGTGGGCCGTACTCGGCCAGCAGACGGGCGAGATCCGCCTCGGTGTCGGTGAAGCGCAGCCCGACGGTCCGGTCCCGTTGGTAGCGGCCGAGGGCGTAGAGGAGCAGCAGCGGCTTGTGCGGGGCGCGTTCACCTTGACGCGCCCAACGACGCATACGGGAGATCCGCTCGACCCAGTCCATGGAGGGTGATCCTAGGCCCTGTCCGGTCGATCTTCGCGGGCCCGCGACGCCCGGCACGGCACCTCGCCGTGGCTCAGGCGTGGCCCCATGCGGCGGTGTGCGCGCCCCCGGGGTGGGGGCGCGCACACCGTACGCGTGCGAGGGGTCAGCGGATGGTGACCACCTGGGGGTCGTGGTCGCTCGTCTGGTCGGAGAACTCCGAGTTGATGTGGACGACGTCGTACCCGGGCTTCTTGATGGCCGGGCTGACCAGGATGTGGTCCAGGGTCTGCGAGTTGCCGTCGTAGACGTAGCTGTAGCGCTCGTTCTCCGGCAGCGTGTTGATCAGGTCGGTGAGGACCTTGCCCTTGGTGAGGGCGGTCAGCGGCTTGGAGAACTGGTAGTCGTTCATGTCACCGAGAACGACGACCTTGGCCTTCATGTCCTTGAGGAGCAGCCCGGCGACGAAGCTGTGGACCTCCTTGGACTGGGCCACGCGCTGGGTCTCGGAGCTCAGCGTCGGGGGCTGGAACCGGCCGTGGACCGGCTGGTCACCGCCCTTGGAGTTGAAGTGGTTGCCGATGACGAAGACCTGCTCGCCACGGAAGGTGAACTCACCGACCAGCGGCTTGCGGCTGCTCTTCCAGGCGTCCGAGGTGGGGTTGATGCGGCCCGGGGAGGCGGACAGGGAGATGTCCTTGCCGTGCTTGCCGCTGGTGACGACCTTGACGCCGGTGGTGGCGTCGCCACCCGGGCGGTCCACGAAGCTGACCCGCTTCGGGTTGAAGAGGAGGACGTTACGGATGTTGCCGCCCGGCTCGCCGCCGTCGGCCTTGTCCGTCGGGTCGACGGAGCGCCAGTCGTACGTCGGGCCGCCGGCCTTCTTGATGGCCTCGATGAACTGGGCGAGGGTCTGGTCGGCCGCGACCGTACCGTCGTCCTTGGCGCCGTTGTTGTCCTGGATCTCCTCCAGGCTCAGGATGTCCGGCGTGGCGAGGTTGGTGACGACGCCCTCGGCCAGCCGGTCGAACTTGGCCTGCGGGTCGGTCGGGTCGAGGTTCTCGACGTTGTACGTGGCCACCGAGAGCTCGTCGGACTTGGCCTTCTTGGCCACCTCCGGCTTGAGCCCGCCCGACGTGACCTTGCCCATGACGGTCGCCTGGATGTTGTAGCCACCGTAGTTGGCGAAGTCCAGCGGGCCGGCGGTCAGGCCGGCGAGGGTGTCACCCACGTTGGCCGCGAGGCTGTCGCCGGTCAGCGAGGCGACCAGGAGACGGCCCGAGTTCACGTCGTTGTACGAGGTGTAGATCGTGCCGCCGCGGGGCGTCGGGTTCTGCTTGGGCTTGGTGGTGATCCAGGTCTCGCCGTACGAGTTCGAGGCACCGACCACGCGGCTGTCGCCGATCCGCACCAGCGTGCCCTCGCGGGACTCCAGCCAGTCCATGGCGAACTTGGCGGGCTTCAGCGTGAGCGGCTCGATGTTGAGCCCCTGCACCTTCGGCGCGTACGACTCGGCGAGCGTCTTGGAGTCGATCAGCTCGGCCGCGGGCACCGCGTTGCTGGAGGACAGCACGGTGGTCGTCGGGCCGGTCAGCTCGGTGACGGACTGCCCGCCGGCGCTCGCGCCGCCCGGGTAGTACTCGGTGACCTTCGCGGAGACCAGGACCGAGTCGCCGACCCGCACCAGCGGGGTGGCCGAGCCGGTGAAGACGAAGACGCCCTCGCTGGTGGCCGGGTCCTTGTCCGGGGTGGTGTCCTGGAACCAGAAGCCGCGCGAGGAGCCGGTGGAGCGTACGGCGGTCACCACGCCGGGGACGTTGGTGACGGTGTTGCCCGCCTGCGGGGAGATCCGGGTGGCGCCCTGGATGTCGTGGATGCGCAGCTCACCGGGGGTGGTGTCGGTGGGCGAAGGGGTGGGAGACGGTTCGCCGCCGCCGCCCGTGCCTCCGCTGTTACGGGGGCTCGGGGTGCCGCCGACGAAGTCGGTGGAGTTGTTGTCCGTGTCGGCGAGGGCGCCGTTCCTGGCGACCGAGGTGGTGTTGCCCGCGCCGGTGGCGGGCGAGGTCTCCCGTACCAGGGCGGTGCCGAAGCCGACCAGGTCCTTGATGCTGCCGTCCGCCGCGCAGTCGGCGGCGGTGACGCAGGTCAGGGGGGCGGTCGAGTGGACGAGCGCGATGGTGCCGCTGCTCGCCGACATCGCGATGGCGCCGGTCGCGTCCGGGGTGGGCAGGGCGGTGTCGCCGCCGGTGCCCTTGGCCTCCTCGACGAGGTAGCTGCCGCCCGCCGGGATGGCACCGGTGATCTCGGTGACCTGCCACTTGGAGCTCTGGGTGGGCGCGCCGCTGAGGTACTGCACGGACCAGCCGGTGAGGTCGAAGGGACCGTCACCGGAGTTGCCCAGCTCGATGAAGTCGCTGGTGAGGGTGGCACCTGAGTTGCCACCGCCGCCGTAGACCTCGGCGATCACCGCGTCCGGGGACGGGGCCGCCTGTGCGGTGAAGGGGAGCACGACGAACGATCCGGCCAGGCCGACGGGGAGCGCCAGCGCGATGAATCTGCCGCGCCGACCGCGCAGGGCCGGGGGTATGGAAGGGGGCACGGTGAGCTCTTTCTCTTACGGGACGTGTTGCGGACCTGCGTGCGGACCAGCTTGCGGAACTTCTTCCGGTCCTTCTTCTGGTCCTTCTTGTGCGTTCTGTCGCGTGTTGCGTGTTGCTGTTGCTGTTGCGTCGCGTGATCTGTCGCGTTTTCTCTCACGCGCTCCCCGTGCGTTCCCGCACGTGATTCATGTGGACGCGGCGTGGAGGAGAGGTGCGCGAAGCCTGAAAGTCGGCTCAAGATACGCGCGTAGACCGGGCTCCAACAAGAGGCGGTACGACCCAAAGCACAAGTGTTTACCAACCGTTCGCCGGATTTAACCAGGTTGCCGGGTGGCGGGGCCATGGACCCACTGATCGTTATCTCCTTCGCCGGCCCACAACCTCCCGGTTCAGTAGGCGAGTTAAGCACCCGCCCGTACCCCCGTCCGCCTCGGGCCGTCCGCCCGGGGAGCGGTCTGGTACGGGCCGGTAGAGTGAGCGCGTCGTCATCATGTCCGTACGGGGGGAAGTCGGTGCGAATCCGGCGCTGACCCGCAGCCGTGAGCCCGCCCTCGCAGGCGGGGAGCCGGAATGCCCCGTACGCGGTCGTGACCGGCTCGTGCCATCGGAAACCGCCGGTGGCCGGCATCGTCGAGGTATACGAGGCCGGAGTCTGGTGCCTGAGTGTGCCTGCGCCCGGCTCCCGCAGGAGAGGCCCACCCCGCCATGACCACCGTTCGCCGCAGCGCGGCCGTGTTCGCCGCATCCGCCGTGCTCTGCGTGGCCGTCGCTCCGGCCGCTGTCGCGGGGGGCGATGTGAATCCCGCCGGCTCGCCGTCCTCCTCCGCCTCCCCCTCGCCGGCCGCGTCCGACGCTCCTTCGGCCTCGCCCTCCGCCTCACCCTCCGTCTCTCCCTCCTCGCCCCCGCCGGTCGTGATCCCGCCGGGGCTGTATGGCGACAAGGACCCCACGTACGACGGTGTGTGGCGGCAGTCGCTGGCGATGCTGGGACAGTTCGCGGCGGGCGTCCGGCCCGCGAACCAGGCCGTTGCCTGGCTGAAGGGGCAGCAGTGCGCCAACGGCGCCTTCCCCGCGTACCGCGCCGACCCCACCACGCCGTGCGACGCCACGACCATGGTCGACTCCAACGCCACCGCGGCCGCCGTCCAGGCGCTCTCCACGCTCGGCGGCCAACGGGCTCCCATGGACAAGGCGATGAACTGGCTGAGGTCCGTACAGAACAAGGACGGCGGCTGGAGCTACAGCCCCGGTACGCCGAGCGACGCGAACTCCACCTCCCTCGTGATAGGCGCACTGACCGTCGCCGGCATACGCCCCAGCTCGATACGGTCGCCGGAGGGCAGGAACGCCTATGACGCGCTGGTGAGCTTCTCGATCCCCTGCGATCCGGGAGCGGACGCCGGAGCCTTCGCGTACCAGCCGGACGCCGCCGGGAAGCTGAGCGCCAATGACGACGCCACCGCGGCGGCCGTGCTCGGCGGGGTCGGCAAGCGGATGGTGACCGCGCCGGTGGAGGCGGGCCCGGCGCCGTCCTGCGAGAAGACCGCGGACCTCGCACCCGAGCGGGCGGCCCGCAACGGCGCCGCCTATCTGGCGTCCGCGCTCGGTGCGACCGGGCATCTGGATCTGCCGCCGATGCCCGGCGCCGACGACAGCGCACCGCTGCCCGACGTCGGGAACACGGCGGACGCCGTCGTCGCCCTGATGGCCTCCGGATACGGGGACCAGGCGACCGGCGCCCTGGAGTGGCTGAAGGAGAACTCCGGTGCCTGGGCACAGGAGAACGGGCCGGCCGCCTACGCCCAGCTGATCTTCGCCGCCCATGCGACGGACACCGACCCGCACAACTTCGGCGGCATCGACCTCGTACAGCGGCTGAACGCGACCGGTCCCGCGCCGAAGGCCGTGGTGGCCGCGACGGCACCGGCCACCGCCGAGAGCGGGACCAGTGCGGGGGACGGACGCGGCACGCTGTGGGGCATCGGGATCGGTCTGGTCGTCTGCTGCGTCGCGATCGGCTTTGTGATCAACAGCCGCAGGAAGACCCAGCAGCCGTGATCCGCACCCGGATCCGGCCTCCGTTCGCTCCGTCCGCTCCGTCCGCTTTCGTCTGTGCCCTTTGTGTCCTTGTCCTTTCTTTCGCCGCCGTCCTCGCGTTCGGCGCCGGGAACGCGCAGGCGGCCGGTTACCGCTACTGGTCGTTCTGGGAGAGCGACGGCGGGAAGTGGACCTACGCCACCCAGGGGCCCGCGACGGCGCGGCCCGCCGACGGCGCTGTCCGCGGCTTCCGCTTCTCGGTGAGCGAGGACAGCGGGGACGCGGCCAAGCCGCGCAGAACCCCCGACTTCGCGACGCTCTGCGGTGACACCCCGGCCGAGGACGGCCGCAAGCGGATCGCGGTCGTCATCGACTCCGGTACGCCGGCCGACGCCCCGGACGGGGAGACTCCGCCCGCTCTCCGGACCGGGTGCGCCCGGGTTGGCGAGGACGCGACCGCCGCGGAGGCCCTGGCGGCGGTGGCGAAGCCGCTGCGCTACAACAGCGCCGCGCTGCTCTGCGCGATCTCCGGCTACCCGGCCTCGGGCTGTGGGGATCAGGTGACGGTGCCGGGTGGAGACGGGGGCTCGGAGCCCGCTTCGAAGGCCACGCCGACGACCGCGGATTCGGCCGTGTCCGAGCCCTCCGGCTCCACTCGTGCGGACGGTGGCGGAAACGACGGCGGAAGTAACGGTGTCGGCCCCTCCGTCGGCGTCTTCGGCGGCATCGCCGCCGTGATCGTCCTCGCCGCCGCCGGGTTCTGGCAGGCCCGCCGCCGGCGCGGCTGAGCCGGACGCGATGAGCAGGACCGTAAGCCGCCGCTCCGTAAGCCGCCGCACCGCGAACCCCCGTACCGCGAAACCCCGTACCCTGGACCGCTCTTCCGCGCTCCGCGCGCCCGAGGCGAACCGCTCCAACGCCCTGCACGCCGGGGCCTGGTGGCTGTGGGCGCTCGGGCTGGCCGCCGCCGCGTCCCGTACGAGCAACCCGCTGCTGCTCGGGCTGCTGGTCGGCGTCGCGGGCTATGTGGTGGCGGCCCGCCGTACCGACGCGCCCTGGGCCCGTTCGTACGGCGCGTTCGTCAAGCTCGGCCTGGCCGTCATCGTCATCCGGCTGCTGTTCTCGGCCTTCCTCGGCTCGCCGATCCCCGGCTCGCACGTACTGGTCACCCTTCCCGAACTGCCGCTGCCCGACTGGGCGCGGGGCGTACGGATCGGCGGCCGGGTGACGGCCGAGCAGCTGGTCTTCGCGCTGTACGACGGCGCGAAACTCGCCACACTGCTGATCTGCGTGGGCGCGGCGAACGCGCTCGCCAACCCGGCCCGGCTGCTCAAGTCGCTGCCGGGCGCGCTGTACGAGGCCGGGGTCGCCGTCGTCGTGGCGATGACCTTCGCGCCGAACATGGTCGCCGATGTGCTGCGGCTGCGCACCGCCCGCCGACTGCGCGGCCGCCCCACCGGCGGGGTGCGGGCGATCCTGCAGATCGGACTGCCGGTCCTGGAAGGCGCGTTGGAACGGTCGGTCGCCGTCGCCGCCTCGATGGACGCCCGCGGATACGGACGTACGGCCCAGGTCCCGCCCGCCGTACGGCACACCACCACCGCACTCACGCTCGGCGGGCTGCTGGGGGTGTGCGCCGGATCGTACGGACTGCTCGCCGCGCAGGGCGCCGGATACGGGCTGCCGCTGCTGGCCGCCGGGCTCGCCGCGGCGCTGGCCGGGCTGCGGCTCGGCGGCCGGCGCTCCGTCCGTACCCGCTACCGTCCCGACCGCTGGGGCGTCCGCGCCTGGCTGGTGGCCGGTTCGGGCGCGGCCGTCGCGGCGCTGATGATCCGGGCGGGCGCCGTGGATCCGGAGGCGCTGCACCCCGGTGTCGTACCTCTGGTGGCGCCGACGCTGCCGCTGTGGCCGGCGGCGGGGACGCTGATCGGTCTGCTGCCCGCGTTCATCGCGCCCGTGCCGAGCGCGCCGACGAAGCCCGCAGCGCCCACGGCGCCGTCGACGCCCCCGGTGCCCACGGCGCTCCCGCAGGCTTCCGCGTCGAAGGAGACGACCCCGTGATCCGGTTCGAGCAGGTGTCGGTGACGTACGGCGATGCCCCGGCGCCCGCGATCAGCGGGGTCGACCTCACCGTGCCCGAAGGCGAACTCGTACTGCTCGTCGGGCCGTCCGGGGTCGGCAAGTCGACGCTGCTAGGTACGGTCTCCGGCCTCGTCCCGCACTTCACCGGCGGCAGCCTGCGCGGCCGCGTCACCGTCGACGGTCGCGACACCCGTGCCCACAAGCCGCGCGAACTCGCCGACCTCGTGGGCACGGTGGGGCAGGACCCGCTCGCTCACTTCGTCACCGATGTCGTCGAGGACGAGTTGGCGTACGGCATGGAGTCGCTGGGCCTCGCCCCCGATGTGATGCGGCGCAGGGTCGAGGAGACGCTCGATCTGCTGGGGCTGGCCGAGCTGCGCGACCGGCCGATCGCCACGCTCTCGGGCGGTCAGCGGCAGCGGGTCGCGATCGGTTCCGTACTGACTCCGCACCCCAAAGTGCTGGTGCTGGACGAGCCGACCTCGGCGCTCGACCCGGCGGCGGCCGAGGAGGTGCTTGCGGTGCTGCAACGGCTGGTGCACGACCTCGGCACGACCGTCCTGCTGGCCGAGCACCGGCTTGAACGGGTGGTGCAGTACGCGGACCAGGTCATCCTGCTCCCCGGCCCCGGGCAGCCGCCGGTGGTCGGGGATCCGGAACGGATCATGGCGGTGTCACCGGTGTATCCGCCGGTGGTGGCGCTGGGCCGGCTGGCCGGCTGGCAGCCGCTGCCGCTGTCCGTACGGGATGCCAGGCGCGGGGCGGCGGAGCTGCGGGAGCGGCTGGCGGGGACGGAACCACCGCCGGTGGCCGCCGGTGGTGCGGGCGCTCGTAGCAGCATCAGTACGGGCGCTGGGGGGTCGTCACCCCGGGGCGCGCTCGCCAGGCTGCTGCGCCACCGCGAGGCCGTCCCGGTATCCGGCGACCCCGAGTTTCTCGCCGTCGTCAAGGACCTCGGCGTACGGCGCGACCGGATCGAGGCGCTGCGCCGGGTCTCGCTCACCGTCACGCCGGGCGAGACGATCGCGTTGATGGGCCGTAACGGCGCGGGCAAGTCCACCCTGCTGAGCACCCTGGTGGGGATGGTCGAGCCCGCCTCCGGCGCGGTGGTCGTCGGCGGCCGCACCCCGCACCGTACGCAGCCGCGCGAGCTGATCCGTCAGGTCGGTCTCGTACCGCAGGAGCCGCGCGATCTGCTGTACGCCGACACGGTCGCCGCCGAGTGCGCGGCGGCGGACGGCGACGCGGGCGCGGCGCCCGGCAGTTGCCTGGCGCTGGTGGGCGAGCTGCTGCCGGATGTGCGGGACACGACGCATCCGCGCGATCTGTCCGAGGGGCAGCGGCTGGCGCTGGCGCTCGCTGTCGTCCTGACCGGACGGCCTCCGCTGCTGCTCCTCGACGAGCCGACGCGCGGCCTGGACTACGCGGCGAAGGGCCGTCTCGTCGGGGTGCTGCGGGCGCTGGCGGCCGAGGGGCACGCGATCGTCCTGGCGACGCATGACGTCGAACTGGCCGCGGAGCTGGCACACCGGGTGGTGATCCTGGCCGACGGCGAGATCGTGGCGGACGGCCCGACGCACCGGGTGGTGGTGTCGTCCCCGGCCTTCGCGCCGCAGGTCGCGAAAATCATGGCCCCGCAGGAGTGGCTGACGGTGACCCAGGTCCGTACGGCGCTCGGCGTGGCGGAGGAGTCGCGATGAGGACGGACGGCGCGGGCGACGCGGGTGACATGGGCGCCGCGGGCGGCGCGGGCGACGTGGGCGACGTGGGCGACGTGGGCGGCGCTGCCGACGTGGGCGTACCGCAGGCTCGCGCCGTACGGCTCGGGCCGCGCTCCATCGCCGCCCTCACCCTGGTCAGCGCGATCGGGATCATCGCCTTCGGCTGGCCGCTGCTCGCCGACTCCCCGTCCGGTCTCGCGCACTCCCAGGACGCGCCCTGGCTCTTCGCCGCGCTGCTCCCCCTGCTGGTGGCCGTCGTGGTCGCGACCATCGCCGATTCCGGGCTGGACGCCAAGGCGGTCGCGATGCTGGGGGTACTGGCCGCCGTCGGGGCGGTGCTGCGACCGCTGGGGGCGGGCACGGCGGGACTGGAACCGATGTTCTTCCTGATGGTGCTGAGCGGCCGGGTCCTGGGGCCGGGGTTCGGCTTCGTCCTCGGCTCGGTCACGATGTTCGCGTCGGCGCTGCTGACCGGCGGGGTCGGGCCATGGATGCCGTTCCAGATGCTGTCCATGGGCTGGTTCACGATGGGCGCCGGGCTGCTGCCGGGGCCGGACCGGCTGCGTGGCCGCGGCGAGCTGCTGATGCTCGCGCTGTACGGGGCGTGCGCGGCGTTCGCGTACGGCACGATCATGAATCTGCAGGGGTGGACGTATATCGGCGGGCTCTCGACCGGCATCTCCTTCCATCCCGGGGATCCGGTCCACGACAACGTGGTCCGCTTCCTGGCGTACTGCGCGGCGACCTCGTTCGGTTGGGACCTGGGACGGGCCGTGCTCACGGTCGTACTGACTCTCACCATCGGCGCCACGGTGCTCAAGGCACTGCGCCGGGCCACCCGACGGGCCGCGTTCGACGCAGAGGCCACCTTCGAGGACCCGGCCCTCAACGGCGGGGAGTTGTCGTCTGCGGATCAGGACCGAGGGGTATTCGGGGCGGGCCGGGTCGTTTGATGACGGGTGGGGCCGCCCCTTTCTGTTTGAGTGTCGCGGTTGCGGGTCGGGCGTCAAGGGCGCTCCTGCGTCGCGTCGGCTGCGCCGATTGCGCTTCGCTCCACCCTTGACTCCCGTCCCTCCACCGCAAGTGAAGGCAGTGGGGGGCGGCCGGGGGGAGGGTTCCCCGGGGAGCTCAGTCCTGGGCCCGGGCCCTTTGCCGTCCTGGGGTCTGGGGGTGGATTGCGCGGCAGTGGAATGGGGCGGTCCGGCACCGGCTCAGCGACTGACGGCGGCGGGGGCTGGGGCGCAAGCTGGTGTCTGAGCCGGGTGGGTGGTGGGGTGGGTGTGACATGTGGGACGAAAGTGGGCCGGTGAGGGCTCGTTTGTGCCCGAGGATCCGTTTAACGCACCCCCTGACGCACGACCGATCGCTGGGGGATCCAATCGGCCGGGCAAATAGGTACATATAAGGGCGTCACGTGTCGCAACGTTCGCTCTGTCGACGACCCTGCGCAGACGTTCATCGACGGCGTATTTGTACCGCCGGATGATGTATTGACGGATCATGCTGCGCTGTTCGTGAAAGGAGACGCCCTCCTCGCGGAGCAGGATGCGCAGGCCCTCCGTGGGCAAGTCATCGCGTCAGCGCCGGACACGGCGACCTGGTCCACTGCCCGCGTCCGCGTCGGTTTCAGGGACCGACAGAGACAGCAGCACGGTTCCGCAACCACGCCACCTCTGTGATGGTGAGATTCGGGTCGGCCAGCTTGGCGTTGACCGCCTCCTGAACCCGCGGGGTGGGATCAGTTCCGCAGCCGCCCTGGACAGCTCGCAGAAGCAGACCCCGTCCCAGACGTGCGGCAAGCCCGGGGACATCGGCGCTGCCGACGGTCACCATGGTCATCGCCACATCGGCAGCGGGATCACCAGCGCCCGCGTTGCTCCAGTCGATCACCACGGGGCCGCGCCCGGTCAGAATGACGTTGCCCGGATGCAAGTCCAAGTGCAGCACCCGGTCATCACCCGCAGTGCCGAACCGCTTGGGCAGCCATGCCGGTGCCGACAGCCCATGAAGTCGATCGTGGAGGCCGCCCAGCATTCGACCGAGGTCACGCACCCGCCACGGGCGCCGGGCCAACGCTTCCTGCAGCGTCGGTCCGGTCAGCCGCTCAAGAACCATGTCGGTATCGGTGACCTCGTACACCTTCGGCACCGGATACCCACACGCAGTCAGGTGAGTCATTAAGCGCGACTCCAGATCGGTCGGCCACCCCTCGTGCCGATACCGTCGCAGCACCCTGGACTCATCCAGGGCAAACACATCAGCGTCCCGCCCCCGTGCGATCAACTCCATGCCGGGCAGTCTGTCTTGGCCACCTATCGCCTGCCAACAGGGCGAACGTTGCCTAGTGCGGCACTAGATGGCTTGATCGGCTTCATGCACGGCAGGCTGATAGCGGTATTGACGCCATCTCCGCCGTTCAGCGAAGCTCATACACCGATCGGGATCACTGCCCAACGGTGTGGGCGAACGCGGAAGTACAGGAGATCTTGTCGTGCCTGTCACGGTAGCTCTCGGGCTGGGCGCGGCGCTTGGTGTCATTGGCCCGCTCGCAGGCAAATTCGATAACCCGATTTGCCATGCTGTGGCCCTTGTCTTTTCCGGGGGATGGTCGTGGGCGTGTTTCGCCTTTCTGGTGGGTTATTCCCGCCGGTCCAAGATTGAGTCGGCACTGCTGCCTTCTTCGGCGTTGGCCATCGGCGTGGCCGTGTACTACCTCTTCAAGTTTCTGAGCCCCGCTGCTCCGATCGGACGCGTTATCTCTGGCGGGTCCGGGGAGGGCCTCGCTTCCAGCATCCTGGTCTGGGGAATAGCAGCTTTCGCCTTCGGTGCGCCTGTGGGGCTGGTGGGAAACCTGGCGCGAACGCCCGGTATCGCCGGCCTTCCATTCCGCCTGCTTGTGCCGTTGATCGCTTTCATTGAGACCTCTGAGCGGTTGAGCACGGAGACGGACTCGCAAGGGCTGATTGTCGCTATAACCTGGAACGCGATTCGCGTCGTTGCAGCCGTTGTCGCCGTGGCTCTCGTGGGGCACACGGTGTGGAGCTGGCGTGCTCGGCGCAGCCGACCCGAGGGGCGGGCGGAAGTTGGCGCGTCAGCGAGGCGCCTCTGACGCATCGCAATGCGGCTACCAGTCGAGCGTGATCGGTACGAAGGGAGCGTCCTCCGGTGCTGCTTTGCGGGCCTCCAGGGCGGTCCTGGCGGGCGTGCCCACCGGGACGCGGAGCGGAGGATCGGGCTGTTCGATCGTGTCGGCGACCGCGGCGGCCACTTCCTCGGGGGTGATGGTCTCGAAGATGGACGTGCCGCGCAGAGGGCCGAATTGTTTGAACAGGGGGGTGTAGGGGTCGTTCTCCGTGAAGAAGGACTTGGCGCGCTCGACTGCGCCGGAGGAGACGGAGCCCGGCTGGAGGATGCTCACCTTGACGCCGAAGTGGCCTGCCTCGACGGCCAGCGTCTCGGCGAACGCCTCCAATGCCCACTTGCTGGCGGCGTAGGGGCCGATGATCGGCACCACGAGTCGGCCCTGGATGCTGGAGACGAAAACCAGTCGGCCCGCGCCTCGTTCGCGCATGGCGGGCAGCACACCCTGCACCACCCGCAGGGGGCCGAAGGTGTTGAGCTGGAAGAGGGCTTCGACCTCGGAGATGGGCACGTTCTCCAGGGACGCGCGGACCGTCGCGCCGGCGTTGCTGACGAGCACGTCGATCTCTCCGGCGGCCCGGAGGGCCTCATCCACACTCTTCTGATCGGTGACATCGAGGCGCAGACGCTGGTCGACGGGGAGATCGTCCAGGTCTTCGGGCTGGCGGGCGGTGGCGACGACCCTGTGGCCGCGGGCGGCGAGTTCGATCGCGATGGCTCGGCCGATGCCCCTGGAGGCCCCGGTGATGAGCACGGACGTCATGTCGGTCTCCTGTCCCGCCGGCCAAGTTGGTTCGATTTTCGAATCTGCTGACACGCATTACAGCAGCAGAGTGAGTCAGAAACGCGAATCGACAGGCGGCGGATCATGACGACTCCCCTGCGGGACGTGCTAGGCCGTGCGAGGACGGGGCAACCGCCTGATTACCATGCATACGGCGACGGGAGAGGAAATATGAGCGAGAGAACCGATGGCGTCAGAGGGCGAAGCGTCAGGGCTTCACATTCCGCACTGCGGCACCTCGGCGCTATGCATCTGAGCGGAGCCATACTCCTGCTCACGTTCCTGGTGCCGCCGTTGTGGATGCTGGACGCCGCCTACGCAACCCCGCCAGGAGATCCCACCGCGGACTCTCCCTTGGTCCTCCTCTTCGTTGTGCCGATGGCATGCGCAAGCTTCCATGTGATGGTGCAGATCCCGGCTGGGCTTTTGGGAGCCTGGCTGGGCAGACGCCGCACGACACTGGTCAAGTACGGGAGCGCGGTCGTAGTAGCAAGCGCACTGAGTCTGCTCCTCTTCTGGAGCCTGGGATGGAACGCCTGGGGCAGCATCTTGCCGGCGTGGGCTGACGCCATGGTGCGCGGATCGATTGGTCTGGCCGGCTACATGTGGGTCATGCGGGCCCAGCCTGGATCCGTACGGCACGGACAAAGCTGATCGCCAGACGCCCCATCCATGATCTGCCAGACGGGCCCCAACGGGCTCTCCCGCAATTGGTCGTGAGGCGTGTTGGCCTGGCTCCTGAGGCAAGGGCCCGCCCGCTACGCGGAGCCGCGCTAGTAATAGCCCTTAGTACTCCAGCTGTAGTTCGTGATGATCAGTGGGGCAAAGTGGGGGCATGACTACGTACGAGACGATGCCGTTCCACCTTGAGACCGAGCGGCTGATACTGCGGCCATGGGCCGAGTCGGACGCCGCTGAGTTCTGCGCCCTCCTCTCCGAACGCGGCAAGGGAACCCCCACGGTTGAGCGCATCCAGACGTCCATCGCGGAGCTGCTCACTGCGACGGCGACTACGGGGATCGCCCTGTTGCCCATCCAGCGCCGTGACGAAGGCGACTTCATCGGCTACTGCGGGCTGATCATCGGCCGCTCCACCGTAGAGGAGCCTGAAATCGCGTATGAGCTGTTCCGGCGCGCGCATGGGCGTGGCTACGCCACCGAGGCGGCCAGCGCGGTGCTCGATGCCGCTATCGCGACCGGGCGGAAGCGGCTCTGGTCGACCGTCGGTGCGTGGAACACACCGTCGCTCCGCGTCCTTGAGAAGCTCGGGTTCGAGCGGGATCACGTTTCCACGGAAGACAACGGTGAAGTCGTCTGGCTCACACGCTCGTTGCCGTGACGTGAGAGCACGCTCCCGGGGCTTCATGTTCCACATGATCGAGTGCGCTCCGGCGGAGCGCCATGCATGCCGAGATCGGTTAGTGCTCCGGGTGTAGATCGTGATCTTTATGTCTGGGCTGCGGCTTGTCGACGGTAATGGCTGGCCTGTGATCGTGCCTGATGGCGGCGTCGCCAGTCGGACCAGCCGATCCGGTGAGCGAGGTCGTTCAGTGGCCGGACGACGATGGTGAGGAACAGGTGCTGGATCTCGTTGCAAGTCAGCGGGGCCGGGTCGTCCGAACCAGTGCGCCGTGCATGCTCGTCTGCGCGGACGACGGCGAGGAAGGCGTGAGCGAGCATGGCGAGGGTGACCCAGCGGCTCCAGGACGGGTAGCGGCGGACCTGGTGTTCATCGAGTCCGGCCAGCCCCTTCCCGGACTGGAAGGTTTCCTCCACCCGCCATCTGGATCTCGCCGTCCTGACCAGGGTGCGCAACGGAGCCGGCCCGGTGGAATGGCAGCGGTAGTAGGCGAGGTGGCTACTTCGGCCGAGCAGGCAACCGCGAGGACATAGCCCAGACCGCGTTCCTCCAGGGCCGCCCGCAGTTTCGGGTTGCCGCCCTAAACTTCATCGCCCGTCACCCAGTCGATACGATGCCCGGCGTCCAGGAACCGTTCGATCATAGTGCGGGCCAGCTCCGACTTGGTCGCGAAGACGGTGTCCTCGGCCAGCCCGGCCGCCCGACAGCGGTCCGGGTCCGAGGTCCATGAGCGTGGGACGTACAGCTCCCGGTCCACGGCCGCGTGTCCCCGTGCCCCGGCGTAGACGAGATAGACGGCGACCCGGGAGTTCTCAATCCGGCCGGCGGTTCCGGTGTACTGGCGCTGGACCCCTACGGTACGGGTGCCCTTCTTCACATCGCCGGTCTCGTCCACGACCAGGATCGCCTCCTCGTCGTGGAGATGCTTCACGACGTACTCGCGTACATCGTCACGCACCGCATCTGCGTCCCACGACGCCCTGCACAGCAGATGCCGCATGCCGTGCGGGGACTTTTCCCCCACCCACTCCGCGATCGTCCAGCAGTTCTTGCGGGGCAGGTCCGACAGCAGCCCCAGCATCAAACGTCCGGCCCGCAGCCGGGGTTCGACCCGGGCGAAGCGGCCCGCAATACGGCCCATGGCCACCTCGAACGCGTCCCGCCAACGGCCTGTATCTATGCTTTGACCTGCGGCCACCGTCTCATCGTCAGTCCACACAACTCACGATGATCAACGGTGGCTGCACCCGTATCCGCACTGGCCCCGATCAGCAAGATCACGATCTACAGCTGGAGTATTAGGATCTGGGCAGCGGTCGGTGTCGTGCACGAGGCCGCCGGGTAGCCGCGCAATCGCACGCGATAAACCCTGCGACGCAGACGGTCATCCCCGGGATACTGGTCGCCCATGGATGAGGTCAAAGTTGTCGTCGCCCATTCCGAGCGCGCGACCCTGCGCGTCGGCGATGTGTTCCTGAAGGTGGACGCCGATCAGGCGCGCATCGACGTCGAGGTCGAGGCGATGGCCCTGGTGCCGGTCCCGACCCCGGAGGTCCTGTGGCGCAAGCCGCCCGTGCTCGCGATCACCGCGGTCCCAGGGACAGCACTCGGCCGCCTCGGCGAGCCGTCGACCGCGTCCCCGGCGGCGTGGGCCGCGGCGGGTGCCGCCATCCGGAAGTTGCACGACGCGCCGTTGCCGCCCTGGCCCGGCGGGGCCGGCCGGGACCTCGACGCACTCGCGGCGGATCTCGACGGCGAGTGCGAGCGGCTCGTGACGAACGGCGTCCTACCCGCCGACCTCGTCACCCGCAACCGCCGGGTCGCCCAGGCCGCGCTCCGGCCGTGGACTCCGATGTTCACGCACGGCGACCTGCAGATCACTCACGTCTTCACCGAAGACGACGAGATCACCGGCATCATCGACTGGTCCGAGGCAGGCCAGGGCGATCCCCTGTACGACCTCGCCACCTTGACGCTCGGACACGAGGAGCACCTCGGTGACGTCGTCGCCGGCTATGGCACCGACGTCGACCTCGACGTGATCCGCGCGTGGTGGTCGCTACGAAGCCTGCTGGTGGTTCACTGGCTGGTCGAGCACGGCTTCGACCCGTTCATGGCGGGCTGTGAGGTCGACGTGCTGAGATCCCGGATGTGAGGCTGCGCGGGCCCGCTGCTATGAGTGCGTTCTGGCACATCGAGCAGGCCATCTCCTGGGGTGCATCGCCACGGCGCAGCCGAGGGTGACGAACGCGTGGTGGATGTCGTCGCGGATCTCCCAGCGGTAGACGCCTAGGCCGGAGCCGTGCCCGGAGCCGCGCCGGGCGATGCGCGGGGTGATCTGGAACCGGCGGACCTAGTCCCGGTAAACCTCGTGGTCATAGCCTCGGTCGGCGTACAGGTGCTTGGGGCGGCGCAGTGGCTGGCCGCGCTTACCGCAGATCGGCGGAACGGCCTGGATCAGCGGGATCAGTCGGGTGACGTCGTTGCGGTTGCCGCCGGTGGTAATCGCGGCGACCGGGATGCCGTGCGCCTCGACGATCAGGTGATGCTTGCTGCCGGCCTTGCCCCGGGCCACCGGGGACGGACCGGTGGCCGGCCCGGCCTTCATCACGCGGATGTGACTGGAGCCGACCGCGGCGCGGGAGAAGTCCAGCAAGTCTGCGGCCCGCAGCTCCGTGAGCAGCAGCTCGTGCGGGTGCACTGGGCCTCGTACTCCGCGAGGAGCTCGGCGAGGGGGCGGCCGTCGGTGTGCCAGTCGGCGTCTTCGCTCGACTCGTCGAACGACGGGTTCTGTTTCTCGTCGCCGCCGAGGAAGCCACATGTGCTCGGTTCAGCGCATGTGGGAGATGAGACCGGCCATCGTCATGACCGGTGAGGTCGGGCGGTGTGTTCGTCCGCTTAGAGCGGGGGGCGTGCCAGTTCCGATGTCATGCCGGCGCACGCTACTGGGGCGGTCGGAAGGGGACACCCGGATTTGCCAGTCCTCACGCCGGATCCGCGTCGAACACGCCAACGATCACCGGCCCGGCATCCGACCGCACCACCCAGCGCCGGACGAGCACCGAACTCGTGCCCGTCTGCCCGATGACCTGCTGAACCAACCGCCAGCCTCCAGGCCAACACGCCTCACGACCAATCGCGGGAGAGCCCGTAATCGCACCCCCTGACGCATGACCGACCGGCGGGGGATCCAATCGGCTGGGCAAATGGGTATATATCAGGGCATCGAGCGTCCCTCGTACCCGCCTCTGAGGTGTCATGCGGTCACAGAGCTCAGACACCAGCTTGTGCCTCGGCCACGGACGGTGGTCGGTCGCTAAGCCCTGCCGGGCCGCCCCATTCCACTGCCGCGCACACACCCACCGACCCGAGGTCGGCAAAGGACAACCGCCACTAGCGAGCCTTTCCGGGGAACCCTCCCCCCGGCCGCCCCCTCAAAGAGTCACTTGCGGTGGAGGGCCGGGCGTCAAGGGTGGAGCGCAGCGGAATCGGCGTAGCCGACGCGACGAAGGAGCGCCCTTGACGCCCGGCCCGGAGCCGCGACACTCAAACAGAAAGGGGCGGCCCCACCCAACACCACACAACCCGACCCACCCCGAATACCAGCTTCTGACCCGCAGCCAACAACCCCGCCCCTACCCCGCCGGGACGGACTCACCGCCGGTCGCCCGCTTCCCCTCCGGGAACGGGTCCGCCTCTGCCAGCGTCTCCGCCCGCACCCCATCCCCCGACGACCGTAGCTCCGGCAGCAGCTCTCGTCGGCCCGCCAGTACGTACGTCAGCGCGAAGCCCGTGCCCACGACCGCCGCGCCGCCCACCGCGTCCAGCACCCAGTGGTTGGCCGTGGCGACGATCGCGCACACCGTGAAGAGCGGGTGCAGCAGACCCAGCAGCTTCATCCACAGCTTCGGCGCCAGGATCACGATCACCACACCGCACCACAGCGACCACCCGAAGTGCAGCGACGGCATCGCCGCGTACTGGTTGGTGACCGCCGTCATCGCCCCGTAGTCCGGGTTCGCGAGGTCCTGCGGGCCGTGCACGGTGTCGATGAAGCCGAGCCCCGGCATCAGCCGCGGCGGGGCCAGCGGGTAGAACCAGAAGCCGATCAGCGCCAGGACCGTGGCGAAGCCGAGTGAGGAGCGCGCCCAGCGGTAGTCCGCGGGGCGGCGTACGTACAGCACAGCGAGGATCGACAGCGGCACCACGAAGTGGAAGGACGTGTAGTAGAAGTTGAAGAAACTTTCGGCCCACTCCGCGTTCACGACCGCGTGGTTGACCCAGTGCTCGATGTCGATCCCGAGCGCCCGCTCGATCGAGATGATCTGACGGCCGTGCTCCTCGGCGGCCGTGCGGCCGCCCGTCGCGGCGAGGCGGATATGGGAGTAGGCCGAGTATCCGACACGTATGACGAGCAGTTCGAGCAGCAGGTTCGGGCGGCTGAGCAGCCGGCGCCAGAACGGCGCCAGCGGGACACGGCGCCAGCGCGCGGGCACCGGCCGCGCGTATTCGGTCGGCACCGGTCTCTCGAAATACGGCGAGGTACGCGTCAGGAACGGCACCGCGCATGCCGCCGCCAGCGCCGCGATCAGCGGCACGTTCTCCCGTATCGGGTGCAGCGGCGCCATGTTGGGCAGCATCATCTTCCCCGGCAGCGTCATCAGCAGCACCACCACCGCCGGCCAGACCAGCCGGTCCCCGGCCCGCGTCCCGACCCGGCCGACGAGCGCCAGCAGGATCCACAGCAGCTGGTGCTGCCAGGCCGTCGGTGAGACGGCGACCGCCACGCAGCCGGTCAGCGCGACGGCGAGCAGCAGCTGCCCGTCCCGGGCGTAGCGGACCGCGCGCCGCAGGCCGAGCGCGATGACGACCGCCGCCAGGACGACGAAGAGCGCGACTTCCAGAGGCCCTTCGAGGCCGATCCTGAGCAGCGCGCCGTGCAGGGACTGGTTGGCGAGGTTGTCCGGGCGTTCGCCGAGGCCCGCGCCCGCCACGTGGTGCACCCAGTACGTCCAGGAGTCCGCCGGCATGGCCGCCCACGCGAGGGCCGTGGCACCGCCGAAGGTGCCCGCGGTGGTGACGGCGGCCTTCTTCCGGCCGGTCAGCCACAGCAGCGGCGCGAAGAGCAGTACGGCGGGCTGGAGGGCCGCGCCGATGCCGATGAGGACGCCGGAGCTTCGTTCGCCGCGTACGACGAAGCACCCGAGCAGCACCAACAGGACGGGGATGATGCTGGTCTGGCCGAGATAGAAGCTGTTGCGTACCGGCAGGGACAGCATGAGCAGGCTGATCGCGACCGGCGCCGCCAGCAGTCCGGTACGGCGGGAAACGCGGCCCGGGAGGGCGCGGGCCACGACGAGGCCGAGAGCGACGACGAGCAGCAGGGTGCCGAAGGTCCACGCGATGCCGAGGCTCCGCTCGGCCGAGCGAGCCAGCGGTTTGAGGACGAGGCCGGCGAACGGTGTGCCGGTGAACTGTCCGGTGTCGTACAGCGAACCCGTCACATGCAGCACACCGTTGTCACCGATCCAGGTCCCCAGATCGGTCAGCCGTTCACCGGGCGGCTGCCGTAGCACCGCCGCCGCCTGTCTCACCGCGAGGACGGCGGCGACCAGCCAGAGAACTGCCCGGGCCCTGCCGAACCCGGTTCCCGCAGTACCCGCCGCCGCACCGCCGTGCACGCTGTGCTCTGCATTCACCACGCCGCGCCGACCCTCCGTCCGAAAACGCCGTCCTTGGGGCATAGAGCCTCGCACTGCCCCGTCGAGAAGACTCAGGCAACCCCCTCTTCGCCTGACTGTCATCCCTGTTTTGTCTCAACGCCCATGACTTCCGGACTTTCGGTGACAACAGGCCGGGAAGCACCTCCTACCCCACCTACCCCCTGCGATATGTTCCAGGCGGGAACTAACTCAGGTTTCCCGGTTCCCGGTAGCCCGGCACCCCGGTTCCCGGCACCCCGGTATCCCGGCAGCCGGTACTCCGCCACCGATGAGAGGCCCTCATGTCCCAGGAGCAGTGGAACGCGGTCGACCGTTACTTCACCGATCAGCTCGTCCCCGCCGACGAAGCGCTCTCGGCGGCCCTCGCCGCCAGCGACGCGGCCGGCCTGCCCGCCATCAACGTCGCCCCGAACCAGGGCAAGCTGCTCCATCTGCTGGCCCGCATCCAGGGCGCCCGTACGGTCCTGGAAATCGGCACGCTCGGCGGCTACAGCACCATCTGGCTGGGCCGGGCGCTGCCCGAGGACGGCAGGCTGATCTCCCTGGAGTACGACCCCGCCCACGCCGACGTGGCCCGCGCCAATCTGGCGCGCGCCGGGCTCGACAAGATCGCCGAGGTCAGGACGGGGGCCGCGCTGGAGACCCTTCCACGCCTCGCCGAAGAGGGCGCGGGCCCCTTCGACCTCGTCTTCGTCGACGCCGACAAGCCGAACAACCCGCACTATCTGGAGTGGGCGCTGAAGCTCACACGCCCGGGCAGCGTGATCATCGTCGACAACGTCGTACGGGCCGGGGCGGTCGCCGACGCGGCGAGCACCGATGCCGCGGTGCGGGGCACGCAGCGCATGATCGAGCTGATGTCGGCGAATCCGCGGCTGTCCGCGACCGCGGTGCAGACGGTGGGCAGCAAGGGATACGACGGCTTCGCGCTCGCCCGCGTACTCACCTGACACACCGAGCACCGCCCACATCCCCCACCGCCCGCACCCCCCACCCGCACCACCCCAGAGACACACCACCCGCACCATTCACACCACCCGCGCCGCCCCAGAGACACACGCGGCACACCAGGCACCGGGGGCGTCGGCGTCAGAAGTATTGACATCAACTCCGGCATTTGTGAGTGTCGTTGACAAATGCCGACGCGCTCGCGTCGCGCGCGGGCACTGTCGCCGCGTCCCCCCACTCCCCAACCAAGGGAGCATCGTGCTCAGACGCCGGAAGATATTCCTCCGTACCGCCCTCGCCCTCTCCGTGGTCTCAGGCCTCCTCTGGGCAGGAACCGCCAACGTCCCCCAGGCCGACGCCGCCGCCCTCGCTCCCCCCAGCGTCAAGAACAAGGTCTACGCGGGCTATCAGGGCTGGTTCGCCGCCCCCGGCGACGGCTCCCCCGTCAACCAGTGGACGCACTGGGCCGGCGGCAGGCAGCCGTCCCCGGGCAACCAGTCCTTCGAGCTGTACCCCGACATGCGCCAGTACGCCGCGTCGTCGTCGTTCCAGACCGGGTACGCCCCGCTCGGCAACGGCAGCCCCGCGACGCTCTTCTCCTCGTATCCCACCGATGTGGTGGACAAGCACTTCAGCTGGATGCAGCAGTACGGGATCGACGGCGCCGCGCTCCAGCGCTTCGGCAACGAGATCGCGGACCCCGCCTCGCCGCGCACGGCCCAGCGCAACGCCATCACCACCAAGGTGCGGACCGCCGCCGAGAAGTACGGCCGCGGCTTCTACGTCGAGTACGACGTCAGCGGGCTGACCGACGCCAATGTGGAACAGGTCCTCAAGGACGACTGGACCAATACGCTCAACGGCTCGATGAAGATCACCGACTCCCCCGCCTACGCCAGGGAGGGCGGCAAGCCGGTCGTCGAGCTGTGGGGCTTCGGCTTCGCCGACCGCCCCGGCTCGGCCGCGCAGGCGGAGCGCATCGTCAAGTGGTTCAAGGACCAGGGCCTTTACGTGATCGGCGGCGTCCCGCGCGGCTGGCGCACCGACACCGACGCCAAGCCGGGATTCGGCGCCGTCTATAAAGCCTTCAACATGCTCTCGCCGTGGATGGTCGGCTCCATCGGGGACACCGCGCCCCAACTGGCCGCCGACCGGGACGCGATGAACGCGAACGGGCAGGACTACCAGCCCGTCATCTACCCGGGCTTCGCGTGGTCCAACTGGAACGGCGGCTCGCGCAACCAGATCCCGCGCAAGGGCGGTGACTTCCTCTGGCAGCAGGCCGCCAATGTGCGCAAGGCCGGGGTCGGGCAGGCGTTCATCGCGATGTTCGACGAGTACGACGAGGGCACGGCCATCGCGCCGGCCGCCGAGGACTCCTCGATGGTCCCGACCAACCAGTACTTCCTGACGACCAGCGCCGACGGCAAGTTCGTCTCCTCGGACTTCTATCTGCGGCTGGCCGCCAAGGCGACGCGCATGATCACCGGTCAGGACCCGCTCTCCACCACGGTGCCCATCCCGCTCTCGGCCGGCCCCGTCTACCTCCGTACGAGCCTGGAGAAGGACGCCGACGCCCAGCCGACCTGGACCAACACCCCGGTCGGCGGCGGCACGCTCAATGTGACGGGGCCCGGCGGCACCGGAGCTCCCACCCTCGGCGTCGTCACCGGCGCTGACCATCAGCTCGGCCAGTCCGCGCTGCGCGCCCAGGGCCGTACGCCGTCGACGGCCCACTCGTACGTGTACTTCCAGGCGTTCGACGTCAGCATCCCGGTCTCCGGGACGACCAAGCTGACGTATGGCTTCCTGCCGAAGGACGCGGGCGGCCGCAGTGTGTCCGTCGATCTGATCCTGAGCGACGGGACGACGCTGAGGGACAGCGCCGCGACCACCACGACCGGGGTGGACATGCATCCGGGTGCCGCGAAGGGCACGGTCGGCAGCTGGACGAAGATCCGGAGTGACATCGGGACCTGGCTGAACGGGAAGACCATCACCAAGATCCTCGTCGGTTACGACCGGAGCGGCACGGCGGGCGACTTCAACGCGTTCATCGACGACATCGAGATCTCCAACTAAGGCGACACGCGAACGGAGGCGGCGGGCCGTCCCTTGCCCGTCGCCTCCGAGTTCGTCACCGCGTGGGTGCGGTGTCAGATCCGCAGCAGCCGTTCCGTCACTTCGCGGTAGCTCTGCAGCGCGAGCCGCAGGTCCTCCGTGTCGGAGCCGTCCGCCGAGCGGTTCTTGTCGCCCGCGGAGGTCCCGTCCCAGCTGGCGCGCAGCGAACGGGGCCGTTCGGCGAGCGCGCTCGTGAGTCGCTCGGCGGCCTCCTCCAGCACACCGGCGGCTTCCTCGACGGAGCGCCGCGGCCCGTCGACGAAGGTGTTGAGGGCCTCCTGCAGACGCAGGGTCAGCTTGTCGCTCTCGTCCTGGGGGAACAGCCGCGGATTCGCGCCGTCCGTCGCATGCCCAGGAGCCTTGCCCGAAGCCTTTCCGGCGGTTGTGCCGGCAGTTGTGCCGGGGGCCGTGGCGCGGGCCTTGTCGGCCGTCCTGCCCGGGGCCGCGTCCGGGGCACGCGTCGGCATGGCCGGCTCGCGGACCTCGCGCGTGTCGTGGGACTGCCGGGTGTGCAGGGGCTTGACGGCCTCGCGCGTCCCGCCCGTCCCCTTCGTCTCGGCCGTACCCTTCGTCCCGACCGGCCCCGACATCCCACCGGTCTCCGTCGTCCCGGCCGTCTCCGACGTCGCGGGCTCCTCGCGGAGCTCACGGACCTCGCGGGCCTCAGGGGTCATGACGGCCCGCTCCTGCCCGGTCCTGGCGGTGTGCCCTGTCTGCCCGGTCCTGGGCGCCGGAGCGGCCTGCGGGGCCTTGGGGGCCTGCGGGGCCTTGGGGGCCTGCGCCGCCTCGGGTATTTCCTCATGCTTCTGGTCACTCTTCGGGTCGTACGTCATTACGCACCACTCCCTTTGGGCCGCAGTGAGAAGTTCCGGTTCCGGCCGGCGCTCCCGGGGCGGTTCTTTCCGCTCTCCTCCGGGTGGGCGAGGATCAGTTGCTCAAAGAGCTCGCGCGCGCCGACCATCGCCTCGCGCAGCTCTTCCGTGCTCGCGCCGCGGCCGTCGTCGGAGGCCACGTGACGCACCCTGCGGTAGCCGTCCACCTGATGGGCGTGGTGTACGGAGAGGGCGTCGAGCTGGTCGTCGTACCGCGCGCCCTCGGGGTAGCCGCGCTCCCCCGCGAGCCGGGCCAGCAGCTTTTCCGCCTCGGCCACCGCGTCCTGCGGGGAGTCGACGAAGCGCTCCTGGAGACCGGCCCACTGGGCCACGTACTGTTCGCGCTGGTCCGCGGGCAGGGGCTCGGGCCGCAGGCCGCCATGGCGCCGGACCCGGTCCGTCAGCTCGCGCTCGGCGGCCTTGGCGTCACCGTCATGGCGGGCGACGACACGGTCGTACTCCGGTCCGAACCGGCGCTTCAGTCCGCTTCGCCCGCTTCCCCTGCCGGGCCCGAGGTACAGGACCGCGGCCACAATGATCACAAACACCACGATCAGAGCGACGACGATCAGGACTGTGGACATGGTTGCCTTCCTGGTTCTCGGCTCGTCTCGGCTCGTACTCGTTTCGGTACTGCTCATAACGGGTCGTTCTCCGAGTCGGGTTGCCCGGAATCCGGTGGCCAAACGGTCCCGCGCTCGGGTACAGAAATAACCATGAACTGGTCCGTCCGTCCCGAGTCCTTCGGCACCCCCGACGCCACCCGGCTGCGCCGCGCCTACTACGACGAGGTCGCGAGCCGCTATTGGGGACGCCCCGCGACAGCGGCGGAGATCGACGAGGGGCTGGCCGGCGATCCGCCCGATCACCTCGTCCGCCCCACCGGAGAGTTCGTCGTCGGGCGGTACGGCGGCGAGGCCGCGTCCTGCGGCGGGCTGCGCGTGCTGGACGCGGGGACGGCCGAGCTGACGCGGGTGTACGTGTCCCCCGCCGCACGCGGCACCGGGGGCGGCGGGGCGCTGCTGACCGCCCTGGAGGAGGCCGCGCGGCGGCTCGGGGCCGGCAGGCTCGTGCTCGACACCCGGCTCGATCTGGTCGAGGCGCGCGGGCTGTACGCCAAGCACGGCTTCCAGGAGATCCCGGCGTACGGCGAGAAAGGCCCGTACAGCGAGATCTGGTACGGCAAGGAGCTCACCGCGCCCGCCAGGACTTAGGGCGGGCGGAGCGTCTCAGGCCGCGTGGTCCCTGGGCGGTTCCGGGGCGCGCGGCCGTTCGCTCTCGGAGCCGCACAGCTCGCTGTTCAGCTCCCGCACCAGCCGCACCAGATCGGTCGGCCGGTCGGGCCCCCACCAGTCCCCCAGCAGCTCCGCCAAGGACTCCTCGCGGAGCTTCGCCAGCACTTCCGCCGTCCGCGCTCCTCGGTCGGTGAGCATCAGTTCCAGACCTTCGCGGCGGGCGAGCCCGCGCTCCTCCACCTGCCGGGACGCGTCGGTGACCGTCCTGATCGGTACGGGCGAGGTCTCCGCGAGCACGGCCGGCTGGACGGAGCCGTGGCGTCTGATGTGCAGCAGCAGCCAACTGGCCGCCGGGAGCAGGTCGTACCCCGCCTTCGCGGTGATCGTCACATAGATCTCGCGGCGGCCCTCGCGCGTGCCGAGGACCGACAGGGCGCGTGCCACTTCGTCGCGCGAGGAGCGCTCGACCGGGTTGGACGCCAGGGTCTCGGTGATCTCCGGGGCGGTCACCGAGCCGCGCAGCGTGTCCTCCTTGAGGAACCACGCGACGGCGAAGGCGAGCAGCACGACCGGTACGGCGTACAGGAAGACATCGGTGATGGACGTCGCGTACGCGTTCAGCACGGGCGGCCGCAGCGCGGGCGGCAGCCGGCCGATGTCCCGTGGGTCGGCGGACAGCCGGCCGGGGCTCACACCGGGCGGCAGCACCCGGCCGGCCAGGGCTCTGACGAGCTTGTCTCCGAGCAGGTTGGTGAAGATCGTGCCGAAGACGGCGACGCCGAAGGACGCCCCGATGGAGCGGAAGAAGGTGGCGCCCGAGGTGGCGACGCCGAGGTCCTGGTAGCTGACGGCGTTCTGTACGACCAGCACCAGGACCTGCATGACCAGCCCGAGGCCCGCGCCGAAGACGAAGAGGTAGCCGCTCATCTCCCAGACGCCGGTGGTCGCCGTGAGCTGATGGAGCAGCAGCAGTCCGATGGCGGTAATGCCGGTGCCGAGGATGGGGAAGACTTTCCAGCGGCCGGTACGGCTGACGAGCTGCCCGGACACGGTGGACGTGATCAGCAGACCGAGCACCATCGGCAGCAGGCGCACCCCGGACATGGTGGGGGTCACGCCCTGCGCCACCTGTAGGAACGTCGGCAGATAGGTCATCGCGCCGAACAACGCGAAGCCGACGATGAAGCTGATGAGCGCGATCAGCGTGAAGGTCCTGAGCCGGAAGAGCCGCAGGGGCAGGACCGGTTCGGCCGCGCGCCGCTCGACCCGGATGAAGACGGCGAGCAGGACGACGCCGAGGATGGCGAGGCCGATGATCTGGCCCGAGCCCCAGGCCCACGTCGTCCCGCCGAGCGAGGCGACGAGCACCAGACAGGTGGCGACGGACGCGATCAGGAGGGTGCCGAGGTAGTCGATGGTGTGCTTGGCCGCGCGTACCGGAATGTGCAGGACGGCGGCGATGACGAGCAGGGCGACGACGCCGATGGGCAGATTGATGTAGAAGACCCAGCGCCAGCTGAGCTGCTCGGTGAAGAACCCGCCGAGCAGCGGTCCGAGGACGCTGGTCGCGCCGAAGACGGCGCCGAACAGACCCTGGTACTTGCCGCGTTCGCGCGGCGAGACGATATCGCCGACGATCGCCATCGACAGCACGATCAGACCGCCGCCGCCCAGTCCCTGGAGCGCGCGGAAGCCGATGAGCTGCGGCATGTTCTGGGCGATTCCGCAGAGGGCGGAGCCGATGAGGAAGATGACGATGGCGGTCTGGAAGAGCTTCTTGCGGCCGTACTGGTCACCGAGCTTGCCCCACAGCGGGGTGGCCGCGGTCGACGCCAGCAGATAGGCGGTGACGACCCAGGACAGATGCTCCAGACCGCCGAGGTCGCTGACGATCGTCGGCAGGGCGGTGGACACGATGGTCTGGTCGAGCGCGGCGAGCAGCAGGCCCATCAGCAGGGCGCCGATGGCGACCAGTACGGTGCGCGGGTTCTGGCCCTCGCCGGGGGCCGGGCTCACGGCCGGCAGGGTCGCTTCCTGAGCCATGGGACATCTCCTCGGGGTCCGCCGAACTCCATCCTGGCCGTTCTGTCCCGTTATGGCCTGCCGAGCGTCCGGCCCGGCCCCCGGGCGTGGCACGGCGTTCGAAAACGGCCTGCATAATCGGCGGCAGTTCAAGGGGAGGGGAACCCACGTTGACCGGACAGCTCTGTCCCGCATGCGGTACGCCGCGCGCCGCGGAAGGCAGACCCGACTGCGACTGCGCGGAGCGAGCGGTACGGGCCGTTCAGGCCGGGCGCTCCGAGGAGGTCGCGGCGTCGGAGGACTTCGATCCGCTGCGTATCCGTCCGTATGTGACGCTCGATACGGAGAAGGCGGCACCGACGGCGTTCCGTACGGCGGGCCCACTTCCGCCCCTCGCGGTGAAGACCAGCTCCGCCAGGCCGCCGGCCGCGGAGCTCTATCCGTCGCCGCCGCCGGCCCGCCGCGCGCCGTTCCGCGCGGTGGCGATCGGCGCGGCCGCGGTGGCGGTGATCGGGACGGCGGCGTTCGCCGGGGGCCTGTTCTCGGGGAGCGGACACCAACGGGCGATGCCTGAGGAGACGTACCCGGGTCCGCCGACGGCGAGCGCACCGGAGCGGGACGCGTCCGCGTCGCCTTCGCCGTCGCCCTCCGCGTCGGCGACCCCGCCGGCCACGGCGCCCTCGCCCCGCGCGACCCCGAGCGCGCCGCGCTCGACCGCTCCCGAGGCGCCACGGTCGTCGGCCCTCGCGAAGCCCACGCCCCCGGCTCCGGAGCGGCCGCTCCAGGCTCCGCCGGGCGCCTCGCTCAGTCCTGGGGACTCCGGCCCCGAGGTCGTCGAGCTGCAGAACCGGCTGGCGGAGATCTGGCTGTTCCGCGGGGCTTCGGACGGTCGGTACGACGAGCGCGTCGAGGGCGCCGTACGCGTCTATCAGTCGTACAAGAACATCGAGGGCGACCCTCAGGGCGTCTACGGACCGAACACCCGGCGCGCGCTGGAGGCAGAGAGCCAGGGCCGGGGTCGCCGGCACTGAGCCGCTTTGTATAATGACGAAACAAAGTGGCTCCGTCCGTACTCCCTGACCGGCGGGCGGGGCCACTTCTCTCTGCTCCCGCCCTCTGGAGTCCGCCGATGCCGGCCACCGCTTCCACCACGACGTCCGTACTGACCGCCCGTGCCCTCCTGCTCGACATGGACGGCACTCTCGTCAACTCCGACGCGTCCGTGGAGCGCTGCTGGCGCGGCTGGGCGGCCGAACACGGCCTCGATCCCGAGGCGGTACTGCAGGTCGTCCACGGCCGTCAGGGATACGCCACGATGGCCGTACTGCTCCCGGACCGCCCCGTGGAGCAGAACCACGCCGACAACCTCGTGCTGCTGGCCCGGGAGACGGCCGACACGGACGGCGTCGTCCCGATCCCCGGCGCCCCGGCCTTCATGGCGGCCATCGCCACCCTCCCGCACGCCCTGGTCACCTCGGCGGACGTGGCCCTGGCGGACGCCCGTATGACGGCGGCGGCCCTCCCGATGCCGAAGATCCGCGTGACGGCCGAGAGCGTGACCGCCAGCAAGCCCCACCCCGAGGGCTTCCTCCGGGGCGCCGCCGAACTGGGCTTCGCGCCGGAGGACTGCGTGGCCTTCGAAGACTCCGAGGCCGGCATCACGGCGGCCAGGGCGGCGGGCATGCGCGTGGTGGGCGTGGGCCCCCGGGCCGCGGCCCAGTCGCCGGACGCCCACATCCAGGACCTCACGCACCTGCGCGTGGAGCCCCTCCCGAACGGCGACATCCGCCTGCACATCGGCTGAGGCCGGACCCGGACCCGGCCGGCTCCGCACGGACAGCCCGGCTCAACCGGCCAGCTCAAACGGCCCGGCTCAACCGCCCGGCTCAACCTGCCCGCTCAGCTGTCCCTGTTCAGCCGGCCCCGGGTCACCAGCTCCAGCACCACGCTCACCGCCACCGCCTGTACCGCCATCAGCGCCACCAGTACGAACAGCTGCACCGCGCCCGCCAGGACCGGGGACGCTCCGCCCAGCAGCATTCCCACGAACGCGCCCGGCAGCGTCACGAGTCCCACCGTCCTCGTCTGGTCGAGGCCCGGGAGCAACGCGTCCGCCGCGGCGGGCCTGGCGATCTCCATACGGGCGTCACGTTCCAGCAGCCCGAGCGCGAGCCCCGCCTCGACCTCGCCCTTTCGCGCGTGCAGCTCGTCGAGCGCCCGCCGCCCGCCCAGCACCGTCGCGGTGAGCGCGCCGCCGATGAGGATCCCGGTCACCGGGATCAGGGCGATGCCCTTGACCGGTACGACTCCGGTGAGCAGCAGCAGGCCGACGACCGGCCCGACCCCCGCCCCGATCGGTACGGCCGCCCACCACCAGGTCCCGTTCCCGGTGACACGTCGTCCCGCCGTCCAGACCGCGACCGCGTACATCAGCGCGACAAAGCCGAGCAGCGGCGGTACGGCCCCGACCACCCACCCGATCACCAGGGAGACCGCGCCGAGTTGGACCGCCGCCCGCACCCCCGCGACAGCGATCTCGCGGGCCCGCCCCAGGTGAGCGAGCGCGGCCACGGTCACGGCAACGATCAGCAGCAGGCCGAGGACGACCCCGAACGTGACATCGACGCGCAGCAGCACGCGTCCACCCTATGCCGCACCCGAACGCACCCGAATGCGCCCGGCCGCGCCCAGCCCTGACGCCAAGCACTGAGGCCCGGCCCTGACGTCCGGCGCCAACCTTGTGCCTTGACGCCCGAATTGCCGCCCCATCACAACAACATCGTCACCCTTTCCCTCTTGATGTGACGTGCCCATGTCGCCACCCTGTTACCTGAAGCCCACCCCCCGGAAACCCGCCGCCGTCACGATGGCGGCCGGGCTCACCACCCCGCACCACCGGGCCCCGTGCCCCCGCACGGTCCGGTCAGGTCCCCCCACTCCAAGGGAGTTCGCATGTCAGGTATCTACGCGCGTCGCATGCCCCGCATAGCCGTCCTCGCCGCCTCGGCCGCGCTCGCCACCGCCACCACGCTGCTCACCGCCCCCAGCGCGCAGGCAGCCATGCCCACCCCCGTCAGCGCGTCCACCGCGCGCTCCTACCTGAGCCAGCTGACCGTGAAGGCGGAAGGTTCCACCAGCGGTTACAGCCGCGACCTGTTCCCGCACTGGATCACCCAGTCCGGCGCCTGTGACACCCGCGAGGTCGTCCTCAAGCGCGACGGCACGAACGTCGTGCAGAACTCCAGCTGTGCGGCCACCAGCGGCAGTTGGTTCTCGGTGTACGACGGCGCCACCTGGACCGCCGCGTCCGACGTGGACATCGACCACATGGTGCCGCTCGCCGAGGCCTGGACCTCGGGCGCCAGCAGCTGGAGCACCGCGCAGCGGCAGTCCTTCGCGAACGACCTGACCCGCCCGCAGCTGATCGCCGTCACGGACAACGTGAACCAGTCGAAGAGCGACCGCGACCCGGCGGAGTGGCTGCCGCCGGTCACCTCGTACCGCTGCACGTACACCCGCGCCTGGGTGCAGGTGAAGTACTACTACAACCTGAGCGTCGACTCCGCCGAGAAGAGCGCGCTCTCCAGCGTCCTGAACGGCTGCTGACCCAGCACGTCCGGGCCCCGCTCAATCCGGGCCCCCCTCCCCGCTCCCCTCCGTCGTTCCGTACCGTACGGAACGACGGAGGAGGGCACCTATGACCGGGCTGCGCCTGGGACCACTGCTGCGGTACGTCGACTGGGACGCCGGCGGCACGGCGACCGTCTGGGTCGAGGCCGACCGGCCGTGCACGGCGGAGGTCCGCTGCGAGGACGGGGCGTACGGCACCACGCGTACGTTCCAGATCGCCGGCCACCACTACGCGCTGATACCGGTGACCGGCCTGACGCCGGGCACCGCCACCGCGTACGAGGTGCTGCTCGACGACCGGCGCGTCTGGCCGCCCGAGGACTCCCGCTTCCCGCCGAGCACGATCCGTACCCCCGCCGGCCCCGGCGCGACCTCGGCCGGGCTGCGCGTCTCCTTCGGCTCCTGCCGCTGGGCGTCACCGGCCCACGGCGAGCAGGACCCGGTCGGACCCGACGCCCTCGACACCCTCGCGACGCGCATCGCCCGCGATCCCGGCGCCGAACGCCCCGATGTCCTGCTGCTCCTCGGCGACCAGGTGTACGCGGACGAGACCTCGCAGGAGACCAGGCGCTGGCTCGCGGAGCGCCGCGATCTGAGCGAGCCGCCGGGCGCGGAGGTCGCCGACTACGAGGAGTACACCCACCTCTACGACGAGTCCTGGCGCGACCCCGTCGTGCGCTGGCTGCTCTCCACCGTCCCCAGCTGCATGATCTTCGACGATCACGATGTGATCGACGACTGGAACACCAGCGCCGCCTGGCTGGCCGACGTGCGCGCGACACCCTGGTGGCAGGAGCGGGTGCTCAGCGGGCTGATGTCGTACTGGGTCTATCAGCACCTCGGCAATCTCTCCCCCGCCGAGCTGGCGACGGACGAGCTGTACGCGGCCGTACGCGCGGCGCCCGACGGCACCGACCTGCTGCGGCGGTTCGCCTCCGAGGCGGACCGCGATCCGGCGTGCGCGCGCTGGAGCTACCGGCGCGACTTCGGCCGCACCCGGCTGCTGATGGTCGACTCCCGCGCCGCCCGCGTCCTGGAGGAGCAGCACCGCGCGATGCTCGACGACGGCGAGGCGCACTGGGTGCGCGAGCAGGCGCTGGACGGGCGGGGTTCGTACGACCATCTCCTCGTCGGCACCTCACTGCCCTGGCTGCTGCCGCCCTTCATCCATGATGTGGAGTCCTGGGACTCCGCGCTGTGCGGCGGTGAACGCGGCGCGCGCTGGGCGCGTTTCGGCGAATGGCTGCGCAGAGCGGCCGACCTGGAGCACTGGGCGGCTTTCCCCGACTCCTTCGAGAAGCTGTCGGCGCTGATCGCGGAGGCCGGCAGCGGGCCAGGGGCCCCGGCGACGGTGTGTGTGCTGTCGGGCGATGTCCACCACGCGTATGTCGCCGAGCCCTCGTGGACGGGCGGCGACCCGGACGCGAAGGTCGTCCAGCTCACCTGCTCCCCGGTGCACAACTCCATCCCGGCGTCGATAAAGCTCGGCTTCCGCTTCGGCTGGAGCCGGCTGGCCCGGGGTCTTGGCCATGGCCTGACCCGACATGGACGAGTCACCCCGTCGGCGGTCAACTGGCGCAAAACGGGTGGGCCTTGGTTCGGCAATCAACTGATGACCCTGACCCTGCACGGCCGTTCCGCCGATCTCAGACTGGACCACGCCCGCACGACGGACAGCGGCACGGAGCTGGTGACCGTGGAGGAAAGAAGCCTGACAGCGGGTCCGTGATGCCTCGCCGCGGCGTCCGTGATCCGTTGACGCGGCGTCCGTGATGCCTCGCCGCGCCGTCCGTGATCCTTCCCACAAGGCGTGATCCTTCACCCAAGGGTTCGACACCCGCGGCACCAGCGGCATGATGAGGCAGGCCATCCGCTTCCCGAAGCGGATCGTTCCCTTCCCGCACCCCACATGCCCCGGAGTCACCGCTTTGTCCGATGTACGGCAGCCCCTGCCCCGCTCCCTGGCCGTAGTCGGCGCCGGCCCCCGCGGCACCTCTGTCCTCGAAAGACTCTGCGCGTCCGTGCCCGAACTGGCCCCGGACCTACCGCTGACCGTGCATCTCGTGGATCCCGCGCCGCCCGGCGCCGGGCGCGTCTGGCGCACCGACCAGTCGGCCGAGCTCCTGATGAACACCGTGGCCTCGCAGGTGACCGTCTTCACCGACGACAGCGTCGAGTGCGAGGGCCCGATACACCCGGGGCCGAGTCTGTACGAGTGGGCGGCGACCCGCCCGGGAGAGCGGCTCGGCCCCGACGACTACCCGAGCCGCGCCGCCTACGGCCGCTATCTGGAGTGGGCCTTCCGCAGGACGGTGGCCGGCGCCCCGGAGAATGTGACGGTCGAGGTCCACCGCGCCCGGGCGATCCGTCTCGATGACGACCCCGACAGCGCCACCGTCGGCCCGAAGACCCCGTCCGCCGCGCCCGTTTCACCCGATGCGCCCGGTGCGTCCCTCCCGTACCGCCCCACGCAGACGCTCACACTCGACAATGGCACGACGATTTCCGGCCTCTCCGCCGTCGTGCTCGCGCAGGGCCATCTTCCGGTGGTTTCCGGACAGACCCAGGCGACGCTTTCGGAGTACGCAGAACGCCACCGGCTGCGCTATCTGCCGCCCGCCAACCCGGCCGATGTCGACCTCTCCGCGGTCGCCCCGGGCGAACCGATTCTGCTGCGCGGGCTCGGCCTCAATTTCTTCGACCACATGGCGCTGCTGACGGCGGGTCGCGGCGGTCTCTTCACCCGGGGCCTCGACGGCGTTCTCGTATACCACCCGTCGGGGCGGGAACCGCAGTTGTACGCGGGGTCGCGGCGCGGTGTCCCGTACCAGGCACGCGGGGACAACGCGAAGGGCCCGTCAGGACGCCATCTCCCGCTGGTGCTCACCCCGGATGTGATCGCGCTGTTCCGCAAGCGCGCGGACGAGGGCGATCCGCCGGACTTCCTCGAAGAGATCTGGCCGTTGGTCGCCAAGGAGGTGGAGGCGGTCTTCTACGACGCGGCGCTGGCGGCCGGCGGCCGGCCGCAGGGCAGCCGCGACCGGTTCGTCGACCGCTTCCTCGCGGCGCCGCACGGCAGCGCGCGGGAGGCCGCGGTGCTGGACGAAGCGGGGATCGGGACGGCGGACCGCTGGTCCTGGGACCGGATCTCGCGCCCCTACGACGGGGAGACCTTCCGCGATCCGGCCGATCATCGTGCCTGGTTGCTGGCACATCTGCGGCAGGACGCGGCGCAGGCCGCACTCGGCAATGTGGCGGGCCCGGTCAAGGCGGCGCTGGACGTGCTGCGCGATCTCCGCAATGAGCTGCGGCAGATCGTGGACCACTCCGGCCTCTCGGGCACCTCCCGGCGCGACCATCTCGACCGCTGGTACACGCCGTTGAACGCCTTCCTCTCCATCGGCCCGCCGCGCCGCCGCATCGAGGAGATGGCGGCCCTGATCGAGGCGGGGGTGCTGGATGTGATCGGCCCGCGGACGACCGTGCGGACGCGGGACGGGGTGTTCACCGCCGAGTCCCCCGAGGTGCCGGGATCCCTGGTCCGTGCGACCACCCTCGTGGAGGCCCGGCTGCCGGAACCGGACCTTCGGCGCAGCTGCGATCCGTTGCTCTCGCGACTCCTGAAGACCGGTCAGTGCCGGCCGCACACCGTCGACGGTTACGAAACCGGAGGGGTGGATGTAACCCGCCGTCCATATCGCCTGATAGGCCGTCAGGGGGATGTTCACCCAAGGAGGTTCGCGCTCGGCGTGCCCACGGAAGGGGTGCACTGGGTGACCGCGGCGGGCGCCCGGCCCGGGGTCGACTCGGTGATGCTCTCGGACACCGACGCGGTGGCACGTGCCACCTTGCGAACGCCGGCCATCGGAGAAGCGGAATACGCGGCGCGAATTGTTCCCCGACAAAATGTTGAACTTGCAAGCATTGATTAGGTCTGCCTAACGTGAGGGGAGCTTCTCATCGGTCCAGACCAATAGATCGAAGGAGTACAACCCCCCATGAATACACGCCTCAATCACGCGCAGCCCTACGCACTCGCCCTGTTCCGTATCGTCGTCGGGCTGCTCTTCGCCTGCCACGGAGCCGCTTCGCTCTTCGGTTTCTTCGGCAAGGACACCGTTGCCGCGGGCATGTGGCCCGGCTGGTACGCCGCCGCCATCCAACTCGTCGGCGGCACCCTGGTGCTGCTCGGCCTCGGGACGCGGATAGCCGCTCTGGTGGCCTCCGGCTCCATGGCGTACGCGTACTTCAACGTCCACCAGCCCGATGGGCTCTTCCCGATGCAGAACGGCGGTGAACCGGCGGCGATCTTCGCCTGGACGTTCCTGCTGATCGTCTTCACGGGCCCCGGGGCGCTGGCCCTGGACCGGCTGTTCACCTCCCGCGGCGACGGCGAGGAGGAGCGGCGGGAGCACCGTACGGCCGTGGCCGCCTGATCCTCGGGACCGCCTGAGCCCGTAGGACCGCCTGAGCCTTGGCACCGACCGATCCGTAGGACCGATTGATCCGTACGACCGATGAGACGGCGCCCGGACCCGCGACCAGGGTCCGGGTGTCACCTTTTGATAACCCGGGTTAACTCTCCGTACCGCACAGGCGTACGCTGTATGGCTGCAGCCGCCGCTGCCGCTCCCCTGCGACATCCGGCGTCGCAACGGGACGGGCGGGGGAGTCAAAAGGTGCTGGAGAGTCTGGGGTCGCTGACCGGCAGCCCATGGATTTACGCGGTCGTAGCTCTCTCCGTGCTGCTCGATGTGTTTCTACCCGTGCTGCCCAGCGGGGTGCTGGTGATCACGGCCGCCACGGCGGCGGCCGCGGGCTCGACCACCGTCGCGGGCGCGGCCGGCAAGGTGGCGCAGGTGCCGCACGAGGTGCCGTCCCTGCTCATCCTGATGCTCTGCGCGGCCGGTGCGTCCGTACTCGGCGATCTCGTCGCCTTCCGGCTCGCCCGGCGCGGCGGCGAACGCCTCGACCGCGCCATCGCCCGCTCCCGCAGGCTGACCACCGCGCAGGAACGGCTGGGCGGCGCGCTCAGCCGTGGCGGCGGGATCCTTGTCGTCATAGCCCGTTTCGCGCCGGCCGGCCGCTCGGTCGTGTCCATCGGCGCGGGCGCCGCTCACCGCAAGGTGAAGGAGTTCCTGCCCTGGTCGGCGCTGGCCGGCGTGGCGTGGACGGGGTACAGCGCGGGCCTCGGCTACTTCGGCGGCCAGTGGCTCGGTGCGAGTTGGGTGGGCGCGGCCATATCCGTACTGGCGTTGTTCGCGGCGGGCACGCTGGCCGCGTATGTCATACGGCGCCCGGCGCCGGCCGCCGTCGCGGCCCCTGCTCCGGCCGCTTAGGCACTCTGCGGCTGCGGCTGCGGCGTGCGCGCCGAGCCCCGTACCTCAATGCCCTGGAGCAGTTTCGCGGTCGACGCGGCGATCTCGTCGACGGCCTGCTCGAACACCTCGCGATTGTGCGCGGCGGGCTCACGGAAGCCGGAAACCTTGCGTACGTACTGGAGGGCGGCGGCCCGGATGTCCTCCTCGGTGGCCTCTTCGGGGAGTACGGGCGGACGGAGGGTCTTGATGCTGCGGCACATGCCTCCAGTGTGACCGAGGCGCGGCCGGTTCGGAAAGGAACCGGCACCCGGCCCGGATGACCGTCACCCGGGCCGGACGACGGACGCGCTACCGCCCGGCCCCGTCCTCCTCCGCCGCCCTGGCCTCCACCGCCGCCGTGCTGTTCCTGACGACCAGCCGGGTTCCGAACTCGATACGGGCGTCCGCCTGGTCCGAGCTCCGCAGCCGCAGCAGAATCCGTGCGGCCTCCTCGGCCATCTGTTCGAGCGGCTGATGCACGGTCGTCAGGGCCGGGCTCGACCACTGCGCGAGCGGGATGTCGTCGTATCCCACGACCGACAGGTCTTCGGGCACTTGCAGCCCCAGTACCCGGGCCGCCTCCAGCACCCCCAGCGCCTGGAGGTCGCTGCCCGCGAAGATCGCGGTCGGCCGGTCGGGATCCCGGAGCAGCTCCAGGGCGTGCGTATGACCGGACCGGACGTGGAAGTCGCCGAATCTCACCAGTGCGGGGTCGGTGTCGAGTCCGGCCATGCCCATGGCCGAGCGGAAGCCGTCGAGCCGCGCCAGGGAGCACAGCATGTCCTCGGGGCCGGTGATGACGGCGATCCTGCGGTGGCCCAGCTCGATGAGATGACGGGTGGCGGCGAGCCCGCCGGCCCAGTTGGCCGACCCCACGGAGGGCACATCGGGTTCCGGGTCGCCGGCCGGGTCGATGATGACGAACGGGATGGCCCGGGACCATAGCTTCTTCTTGAGGTCGTCAGGGAGGGTGGAGAAGACCAGGACCACCCCGAGCGGACGGCGGCGCAGCACTCCTTCGACCCAGTCGGCTCCCGGGGAGTGGCGGGTGCCGGTCTCGGTGAGCACCACGCTCATCCCGGTCGCCTTGGCGACGTTCTGTACGCCCCTGATCAGCTCCATCGACCAGGTGCTGTCCAGCTCGTGGAAGACGATCTCGATGAGCGGTGACTCGGGCGGAGTGGGCGCGGAGCGCCGGTATCCATGCTCTTCCAGCAGCTCTTCGACCTTCACCCGGGTCGGAGCGGAGACATCGGGCCGCCCGTTGAGGACTTTCGAAACTGTCGAAAGAGATACGCCGGCTTGCGAAGCCACCTGGGCCAGGGTCACTCGGCCCGCACTCCTGTCATCACGCATGGGTTGAAGGATAGGGCACCGGCGCTTGGTAACGGTTTGATAGCGCGGCGACCCCGCTGTTGACCCTCCCGAGAGGGAACCCTACGGTCGCTCGACAGAGACTTTCGGCAAAGTGGCCGATACTTTCGAGAGGTCGATCGATGACAACACGCGCACGGTTTCCCCGAGCCGTCGCCGGTGGCGCGGCGCTCGTCCTGACTCTGTCCCTGGCAGCCTGCGGCAACAGCGGCCCCTCTTCGAGCGCCGACGAGTTCCACGTACTCGTCTACGGCGACGCCGCGAACAAGGTCGAGAAGCAGATCGTCGCGACGTTCAACAAGACCTCCGAAGTCAAGGCCGTCCTGGACACCGTCCCCGGCGCGGACTACCAGCAGAAGCTCCAGACCGTCATCGGCACCGCGCAGGCTCCTGACGTCTTCTTCAACTGGGGCGGCGGCAGCATCCAGCCGTTCGTGAAGGCGGATCTCCTGATGCCGCTCGACGACCTGATCAAGAAGGACCCGGGGCTCAAGTCCAACTTCCTGCCGTCGGTCTTCAACACCGCCGTGGTCGACGGCAAGGCGTACGGGGTGCCCATGCGCGGCACCCAGCCGGTCCTGCTGTTCAACAACCGCGAGGTGCTCGCGGACGCCGACGTGGCGGAGCCGAAGACCTGGGACGAGCTGCTGGCCGCGGTGAAGAAGCTGAAGGCGAAGGGCGTCACACCGATCGCGCTCGGCGGCGGCGACAAGTGGCCCACCCTGATGTGGTTCGAGTATCTCTACGACCGCGTCGCGGGCCCCGGGCTGTTCGAGAAGGCCCTGTCGGGCGACAAGAGCGTGTGGGAGAGCGCCGACAGCAAGAAGGCACTGAGCATGCTGAAGGAACTGATCGACACGGGCGCGTTCGGCACCAACTACGACTCCGTGAAGTTCACCGACGGCGGCTCCCCGGCCCTGCTGGCCGGCGGCAAGGCGGGCTTCGAGCTGATGGGCTCCTGGGCGTACTCCACCCAGCAGGACGCGAACCCCGACTTCGCCAAGGACGACCTGGGCTACACCACCTTCCCCAGCGTCGCGGGCGGCAAGGGCGACGCGGCCGACCTCGTCGGCAACACGAACAACTTCTACTCGGTGCGCAAGGGCACCCAGCACGCCGATGCCATCGCGAAGTTCCTCAAGCTGATGTACTCGGACGAGTTCGTGAAGGCCCAGCTGGCCATCGGCAATCTGCCCACCACCACGAACACCGACACCTTCCTGGACTCCGCGGACAACCCGGAGTATCTGAAGTACCAGTTCGACCTGGTCGACAAGGCGCCCGCGTTCCAGCTGTCGTGGGACCAGGCGTATCCGCCGGCGAACATGACGCCCATCTACGTGGCGGTCCAGCAGTTCTTCAACGGGCAGCTCGACGCGGCCGGTTTCATCGCGTCCATGCAGGCCCTGACCACCGCCTGAGAGCGGTGAGCCAAGAACCAGGAACGGAGAAGTGGGAGTGACATCCGACATGGTTTCCCTCGCCTCCCCGGTGAAGGGCGGGCGGGCGCGGGCGCCGGGCCCGGCCGGTCCCGGAGTCGCCCGCCCCGGCCTGGGCTGGGCCCTGCCGGCCACGCTGTTCTTCGCCCTGTTCGCGATCGTTCCGCTGGTGCTGGTCGCCGTGCTGTCCTTCACCAGCTGGAACGGTCTGGGGTCGCCGGCCTTCGCGGGCCTCGACAACTGGACCGCGCTGTTCCACGACCCGGTGATGATCAAAAGCCTCTGGCTGAGTGTGCTGCTCACCGCGCTAGGCGTACTGGTCCAGACGCCCCTGAGCATCCTGCTCGGCGTCTGGGCCGCCGGTCCCCAGCGCAACCGCGCCGTACTGTCGGCGGTCTTCTTCATCCCGCTGCTGCTGTCCGCCACGGCGGTGTCCGTGCTGTGGCGCGCGCTGCTCGACCCCAACTTCGGGGTGCCCGCGCAGGCGCGCTGGCTCTTCGGGGACGGCAATCTCCTGGGCTCACGCACCGGGGCCATCGGCGTCCTCGTCCTGGTGAGCACCTGGCAGTTCACCCCGCTGCACGCGCTGATCTACCAAGGCGCGACGCGGGCGATCCCCACGGTCCTCTACCAGGCGGCCGCCATCGACGGCGCCGGGACCGTACGGCAGTTCTTCCACATCACGCTGCCGCAGCTGCGCAACTCCATCATCACGTCGGTGATCCTCATGGTGGTCGGCGGGCTCACCACCTTCGACACCGTACTGATCCTCACCCAGGGCGGCCCGGGCACCGACACCACCATCAGCGCCTTCTACATGTACCAAAAGGCGTTCAAGGGCTTCGACTTCGGCGCGGGCGCGGCCATCGCGCTGCTGCTGGTCGTCGTGGCCACGGTCATCTCGCTGGTCGTGGTGCGGATCTCCGGCTTCGACAAGATGGCCGGCACGAAGGAAGGCCTGTGATGCACGGCCGCCCCAACTACCTCGCGGGCCTGGGCGTCCTGGTCTGGCTGTGCCTGGTCGGCCTGCCGATCTATGTGATGCTCGGCGCGACCGTGCAGTCCCGCGCGGACTACAGCGCCAACGGTCCGCTGTCGTTCCCCGACAGCTTCACCCTGTCCAACTACATCCAGGACTTCTCCAACGGCTTCGGCCGGTACTTCCTCAATACCGTGATCGTCACGACGAGTGTCGTGGCGATCGTGCTGATTCTCGTACCGCCGCTGGCCTTCTCGATCGTACGGAACCGAGGGCGGGCCACCTCGCGCGTCTTCCGGCTCTTCCTGCTGGGGCTGGCGATTCCCGCCCAGGCGGTGATCGTCCCCATGTTCTACGTGATCAGCCAGGCGGGCCTCTACGACAACCTCATCGGGGTCATCCTGCCCACCGCCGCGTTCTGCCTGCCGGTCTGCGCGCTCATCCTCACCGGCACCATGCGCGACATCACCGACGAACTCTTCGAGGCCATGGCCATCGACGGGGCCGACACCCGGCGGGTCTTCTTCCAGCTCGTCGTCCCGCTGTCCAGGAGCGGGCTGGCGACCATCGTGGTCTTCTCTGCCCTCCAGGCGTGGAACGGCTTCCTCTTCCCCCTCGTACTGACCCAGTCCGAGAACACCAAGGTGCTCACCCTCGGGCTCTACAACTTCCAGACCCAGTACGGGATCAACATCCCCGGCCTGCTGGCAGCCGTGGTCCTGTCCACGCTGCCCGTCCTGCTCGTCTACCTGTTCGCCCGCCGCGCCCTGGTCCAGGGGCTCATGGGCGTCGGAGGAAAGTGACCGACAACGTGACCGCCGACATCCGCTCCGGTACCTCGACGCACGACCTTCAGGATCAGCGCGCGGCACGGGTCGAGAAGCTGATCTCCGCCATGACCCTGGAGGAGAAACTCGCGCAGCTGTACGGCCTGTGGGCCGGGGCCTCCAACGACGGCGCCGAAGTCGCCCCGCACCAGCACGACATGGACCGGCCGCCCACCCTCGACGAACTCCTCCCGCACGGGCTCGGCCAGCTGACCCGGCCGTTCGGCACGGTCCCGGTGGACCCGGCTCTGGGCGCGCTGTCCCTGATGCGCACCCAGGAGCGCGTCGTGGCGGCCAACCGCTTCGGCATCCCCGCCATGGCGCACGACGAGTGCCTGGCCGGCTTCACCGCCTGGGGCGCCACCACCTACCCCGTCCCGCTGTCGTGGGGCGCGGCGTTCAACCCCGCTCTGGTCCGGGAGATGGCGGGCGCGATCGGCCACGACATGCGGTCGGTGGGCCTCCACCAGGGCCTCGCCCCGGTGCTCGACGTGGTGCGCGACGCGCGCTGGGGCCGGGTCGAGGAGACCATCGGCGAGGACCCCTATCTCGTCGGCACGATCGCCACCGCCTATATCCAGGGCCTGGAGTCCGCCGGGATCGTGGCCACCCTCAAGCACTTCGTGGGCTACTCGGCCTCCCGTGGCGGGCGCAACCTCGCCCCGGTGAGCATGGGCGCCAGGGAACGCGCCGATGTCATGCTCCCCCCGTTCGAGATGGCGGTGCGGGAGAGCGGCGTACGGTCGGTCATGCACGCGTACACCGACACCGACGGGGTGCCCTGCGCCGCCGACGAGGACCTGCTGACCGGTCTGCTCCGCGACACCTGGGGCTTCGAAGGCACGGTGGTGGCCGACTACTTCGGCATCGCCTTCCTCAAGACCCTGCACGGCGTGGCCGCCGACTGGGGCGGGGCCGCGGCCGCGGCCCTGACCGCCGGGGTCGATGTGGAACTGCCCACCGTGAAGACTTTCGGACAGCCGCTGCGCGACGCGGTCGCCGCCGGGCGGCTGCCGGAAGAGGTGATCGACCGCGCGCTGCGCCGGGTCCTGGCGCAGAAGGCGCGGCTGGGGCTGCTCGACCCTGACTGGAGCCCGGTGCCGCCGGCCCTGGCCGACGCCGCGCTCCATGATCCTCAGCGGCTGCGGGGCACGGTCGGCCTCGACTCCCCCGCGCACCGCGCCATCTCCCGCCGTCTCGCCGAGCAGTCGGTGATCCTGCTGAGCAACGACGGGACGCTGCCACTGGACAGGCCCCGCAGGATCGCGCTCATCGGTCCACAGGCCGACACCCCGATGGCCGTCCTGGGCTGCTACTCCTTCCCGGTCCATGTCGGTGCCCAGCACCCGGGCACCGAGGCCGGCGTCGAGCTGCCCACGCTGCGGCAGGCCCTGGCCGCGGAGTTCCCGGACAGCGAGATCGTCACCGCGCCGGGGGCGGGAGTCGACTCCACCGGCACCGACGGGTTCGCCCTGGCCGTACGGGTGGCCCGCGACGCGGACGTGGTCGTCGCGGCCCTGGGCGACCGGGCGGGGCTCTTCGGCCGCGGCACCAGCGGGGAGGGCTGCGACGCGGAGACCCTCGACCTGCCCGGCGTACAGCGGCAGCTGCTGGACGCCCTGCTCGACACCGGTACGCCGGTGGTGGTGACGCTGCTGGCGGGACGCCCGTACGCCCTCGGCCGGGCCGCCACGGAAGCGGGCGCGATCGTGCAGTCCTTCTTCCCCGGGCAGGAGGGCACACCGGCGCTCGCCGGAGTGCTGAGCGGACGGATCAACCCGTCGGGGCGGCTTCCCGTGAGCGTCCCACGGCTCCCCGGCGCCCAGCCTTCCACCTATCTGGCGGCCACGCTGGCCCAGGTCAGCGAGGTCTCCAGCATCGACCCCACGGCCGCCTTCGGCTTCGGGCACGGGCTGACGTACACCTCGTTCGTCTGGTCGGACCTGGAGACGGGTGACTCGCGGGAGACCGGTGACACGCTGGAGGCCGGTACGGACGGGTCCGTACGGCTGTCCTTCACCGTCCGCAACACCGGGAGCCGGGCGGGCGTCGAAGTGGTCCAGCTGTATCTGCGCGACCTGGTCGCCTCGGTCGTCCAGCCGGTGCGGCGCCTGGTCGGGTACGTCCGGCTCCCCCTGGAACCGGACGAGCTGGTCAGGGTCGAGGTGACCGTACCCGCCGATCTCGCCTCCTTCACCGGCCGCGACGGGCGGCGCGTCGTCGAGCCGGGAGAGCTGGAGCTGTGCCTGGCGGCCTCCAGCACCGACATCCGGCTCACCGCCGGAGCCCTGCTGACCGGGCCGGTACGGCAGGTGGACCACACCCGCGAGCTGCACGCCCGGTTCACCGTCACCGGGGCGGGTGGGGAATGACGTCCTGTGGCCGCCCGCCAGGACAGGGGATAATTTGAGGCACGGCGCCATGGTCGCCACAGTCGCCACAGCCATGGCCGCCGTGGCAGACCGTCGGCTCGGCTCGCTGGGAGGCAGCTATGACGCCTACTCAGCTGCGTGCCTTCGCGGCGGTCGTCCGCCTCGGCTCGGTCAAGGCGGCCGCGGCGGATCTGTCGGTGTCCGAGGCCGCGGTCTCCCTGCATGTCGCACATCTGCGCAAGGAGCTCGGGGACCAGCTGTTCACCCGGACAGGCGCCGGGCTGGCCTTCACCCCCGGTGGCCTGCGGCTGGCCAGCCGGGCGGCGGAACTGCTCGGGCTCCAGGACCGCACCGTCCTGGAGGTCAGCCAGGCCGGCTCGGGACGCCGGCTGCTGCGCGTCGCCGCGTCGAGCCTCTTCGCGGAGCACGCGGCGCCCGGCCTCATCGACCTGTTCACGAGCCGGGCCGACGATCTGGACGTCGAGCTGAGCGTGCACAGCCCGCAGCGGTTCAACGCGCTCCTGCTCAACCGCGCGGTCGATGTCGCCCTCGGCCCCCGGCCCGCAGACGTGGATGAGGCGGTCTCCAGCACGCCCTTCCTCAATTACCAGATCATGGGGGTTGTCGGACCGCACCATCCGCTCGCCACGAAGCGGGCGAGCGCGAGCGAACTGCGCCAGCAGACCTGGCTGCTCGGTCCCTCGGCGGCCGGCCGGATCGGGCTCGTCCCCACAGTTCTGCGTCAGCTCATGGTGGACGAGGAGCACCAGCGGATCTTCCAGAGCCACGCCGCGGCGCTGGAGGAGGCCAAGCACGGCAGGGGGGTGGCGCTGGGGCTGTCCTTCGCGGTCGCGCAGGATCTCGCCACCGGCGATCTCACGCAGCTGTCGGGGCCGCCGCTGCCCGCCAAGGGCTCCTGGAGCATCCTCGCGCTCGCGGGGCGGAGCGCGCCGCCCGCCGCGGCCGAGCTGATCCGCTTCGTCGCCACGCCCCGCGCGATCCAGGCGATGCTGCGGGGCTCGGGGGTCACGGCGGGACGGTTCCGCCCCGCGATCCATGTGACGTTGTGGAGCTGACGCCGCCGCTGTCCCCGGCACGACTGTTCCGTACGGCGCTCGTACGGCTCACGCACCGCGAGACCTCGCCGATCACCCGCGCGAGCGAGCGGAAGCTGTCCGCGGGCAGCAGCGCGTCGCAGTACGGCAGCGCCGCGGCCATCGTGGCGACACGCGGCTCGAAGCCGGGCGCCGAGGCGCGGGGGTTCATCCAGATCACCCGGTAGGCGCGTCGGCGCAGTCTGGCCATCGCCGTGGCGAGCTGTTCCGGGCTGTCCCCGTCCCAGCCGTCCGAACCGATGATCACGATCGCGCCGCGCAGCGCGCCGCCGTGGTGCGAGGCGAGCAGCGTCCCGAGGCAGGTCGCGATCCTGGTGCCGCCGAAGCGGTCGGTGACCTGCGCCGTCGCGCCGTCGATCGCGACCTCGGCCGAGCGGTGGCGGAGGATGGCGGTCAGCCGGGTGAGCGAGGTGGCGAAGGCGAAGACCTCGGCGTCCGCGGTCATCGCGAGCGCGCGCATGAGATGGAGATATGCGACGGCCTGGGCCTGCATGGACCGGCTGACGTCACACAGCATGACGACGCGGCGCGGGGTGTCGACGGGGGTGACCCGTACGGGCTCCATCGGCTCCCAGCCGGTGCGCCGGGAGCGCGCGAGGGTCGGCCGGAGCGCGATCCGGCCGCGGCCCCGCCCCGGAGCGAACCGTCGCGACCGCCGGGTGGGCCAGGTCCGTACGGCCGACTCCAGCCACCGGCCGAGCAGCGCGGTCTCCTCGGGACCGAGCAGCTCGAACGGTACGTCGACGAGTCCCGCGAGCTCGCTCGGCAGCCGCTGGGGCGTGGTGAGCACGCCGTCGGAGTCCTCGTCGTCGGCCACCGCCCGTGGCAGCGTCACCCACGGCAGCCCGCCCGAGCCCGGCGGGCTGTCCTCGGGCGCCGCCGTCGGCAGGGAGCCGCGGCGTTCGTCGTCGGCCGGAGAGCCGGCGGGTCCACGGCGGCGGGCGTTCGGGTCCGTCGCAAGGACCGCGTCCTCGAACACGGCGGCGAATACGGCGTCGAAGACGGCAAGGCCGGCGTGGTCGCGTACGAGAGTGATCCGGGCGGTCCAGTACAGCCGACCGCGCGAGCGCGGGGGCGCGGCGCCCAGTGCCCGTACGAAGTCCTCGACCGGGGTGAAGCCCACGGGCAGACCGCGCGAGCGCAGCCGCGTCGCGAAGGCCACGGCGAAGGCGGCCCGGTCGACGCCCCGCAGCAGCGGCGGTGCGGCCGGATCAGCGGGCAACGAAGTAGACGATCAGAGCGGCCGCCACCAGCACGGCGGCGATGATGGGGATGAACCGCTTGTACATGGAGCTGCCCGCGAGAGTCATCAGATCGAGCGGCGGGGGCTCCTGCTGGCCCTGCTGATCGTGCAGGTCATGCGGGGCGTGCTGCTGTCGCTGCCGCTGCTGCTCGATTCTGTCCGCGGCGGTCGGGGTCGCCCCGGCGGGGGCCGCCGCCGACGCCCGTACCGAAGCGGAGGCGGGTGCCGCGCTTTCGACGATTCCGGCGCCATGGCTCGCGCTACGGCCCCTCGCCGTACGGGCCGCCGCGCTGTGGCCCCTCGTCGTGCCGGCCGCCGTGCCTGCCGCTGTGCCTGCCGCCGGGCCTGCCACTGGGCCGGTCTCGGGCGGCCGGGCCACCGGTCCCGGAGCAGGAGTAGGAGCAGGAGCAGGAGCGGCAGCCGCACCGGGCGCCACGTGCAGTTCCGCTTCCAGGTTCTGGACGAACTGGCCCAGCAGCTTCACCGACACCTCCTGGATCATCCCGCTGCCGAACTGGGCGATCTTGCCCGTGACGTTCAGATCGGTCGCGACGGTGACCACCGTCCCCGCGCCCTGCGCGTGCAGCACCGCGTCGATCAGCGCCGTCGCGTTCCCCGCGCCCCGGGAGTCCTTCCCCCTGGCCCGGATCACGGCGCGGTGTGCCGCCTCGTCCTTCTCGACGAGCTGCGCGGTCCCCGCGTACTGACTGATCACGGGGCCCACCTTGATCTTCACGTTGCCGCTGTAGACGTCCCCGTCGACACCCGTCAGCTGCGCGCCCGGCATACAGGGCGCGATGCCCTCCAGGTCGGTGAGCGCCTCCCAGGCCCGGTCGATGGGCACCCCGACGGTGAACTCGTTGTCGATCTTCATAGGTTCCTCCCTGGTCGGCCGGGGCGCGCGTTACGCCGAGGCAGGCTCCGCGTAGCCCAGTTCGTCCAGCGCGTCCACGATCGTGGTGTGGTCGTCCGGGCTCTTGGCGAGGGCGCTGAGGGTGCGCACGATGTCGGCGTGTACCAGTTCCGAGGCCCCCAGCACCGACAGCGCGGAGACCCAGTCGATGGTCTCCGCCATGCCCGGCGCCTTGTCGAGGTCGAGCCGTCTGACCCGGCCGACGAAATCGGCGGCCGAGGCGATCAGCGGCTCGTTCGCGGCGGGCACCGACCGGCGTAGGATCTCCGCCGCCCGTCCGGCCGCCGGAAAGGCGATCCAGTGGTACAGGCAGCGCCGGCGCAGCGCGTCGTGCAGCTCGCGGCTCCGGTTGGAGGTCAGGACCACCACCGGACGCCGGGCCGCCGCGAACGTGCCCAGCTCGGGGATGGTGATCGCGGCCTCGCCGAGGAACTCGAACAGCAGCGCCTCGAATTCGTCGTCGGCGCGGTCGATCTCGTCGATCAGCAGGACCGGCGGTACGGGCCCTTCGTGGCGGATCGCCCGCAGGATGGGCCGGTCCTGGAGAAACTCCTCGGTGAACAGATCGGCGTCGGTGAGCCGTTCGTCGCGCGACTCGGCGAGCCGGATGGCGAGCAGCTGCCGCTGGTAGTTCCACTCGTAGAGCGCCTCGGCGGCTGTCAGTCCCTCGTAGCACTGCAGGCGGATGAGCGGGGCGCCCATCGCCTCGGCCAGCGCCTTCGCGGATGTGGTCTTGCCGACTCCGGGCTCCCCCTCGACCAGCAGCGGCCGGTCGAGGGTCAGGGCGAGGAACAGCGCGGTGGCCGTGCCCTCATCGACCAGATAGTCCACGCCGTCGAGACGGCGCCGTACGTCGTCGGCGTCCGCGAACACGGCGTTCACCGGTCGGTCCCGCCGCTGAAAATCTCCCTGTTCCCGCCGATGGCCTTGCTGTTCCTGGCTTTACTGTTCCTGCTGATGACCTCCGCCAGGATCGACAGCGCCACCTCCGGACCCGTCCTGGCCCCGATGTCGAGCCCGGCCGGGGTGCTGATCCGCTCCCGTGCCTCGCCGGTCAGCCCCAGCTCGTCCAGGACCGCCGTGCCCCGCCGACGGCTCGCGACCAACGCGATATAGCCGACCCCCGCGTCCAGCGCGGCGCGCAGCGACTCGTCCTCGTCCCGGCCGTGGCTGGCGACGATCACCGCGTCCGTGTGGTCGGACAGCTCGCCGGGCAGCGACCGGGCCGTCGCGTACCCGAGCAGCTCCGCCATCGCGACGAGGGACTCCGCGACCGGTGTCCGGCCGACGATCTCGAGCAGCGGCGGCGGCAGTCGCGGCTCCAGGAAGATCTCCAGCGCGCCTCCGGACAGACACGGGTTCACCACGACCCGCGCGCCCGGTGACTCGGGAAAGCCGGGCTCGCCCTCCGGCAGCACCCGCAGCAGTACGGGCCCGTCGCCGTCGAGGACACCGAGCGCGGCCGTACGGACGGACTCCTCGGCGCACACACCACCCACGAAGCCGTCGATCGACCCGTCCCGCATGACGATCGCCTCGTCGCCCGCCTTGGCGGAGCTGGGCACCTGGGCACGTACTACCGTCGCGTGCACATACGGCACGCGATCGGCGGTCAGCTCCCGCATGCGGGCCGCCACCCGCGTGGTCGTGATCGTCATCGGCACCTCCGTACCGTTCGTACCGTTCGTACCGCTCAGATCGGCGGTGTCGGCCGCCCCCGCATCGCGTCCCACACCCGCGACGGCGTCAGCGGCATATCGGCGTGCCGGACGCCGTACGGCCGCAGCGCGTCCACGACCGCGTTCACCACGGCCGGCGGGGATCCCACCGTCGCGGACTCGCCGACGCCCTTCGCCCCGATGGGGTGGTGCGGCGAGGGAGTCACCGTGAACCCGGTCTCCCACGTGGGCACTTCGAGCGCCGTCGGGATCAGATAGTCCATCAGCGAGCCACCGAGGCAGTTGCCGTCCTCGTCGAAGGCGATCATCTCCATCAGCGCCATCCCGACACCGTCGGTGAGCCCGCCGTGCACCTGCCCCTCGATGATCATCGGGTTGATGCGCGTACCGCAGTCGTCCACCGCGACGAACCGGCGGATCTTCACCTGCGCGGTCCCCGGGTCGATGTCCACGACACAGATGTACGCGCCGTGCGGATAGGTGAGGTTCTCCGGGTTGTAGCAGATCTGCGCTTCCAGCCCGCCTTCGATGCCCTCGGGCAGATCGCCGGCGCCGTGCGCCCGCATCGCGATGTCCTGGATGGTCACCGCTTTTGACGTGTCGCCCATGACATGGAAGGACCCCTTCTCCCACTCCAGGTCCGCCACCGAGACCTCCAGCATTCCGGAGGCGATGATCCGCGCCTTGTCCCGTACCTTGCGGGCCACCAGCGCCGCCGCCGCTCCCGAGACGGGTGTCGAGCGGCTGCCGTACGTACCAAGACCGAACGGAGTCTGGTCGGTGTCGCCGTGCACCACCTCGATGTCGGCGGGCGGAATCCCGATCTCCTCGGCGACGATCTGCGCGAACGTCGTCTCGTGGCCCTGCCCCTGCGTCTGGACCGAGAGCCGGACCACCGCCTTGCCCGTCGGATGCACCCGCAGCTCACAGCCGTCCGCCATGCCGAGGCCGAGGATGTCCATGTCCTTGCGCGGTCCGGCGCCCACGGCTTCGGTGAAGAACGCGACGCCGATGCCCATCAGTTCACCGCGGGCCCGCTTCTCGGCCTGCTCGCGACGCAGTTCGTCGTACCCGGCCAGCCGCATCGACAGCCGCATGGTCGGCTCGTAGTTCCCGGAGTCGTACACCCAGCCCGTCTTCGTCCGGTACGGGAACTGCTCGGGCCTGATGAAGTTCTTCAGCCGCAGCCGCACCGGGTCCATGTCCAGCTCGTACGCGAGGCAGTCGACGATCCGCTCGACCAGATAGACCGCCTCGGTGATCCGGAACGAACAGGCGTACGCCACGCCGCCCGGCGCCTTGTTGGTGTAGACGGCGGTCATCTTGCAGTACGCGGCCTCGATGTCGTAACTGCCGGTGAACACCCCGAAGAAGCCGGCCGGATACTTCAGCGGCGCCGCCGTGCCGTTGAACGCGCCGTGGTCGGCGAGGACATGCGTACGGATCGCGAGGATCCGGCCCTCCCTGGTCGCCGCGATCTCGCCCCGCATGACGTAGTCGCGCGCGAAGCCGGTGCTGGTGAGGTTCTCCGAGCGGTCCTCCATCCACTTCACCGGCTTTCCGGTGAGCAGCGAACCGACGATCGCGCAGACGTAACCCGGGTAGATCGGCACCTTGTTGCCGAATCCGCCGCCGATGTCGGGGGCGATCACCCGGATCTTGTGCTCGGGGAGCCCGGCCACGATCGCGTACAGCGTGCGGTGCGCGTGCGGGGCCTGGCTGGTGGACCAGAGCGTGAGCTTGCCGTCGACCGTGTCGTAGTCGGCGACCACGCCGCACGTCTCCATCGGCGCCGGGTGCACCCGGGGATAGACGATGTCCTGGCTGACCACGACCTCGGCGCGGTCGAAGACGGCGGCGGTCGCCGCCTCGTCGCCGGTCTCCCAGTCGAAGCAGTGGTTGTCGGTCTTGCCTTCGAGGTCGTCCCGGATGACCGGGGCGTCGGGTTCCAGCGCCCGGCGGACATCGACGACCGGGTCGAGCTGTTCGTACTCGACGTCGATCAGCTCCAGCGCGTCACGCGCCGCGTAGCGGTCCTCGGCGACGACGAACGCGACTTCCTGGCCCTGGAAGCGCACCTTGTCGGTGGCGAGCACGGCCTGTACGTCGTTGGAGAGCGTCGGCATCCACGCGAGGCCCTTCTCGGCGAGCATCGCGCCGGTGACGACGAGCTTCACCTTCGGATGTGCCTCGGCCAGGCTCGTATCGACGCTCACGACCCGCGCGTGGGCCATCGGGGACCGCAGGACGGCGAGATGCAGCATGCCCGGCAGCTGTACGTCGTCGACGTAGCGGCCCTTGCCACGGATGAAGCGCGGGTCCTCCTTGCGCAGCATCCGGCCGTGGCCGACGGGCTTCCGGTCGTTGTCGGTGAACGCGGTGACGGGGTCGGCGGGGGGAGCGGAGGGATGGCCGGCGATGGTGCTCATGACTCGCTCCCTCCGGCGGCGGCCGTGGTGGTGCGGGTGCCCGCCTCTTCCGCGGCGGCCCACTGGATGGCGCGGACGATGGAGGTGTATCCGGTGCAGCGGCAGATCTGGCCGGAGACGGCCTCCCGTATCTCCTGTTCGGAAGGGTCCTTGTTGCGGTCGAGCAGCGCTCGCGCGGCCATCATCATCCCCGGGGTGCAGAAGCCGCACTGGAGGCCGTGGCACTCCATGAAGCCCTGCTGTACGGGGTCGAGCCGGCCGTCCTGTTCCAGGCCCTCGACGGTCCGTATGTCATGCCCGCCGGCCATCGCGGCCAGGACCGTGCAGGACTTCACCGGTTCGCCGTCCATCCAGACGACGCAGGTGCCGCAGTTGCTGGTGTCGCAGCCCCAGTGGGTGCCGGTAAGGGCGAGATGGTCACGGAGGAAGTGGACGAGGAGCAGCCGTCCCTCGATCTCACGGGTGACCTCGTCGCCGTTGACGGTCATCGTGACCTGCATGATCAGTCTTCCTGTCCCTCGGAGCGCGGACCGGACGGCGGACCGGACGGCGGGCTGGACCGTGGACCGGACTGTGGGCCGGACGGCGGACCTGACGGCGGACCGGACCATGTGCCGGGCGCCGTACCGGGTCCTTCCGGGGCCTTGGCTGCTTCGGGGCCCCTGGCGGCCCGGTCCGCCCTGGCGCGGGCGACGGAGCGGCGCAGCGCGCGTACGGTCAGTTCCTTGGCGAGATGGCGCTTGTACTCGGCGCTGCCCCGGCGGTCGGTGACCGGTTCGCAGGAGGCCGCCGCGATCGTGCCGGCCTGGGCGTACAGCTCCTCCGACGGCAGCCGCGCGCGCAGCGCCCGGGAGATCTCCGGCAGCCCCGTGGTGTTGGGCCCGACCGCCGCCAGTCCGACGCGGGCGTCGGAGATGACCACGCCGTCCAGCCAGACCGCCGCGCCGGCCGAGACCACCGCCCAGTCGCCCGCGCGCCGCTCGACCTTCTCGTACGCGCTCGAACCGTTCGGCCGGACCGGGAAGCGGACCTCGACCAGCATCTCGGCGTCGCCGACGGCCGTCTCGTACGGTCCCCGGTGGAACTCCTCCATCGTCACCACGCGCCGGCCGTCGCCGCCCTGGATCACGCAGCTCGCGCCGAGGGTCGTGCACACGGCGGAGAGGTCCTCGGAGGGGTCGGCCTGGCAGAGCGAACCGCCGAGCGTGCCACGGTTACGCACCACCGGGTCGGCGATCACCCGCTCCGCGTCGGCGAAGATCGGGAACGTCCTGGCGAGCGCGGCGGACTCCAGCAGCTCGCGGTGGCGGGTCAGCGCGCCGATCCGGATCAGGTCCTGCTCGACCGCGATATAGGCCAGCTCGTCGGAGAGATCGTTGATATCGATCAGGTATTCGAAGTTGGCGAGACGCAGCTTCATCATCGGGAGCAGGCTGTGACCGCCGGCCACCAGCCGCGCGGTGTCGCCCAGCCGGTCGAGCAGCCCGATCGCCTGGTCGACGCTGGTGGCGCGTTCGTACTCGAATGGCGCGGGAACCTGCATCAGCGATCCTTCTCTCGCTCTCGCGACGTCGCCCCTTAACGGCCCCCGTCACGCACCGTCAGTGGGCGCTTCGGGGTGCGGAAAGTCAACAGCGACTTAAGGTGTCGCTTAAGTCGTGGTTGACATTGTTTGTCGGTATACACACGCTGCGCTTGGCGGGGGGTGGGCGAGTTCTGGCTCGGCGGGGACGGCCGGCGAAAGGGAGCGCGCGCATGCGGGACATCGCCGAGGGCCTCGCCTCCTGGCACTCCGCCGGAGTGCGCTTCGCGGTGGCCACCGTCGTCCGGACCTGGAAATCGGCGCCACGGCAGCCGGGCGCCGCGATGGCGGTCGCCGAGAGCGGAGAGGTGCGCGGCAGCGTGTCCGGGGGCTGCGTCGAGGGCGCGGTGTACGAGGTCGCCCGGGAGGTCCTCGCCTCGGGCGAGGCGGTGCTGAAAACGTACGGCGTGAGTGATGACGACGCGCTGGAGGCGGGGCTGACCTGCGGCGGGGTCGTCGACATCCTCGTACGTCCGGCCGACGACGACCACTTTCCCGAGCTGCCGGCCGTCCTCGGCCACATCGCCAGGGGGCGCCCGGTCGCGGTCGCTTCGGTGCTCTCTGGCGACGCGTACCCGGGCGGAAACCTTGTCGTCGCCCCCGACGCGGCCGGGGCGGCGGGCACCCTCGGCAACGCGCGGCTGGACGCCGCGATCACCGAACAGGCCCGTGGCATGCTCGCGCAGGGCCACACCGGAGTCGTACACATCGGCCGCAACGGCGAGCAGCGCATGGACCAGCTCGCGGTCTTCGTCCAGTCCTTCGCGCCGCCGCCCAGCATGCTGGTGTTCGGCGCGATCGACTTCGCGGGCGCGGTCGCGCGGATCGGGAAGTTCCTCGGCTACCACGTCACGGTCTGTGACGCCCGCCCTGTCTTCGCCACCCGCGAGCGGTTCCCCGACGCCGATGAGCTGGTCGTCCAGTGGCCGCATCTCTTCCTCGAAGAACACCCGGTGGACGAGGACACGGTCATCTGTGTCCTCACCCACGACCCGAAGTTCGACGTCCCGCTGCTGGAACGAGCCCTGCGCACCCCTGCCCGCTACATCGGCGCCATGGGCAGCCGCCGCACCCACGAGGACCGGTTGACCCGGCTGCGCGAGGCGGGGGTGAGCGAGAGCGCCCTCGCCCGGCTCTCCGCCCCGATCGGCCTGGACCTCGGCGCCCGCACCCCCGAGGAGACGGCGGTGGCGATCATGGCCGAGATCATCGCGCTGAGATGGGGCGGCACGGGTGAGCGGCTGACCCGTACGGAACTGTCGATCCACCACTGACGCGCCCCGGTGCGGTTGCCGGAACCCGGCAGCCCACCGGCCCCGCACCCTGCCCGACGGACGTGAGCTCTCCAGGCCCTGTCAGCACCACGGTCGAGGTCAGTTCATCCGCCGGCGGGCCTGCTTCATCTCGCGATCGATGGCCCAGGCGTCGGCGACCGGCCCGAGGTGGCCGAGCTTGTCGGGATTGATCACCCCACGGATGGTCTGGATCCGCCCGTCGAGCACCTCGAGGACCAGGGTGTACAGGATCTTGCCGTCCCGGTCGCGGAAGGTCGCGCCGGGCTGGCCGTTGACCTCGTGCGGCTCGAACGTCACGCCGATCCGCATCAGCCAGGGGAAGACCGAGCCCAGCACCCGGGCCACGTTGTCCGCGCCCATGACGGCCTTGGCCAGCTGCGGGGCCTTGCCGCCGCCGTCCCCGGCCAGCTGCACGTCGGCGGCCAGTAGCTTCCGCAGCCCGCCCACATCTCCGTTCTCCAGCGCGTCGAAGAACCGCGCCGCCAGCCTCTGCCGCTCCTGACGGTCCGCTGCGAACCGCGGCCGCCCGGCCTCCATATGCCGCCGTGCCCGCACCAGCAACTGCCGGCATGCCGCCTCCGAACGCCCCACCGCCGCGGCAACCTCGTCGAATCCGAAGGCGAACACCTCCCGCAGCAAGAAAACCGCCCGCTCCAGCGGGCTGAGCCGCTCCAGCAGCAGTAGCGCAGCCATCGACACGGAGTCGGCCAGCTCCGCCGACCGCGCCGGATCCTGATACGGATCGCTCAGCAGCGGCTCGGGAAACCACGGCCCGACGTACTCCTCCCGTCGCACCCGCGCGGAACGCAGCACATCGATCGAGAGCCGTGTCACCGTGGCCGACAGAAAAGCCTTGGTCGAGGTGGGCCGGGTCGCCGAGCCGTCAAAGCGCAGCCACGTCTCCTGCACCGCGTCCTCGGCCTCACTCACGCTGCCCAGAATCCGGTAGGCGATCGAAAACAGCAGCGGCCGCAGCTCCTCGAAGTCCTCGACCTTGCTCACGCTGACTCCTCCCCCTGACCCCCTCTGGGGCTCAGTGGAACTGCCCGGGCTCGTAGTCGCCGGCCGGCTGCTGGGTGATGACGTTCAGCCGGTTCACCATGTTCATGAAGGAGACCAGGACCACCAGGGCGGTGAGCTGCTCCTCGTCGTAGTGCTTGGCGGCATCTGCCCACACCGCGTCGCTGACCCCGCCGGCCGCATCGGCGACCCGGGTTCCCTCCTCCGCCAACTCCAGCGCGGCACGCTCGGCCTCGGTGAAGACCGTGGCCTCCCGCCACGCCGCCACCAGGTTCAGCCGCACCGAGGTCTCGCCGGCAGCGGCGGCCTCCTTGGTGTGCATGTCGATGCAGACGGCGCAGCCGTTGATCTGGCTCACGCGCAGCGCCACCAGCTCCTGCGTCGCGGCCGGCAGCGGTGAGTCCTTGATCACCTTGCCCGCCGCCATGAGGTGCTTGAGGGCCTTGCCGGCGGTCGGGCCGGCGAAGAAGTTCAGTCGCGCGTCCATGGTGTGTCCTCCGTGGTCGTCAGTGGCTACACCTCTTGAGACGGGGTAGCCCGACCCCCTGTGACATGGACGGATGTGACCTGCGTCTCCCCGCCTCCGCGCCTCGTCACGCACGTGCAGGCGCTGCCGGGCGGACTCTCCTGCCTCCGGAAGCCTGACCTACCGGCGCTCGGCGCCTCGCTGGTTCAGGGCCCGGGCGAGGCTCTCGTACAACTGAACGACTGATGGAACGCGACGACAAGCCTAGAAGGGAATCGTGCCGCTCCCCGACACCCGTAGCCGTCCGCTGCCGATGGCGGTGTGCGTGGCCACGACCGTCCCCTCCCGGCCGTCGGGGAAGCGGATCTTCACATCGTCGCTGTCCAAGGCCGCGTAGAAGGCCTCCCCCGCGTCCGAGGTCTGCACGCTGCCACCCCACTGCCGCACCGCCCCGGACAGACTCGCGCTCAGCGTGGCGTGGACTTCGATCTCGGATTCGCCGGCGACAAGCGTCGCGGGACCTTGGTAGTTGCTCATGCCCTCAGTGTGCGCCTCCATCTCCCGGCCCCCCGCCACCCCCGCGCACGAGCGCTCGCGGAGCACCGAGAAGGACTACCGACGGCACACGCCCTCCCGGGGTGCTCACGTCGCGTTCCACAAACGTCGGTAGAAGTCCATCCGGTACGGGTCGGGATCGATGCCGTAGGCGTCGAGAAGGGCGTCCTCCCAGCCCGGGCCGTAATTCCACCCGGTGTTCCAAGTGGCAACGGCCAGATCGGCCCATCGGTCGGCGACGCCGAGGGTGCCCATGTCCACATGTCCGGACCAGGAACCCTCCTCGTCCAACAGCGTGTTGGGCGCGCAGGGGTCGCCGTGGCACACGACCAGGTGGTCGATCGGCGGGTACGGAGACAGGTCCGCGGGCACCTCGACACCCGCGCGCCGGGCACGTTCCAAGCGGTGATCGACAGACCAGCTGAAAGGACAGTCGGCTACGGGCAGCCGCTCGTGCAGAGCCCGCAGCCCTGTCCCCAGCGCACGAACGGCCTGACGCGGATCCGCCTTCCACCGAGGACTGACGGCGCTCTCGCCAGGAAGCCCGTGAGTGACGAGCCAGGCTCCCCCCTCGTCAGCTCCGTAGTCCCGCACCCGGGGCACCGCCGCGAAACGCCCGGCCCAGCGCAGGCGCGCATCCTCGGCGGCCAGGTCCAGCCCCGAGCCCGCCGGCGCCCACTTGGCGAACAGCCGCTCCTCTCCGCTACCGATCTGGAAGGTCAAGCCACCCAACTCGTTCTGCCACACGGGCAGAAGCGGCCGATCCCCGGCTACGGCAGCAATCGGCGCGGGTACGCGCACCTCGGAACGCGGCGGTCCGGAATATTTCATGCACGCATGCTGCCCTCCGTACCGCTCCGCGAGCGAGCGGATTTCCGCGCGCGATCCACGGGGTCCGGGACGCCGTGCCGGACCGGGTCGTCCGATCGGACGGCATTGGCGTCGCCCGCCCCTCGGCCGACCACCGAACGTACGACGCCCCCCTGCATGCCGCCATCGACCGACAGCGCCAGGCCACTGACGTACGACGCCCGCGTCGCTGTTGGCGGCGCCGCGAGAGACACGGCGATGCGCCGCGCTCCACGGCGCCTGCCGCCCGATGAGTCAGGCTACGACCATGAGCACAGCGCACTGGCTCTTCGGCGACCAGCTCGGCCCGCACTTCATCGAACCCGGTCGCGGCGACCGACATGAACAGCGCGGCGAACGGGAGGGCGGGCCCGCTCAAGACGCGCCGCTGGTGGTGATCGAGTCGCGGTCGGTCTTCCGACGACGTCGCTTCCACCGGGCCAAAGCCCATCTCGTGCTCTCCGCGATGCGCCACCGCGCCGCCGAACTCGGCGAACGTGTGCGGTACATCCGCGCCGACACCTACCGCGAGGGGCTGCGGCAGGCGGTCGGGGACGACAAGGTGACGGTCCATCACCCGACCTCGTGGGCCGCCCTGAGCCTGGTCCGTTCGCTGCCGAATGTCACCGTGCTGCCCGCCCGCGGCTTCCTCGTCCCGCACGACGACTTCCGGGCCTGGGCGGACGGCCGGCACGGCCACCGGCTTCGGCAGGAGGACTTCTACCGCTGGGTGCGACGCGGCCACGATCTGCTCATCGACGGAGACCGCCCGGCCGGCGGACGGTGGAACCTCGACCAGGACAACCGTGAGCCACCGCCCCGCGGAGCGCGGACCCTGGATGTCCCCGCCCCCTACCGGCCGCGCGAGGACGGGATCGACGACGAGGTGCGCCGTGATCTCGACCGCTGGGAACGGGACGGCGATGTCGCGTTCGTGGGTCGAGACAGCCCCCGGCTGTTCCCCGCGACCCGCCGCGAGGCCCTGACCGCGCTCCGCCGCTTCATCACGCACCGCCTCGGCGCCTTCGGCCCGTACGAGGACGCGATGCTGGCGGACGACCCGGTGATGAGCCACAGCCTGCTCTCGTCCTCCCTCAATCTGGGCCTGCTCGACCCCGCCGAATGCGTGGCGCGCGCCGAGGCCGCCTGGCGTGCGGGGGAGGCGCCGCTGAACAGCGCGGAGGGATTCGTCCGTCAGATCGCCGGCTGGCGCGAGTACGTATGGCAGCTGTACTGGTACTTCGGCGAGGACTACCGGCATCACAACGCCCTGCGGCACCGGGCGCCCCTGCCCGACTGGTTTCTCGATCTGAACGCCGACGCCGTCACGGCGCGCTGTCTGTCGACGGTACTGGCGCAGGTGCGCGACACGGGGTGGACCCATCACATCCCCCGGCTGATGATCCTCGGCAGCCACGCGCTCCAGCGCGGCTGGGATCCGGCGGCCGTCACGGACTGGTTCCACCGCTGCTTCGTGGACGGCTACGACTGGGTCATGCTGCCGAACGTCATCGGCATGTCCCAGTACGCCGACGGGGGCCGGATGACCACGAAGCCGTACACCTCGGGCGGCGCCTATGTGAACCGCATGAGCGACCTCTGCGGCCCGTGCGCCTACCGGCCCACCGAGCGCGTGGGCGAACACGCCTGCCCGTACACGGCCGGGTACTGGGCCTTCCTGGACCGGCACCGCGCGAGCCTGCGGCACAACCCGCGGATGACCCGCGCGGTCCTGGGCCTGGACCGCCTCACGGATCGCGAGGAACTGCTGCGCCAGGAACATGCCCGGGGCGACGGGCCACCATGAGGACGTTCACGGCGAGGAGGCGTTCATTGCGAGGAGGCCGTCACGGTGAGGAGGCCTTCACGGCGAGGATCCGTGCTGGTGGGGGCATCACCCTGCCCCCTTACGCCTGCATGCCGCCGTCGACCGACAGCACCACGCCACTGACGTACGACGCCCGGTCACTGAGCAGCCACGCTGCCGCCTCGGCCACCTCGTACGGCTCCGCGGGGCGCCGGAGCGGGGTCTTGGCGTTGAGCCGCGTGAGAAGGTCGGGCTCGTAGGCGACCCATCGCTTGATCATCTCGGTCATGGTGGTGCCGGGGGCGACGGCGTTGACGCGGATCCCCTCCGGGCCGTACGAGACGGCGGCGGACTCGGTGAGGCTGTTCACCGCGCGCTTGGCCGCGCCGTACGCCGGCAGGGTCGGGTTGCCGCGCAGGCTGCCGACGCTGCTGTTGTTGACGATGGCGCCGGACCCGGCGGTCGAGCGGATCGCCGCTATCTCGGCCGCCATCGCCAGCCAGCAGCCCTTGAGGTTGACCGAGAGGATCAGATCGAAGTCCGCCTCCGGAACATCGGCGAGCGGGGCGGGCGGCACGGACACCCCCGCGTTGTTGAAGGCGATGTCCAACCGGCCGTGCAGACTCAGTACGGTGTCGACGGCGCCACGGACACTCGCGGCGTCGGCGAGGTCGCACACCACGTAATCGGCGGTGCCGCCCTCGGCCCGTATCTCCTCGGTCACGGCCCGCAGCTCCGTTTCCGTACGCGCTGTCAGCACGACCTTCGCGCCTTCGGCGGCGAAGAGCCTGGCCGAAGCGGCGCCGATGCCCCGGCCCGCGCCGGTCACGAGTGCGATCTTGTCGGTGAGTAGGCCCATGGGGGTCGATGTCGTCGAAGTGCTCATGACCTCAGTCTGTGACGGTCGCACCGGGCCATCCAGGCAGTGCGAGTACCTGGACAATCCGCGCCAAGCGGCCACCGGGAGACAGGACGAAAAGACGCGCGGCGTCGCTGGAATACATTGGAAGGGTGGACAGACAGGAACTGGCGGCCTTCCTCCGCAGCAGGCGCGAGCGGCTCCGGCCCGCGGACGTGGGGCTGATCGCCGGGTCCGGGCGCCGTACACCGGGCCTGCGACGGGAAGAGGTCGCGGAGCTCGCGTACATCTCGACGGAGTACTACACCCAGCTCGAACAGTCCCGGGGCCCTCGCTCGTCCCGCCGGGTCCTGGCGGCCCTCGCCCGCGCGCTCCGGCTCTCGGACGCCGAACGCGATTATCTGTACGCCCTCGCCGGCGAGTCCCCCGGACCGCCGCCGGGACCGCCGAGGGAGGTCCGGCAGAGCATCGTGGACCTCATCAACCGTATGCCCGGATCCGCCGTGCTCGTACTTGACGCGACGTACAACGTGATCGCCTGGAACCCGCTGGCCGCGGCGCTTCTCGAGGACTTCTCCGCTCTGCCGCCGCGCGACCGCAATCTCATCCGCCGCCACTTCCTGGGGCCGCACAACGGGCGTCCGCACTACGGCATGACCGATGACCACGCCTTCGGAGTCTTCGCCGCCGGCCACCTGCGCACCGTCCTCGCCCGCTACCCGGACGACACCTCGACCCGCGCTCTCGTCGCGGAACTCGTGGACGGCAGCGCGCGGTTCACCCGGTTGTGGGAGTCCCACGACGTACGGGAGGAGCAACACCTGCGCAAGACGATGCGGCACCCCGTGGTCGGCGAGCTCACCCTGAACTGCGACGTCCTCGCCATCCCCGACGTGGATCAGCACGTGGTCGTCTACACCGCGGAATCGGGCTCGCCCTCCGAGGAGGCCCTCCGCAAGCTGTCGGTCTCGGGCCCGCAGCGCATGGACTTCTCCCGCCCGTAGCCGCCGTACGTAGCCGGGCGAGGCGGGCGGCGCCACGGCGAGCCCCAGACGCGGATGGCGCCGGCTCGGCTCAGGAACCGTGTGGGTGGGGCCGGGGTGCGTCCGATCGGGCGAAAAGAGGGCGGGGTGCTTCTCGAAGCGCGCAATAGTCAGTATGTATTACTTGTCCGCATAACTGACTATTCGGGAGTTTTGATGCGTCTTCGCACTGCGCTTGTTGCCGGCGCCCTCGCTGTCGCCACCGTCATGGGCGGCGCCGTCTCCGCTTCGGCCGACGACGGTCACCACGGAAAGAGCGGCAAGGCCCGCTTCTCGGAGAAGAGTTCCAGCGTGCACTACGAGAACCTCGGCGGTCCGAACGGGATCACGGAGTACGACTCGGTCAAGTCCAAGCGCAAGGGCTGCCTGCGTTTCATGGGGTTCTGATCCGGACCGCCACCGCCCCCGACACCGCACCGCGCGGCGTCGGGGGCGGTGCCGTCACGGACGGCTCAGAGGCGAGACCTGGAATCTGTGGGGCAGGGCAACTCAGGAGACATATCCCCGGACACTGTCACCGATCAGGCCGTCGGTGTAGGTGACGTACTTCGGGGTGAAGCCGCCCTTGCCGGTGACGGTGCCGGTCACGTTCTCGCCGGGCGCCAGGTCAACGGTGTCGATCTGGTTCTCATCCGCGGCCAACTCGGCGGCGTGCTTGCTGCCGTTGGTGTCGGTGATGGTGAAGTACAGCGGGTTGACGCTGATCTCCTTGTCGCTGTCGTTCGTGACGGTGACCTGCACGCTGGTGTAGTCGGTGCCGTCGGCGAGGATGCCCGCCTTGAACGGCGTCTTCTTGGCCACGACCTTCACGGGCGCATCGGGGGCCGGCTCTTCCTTGGCGTCGTCGGCTTTCGCGTCGTCGGCCTTGGCGTCACCGGCCTTGTCCGGCTTGGCGGCGGCGTCCTGAGTGGCCGCAGGGTTGCTGCCGCGCGACGACGTGTCCTCGTCCTCGCTGCCGACGAGTGCGGCGAGGACACCGATGAGGACGAAGAGCCCGACGATTCCGAGGCAGCTGAAGCCGACGATCTTGCCCGCGCTCGACTTCTTCGGCGCCGGCGGCTGCGGTCCCCAACCAGGCTGCTGCGGTCCCCAACTCGGCTGCTGCGGCTGCTGATACGACATGTGCCCCCCTGAGGTGGTTCGAGAGGGATGACCGTAGCGGGGCAATGGATGCCGATAGTGGCGCGTGCGGTTTTGGTGACGTAGCTGTGACCAAAACGTGAAGGAGCTGATGGTGCCTCAGGTCACGCAATGACAACAGCGGCCCGGCGAGGTTCCCCCGCGGTCAGGCACCCTGGCGGAGGCTCCGTCGCCAGCTCCCGCTTCTACTGACCACGGGCAGGCTGGTTAGCGATCAGCAGGGTGGTGCCGGCCGGGCGGAATCCCAGGCGGGCGTAGATACGGGCGACGGCCTCCTGCGCGTAGGCGAGGAAGACGGTGCCTACCTCATGGTCCCGGGCATGGGCGGCCAACGCTGCCATGACGGCGGAGCCGAGACCCTGGCGGCGGGCGGTGGGGAGGGTGCCGATTCCGCCGATCTCCGTGGTGCCGTTCGCGGGGTGGTAGTGGCCCACGGCAAGCGGAGTGCCGTCGGGGCCGAAGGCGGCGGCGAGCGTTTTGTGGCCGGCTCGGAGGGAGGGGCGGATCGTTGCCACCGAGCCGTCCGCCATGAGCTTTTCGGCCGCCGCCTCCAACTCCGCGCGGCCCGCCGGCCCCACTGCTGTGCTCTCGTCCGCGAACGCCAGTCCGGAAAGGGCGAGCACGGCGGACAGGGCTGGGTCGTCGGCGTCCAGGACGCGGATCGTGACGCCATCGGGAAGGGGCTGCGGAGGCAGCGGATGGTGCGGGTCCAGCACCATCAACGGGCGTTCGGCCACCGGGAGGCCCGCCGCTTCGATGCGGCCACGCAGCGACGGCATCACCTCGGCCAACCACTCGAAAGCCTCCGGCACCCCAAGCTCGCGCTGACGCGCTCGCACCCGAGCGATATCGGCGGCTGTGGGAATGGCGGGACCTGCCGAGGTCGGCCGGGCATGGTTCGGGCCACCGTAATACGGGGCGCCCGCCTCCTTTCGTACGAAGAGGCACAAGGAGCCGAACTGCTCGGCTTCGGCGAACACCAATGGCACGGTGGCGTAGTACTGCTCTATGCGGTCACGCAGGGACGGCTCGCTCATGGGACGCATCCCATCACGGAGCCCGCGACCAATTCCGACACGCCCACCTGGCCGAGGATGTCCGCAGGATCGTCAGCAGCAGGTTGCTCGACGCCTTGGACATTCCGTTCGAGCCGCAATCCTCCTGGACGCGCAGGCCCGTGATGCCCTGCTCTGCGGCGGGGTGGGAGTCGTCTGGGATGGGACGTCACCCACTGAATCGCTTGCCAGAATCTACAGGCGTCGTCTCGGACTCACGCGACGGACAGGCCACGAGATGCGTGGGCTTGAGCACGCCGTGGAGTTGCTCGGCTCGTACGGTCGGTCAACTCGCGGGCCGATCACCTCGTCGGACGGCCTATGGGTCTACGTGGTCTTCCTCTTGGAAGATGCGCAATCACTCATCGCCGGTCGGGGAGGAAGCTTAGGCCAGTCCGGCTGCTGCTGCAGCAGCAGCCCAGGCGATCAGGGCACCTCGACTCCGGCAGGCCGTGGTTGATCTCTCTACGTGGTTCGGCCGTGGCACGTGACCTCATTGACGAGCTTGCTGTAGGTGCCCGTGCGTGCCGCTGTGACGCAGTCGGCCTCTTCGGGGTTCGACTGCCCCTCTTCCGCGTAACGCCTTCAGTGTCAGTGCGGTCTGCCATGCTCGGCTGTGCCGTATCAAGACCGTGGCCGAGGGGGCTCCGTGGCGAAGAGGACGCGACAGCAGACACGAAAGAAGAAGACGGAGAGGGCAAAGGGGGTTGCGATCTACCATGACATGAAGATCTACGAGAATTTCGAGCGTTGCGCTCACCGTATCTTCGACTGCGTTAAGCATGCCGAGAAGACGTCACCTGGCGCCCCCCGTTTTCTCTATATTGACATCCAGGGACATAGGAACGAGGCTGGCGGCTTCGATCACGATGCGTATGAATTGATACAAGAATTTGCGCTTGGATTCTTAGGGGATTACCTCACGGAGATTAACACTCCGCTCTATCATGTGCGAAACCCGCACCCCCAGCGCAATGACGTTCCGGACATTTTGGGAATTACCCACCCGAATGATGGCAGTAAATATGGGTACAACGCTGAATCACTAGAAGTCCAGCCTCGCGAGAAGGAGCCGGTTAACCGAAAGACCGCGCCGACCGTTCGGGCAATCGTCGAGTATCTCGGCTTGGAGGAAGCCGCCTGCCTTGTGTGCTGGGCCAAGCCTGTAGAGCGAGCGCATGTAGTGCCGAGTGCACTGGGGGGCTCCATGGATGTCAGAAACTTCGCCCTGCTATGCCCGAAACATCACGTCGAGGCTCCGGATGTGGCCGACGCAGAGAGCTTCTGGGCCTGGATCGATTACGCAGAACTCAGAGATAGCCCGGACAAGTGGGTAGACGTACCCGAGGAAGCCAAGGAATTTCTACAAGAGTGCAACGTTCGGATCGAGAAGGATCGCCGCGAACCCCTACCCTTCTTCTCTGCTGTGAAAGATGAACTCAAATCTCTCTACGGCTGGAAGGATAGTGATTTCAGGTCAGTGGAGTGGTCAGAACTGATGGGCGAGTTTCATCGCGTGCTCGACGCGGCAACCGGGCGACACTTCTCTGTCGATAAAAAAGTCTCCACGTACGCGTGGGCCTATGACATTGCTTTTAGGCGGGTTAGAGGGGACGGGAGCGCGATCATTCGTGGTACCCCGTGATGCAGGGCGGCGGAGCGGCTTTGGGCTGGAGCTGCTTTGAGGCGAGCGATCATGTCCTCTTAAGCTTCGGCGAGGCGGGCAGTCTGTGGACTTGACCGTTAAAGCACGCTGTTGGGGACATTGTCTAGAGGCTCGCCCCAAAATGGCTGCCTAAGGGTTGTCCCGTAAATGATCTCCGAGCTGCCCGGGTGTGCTTGTCCGTCGTGCGGGCCGCTCGTCTATCCGGCGAGGGCGAGGTTGTGCATCCGGGCGATGCCGAGCATGGCGTGGTGGACTCCGTCGCCTTTGAGGCGGCAGTCGCGGAGGATCTTCCAGGTCTTCATGCGCGCGAAGACGTGCTCGACGCGGGCGCGGACCTGCTTGTGGGACTTGTTGTGTGCTTCTTTCCAGTCCGGAAGGTCTTCGCCCTTGCGTCGGCGGTGGGGCATGACGAGCCCGGTGCCGGGACAGCCGCCGTCGGCGATCGTGAGTGTTCTGCCGACGGCGGCTTTGGCGCCGGATTCCTCCCACGCCTTGCAGTCGTTGCGGTTTCCGGCAAGAGGCCGGCCCACCACGACGACCAGGCGGGTGTCGGCGTCGATGACGACCTGGTGGTTGGTCGAGTACCGGTAATTCTTGGACTGCTCCGCCACCGTGTGGTCCCGGGTCGGGACCAGGGTGCCGTCCACGATGAGCACGGTGTCCTTGCCGAACCGCTTGCGGGGCTGGAGCGCGAGCATCGGCCCGAGGTCGTCGATGATGCGGTCCGCAGCCGATTTCGACACCCCGAAGAGCGGGGCGAGCTGGCGCATCGTCAAGTTCGTGCGCCAGTAAGCCGCGACCAGCAGAGCCCGGTCCTCCAGCGGGAGGCTCCACGGCCAGCCCCTTCGGACCGCATCCGCACCCTCCCGCCGCAGCACGGTCACCAGCTTGCCGAACAGGCGAGGGCTCAGCCCGGTGAACGGAGCTATCCAGCACGGCTCCGACGCCGCGATCACACCAGTCACATCAAGATCATCTCACCCGCGACCAGCAGTTACGGGACAGCCCTTAGCCACCGTCTCGGAGGCCTCGTGGGGCAACTCCTCATACAGCTCCCACAGACAGGCGTCCAAACCAAAGAACCCGCACCCGTGCATCGCCAGGTCCTCCGCAGGAAAGCCGTTCCAGCCGATCAACGCACCGGCATCGGCGGCCACCGCCGCCGCACTGTGTCGGCCGTCCGGGTCGTCGCCCGGTGTCTCATTGATGAGGTGCGTGTAGGCCAGCGTCAGCACTTCGCAGTCGGCGAAGAACCGACGGATGGCCCGGGTAGCCACCTATGCCGACCGCGCGGAAGTCGAATGCAGTCATGGAATCAGAAGGAACGACTCGTCCCGTGCTGCGTCAAGCACTTGATTGGCATACATGTCCAGGAGAATTCGAACGGTGTCGATTCGCTCAGTCGCGTCCGCACCCCTGAAGGGAATTAGTTCGCCATGAGAGACCTGGTTTCGACTGAAGACAAGCTTTTCGTCAATAAAAGCCTGTCGAGTCGAATAGAACTCCAAGTAAACGAGGCCGATTGATCTAATAATATTCTTGAAAACCTCGGAAGTCAAATTACTTTCCGTGTCGATGAGCCTTGTAGGGTCCGCAAAGAATATCGCGTTTCGATCCGAGTCGATCCTCTCGAGCAGCTCGGCAAGAATCGGTATTCTTACGCTCTTCCCCGCACGATTCAAGTGAATCCGCACATGCGCCGCCTGAAAGCACGGCTTCAAGTCAAGAACTGGAATTTTGCACGAGTTTATGTAGTCCACATAGAGTCGACTCACCTGCTTTACAAAGCCCTCCCAGTGCGCGTAAGCGAGGACGATCGAAGACCGACACACAACCACCTCTTGCGAAGTGTCTCGATGAGCCCCGTTAACCATGATGCTCAGGCGTGACAGCTCGGCCTTTCGGTGAGCCAACCCCTTCTGAGCCCTCTCGGTAAACTTCTGGAGGTTCAACGTCATCTCCGTCAGCTAGAAAAGAGCTGACGCCCGAAGGGAATTGTCCTTTTCATCCTCTGATCGCTACGTACTCCAGTCGCATGGCCCGCAGAAAATTGCGGCTCCGACCAGAGGGCCTTCTGCTTTGCACCGATATCACCAAAGCCAGGGGAACGTCTAGGCAGATTGTAGGCAATTCCCAACGCCAAAGCCTCAAAGGCAGTAAGTGAGAAATAACCCTCCGGTCGACTCTTCGCATAGTTCCAGCGGCGCAGCAAGTCTGCCCCGCCTGACCCTGCAAGAATCTCAAAGGTCTGTGTGAAGATCTTCATCTCTTCCTCCAGTCTACGAGGCGAGAGGTCGGCGAAATCCACAAGTTGCTCCGTGAGAAAATCACCGATATTGCGGATAGACGACAAGCGGGGCTCTGGAATCGAGTGTAGAAAGGAAAACCTGAGAGCCAGCTCCATATGGTACCGCTCGTCGAGCAGCCTCTTCGGCATATCCAGAACTTCCAGAAAATTCCGGTCATTTGAGACTTCCACCAACCACTCGAAATGCGGCTTACTCATACTGACGAGGAGGCAGTTTCGCAGCTCCTGCTCCGTCGCAACCGACCCGAATGAATTCAAGCGCTGAAAAAGATCATACTTTGCCCTGTTGTCACTCTCGCGCTTAATGATCTTCATATCGACCCGAGCGCGCTTGAAATCAAGTCGCTGGGTTGAGGTCAAGGATTTCCCTGCCCCCTCGACCTCGCCGTAAGAACACCCATCCAGATTCGTCAAAAATGGGGCGTCGACACAGATCAGGGGATCATATAGTTTCCCTTCTTCGTCTTTCAAAATCCCCATGAATTGAAAGATTGTCGACAGCCTTTGCACCCCATCCACGACATCCCAGATTCCCTTGTCGTTCTGAGCGACAAAAATACTCGGCAGCGGAATACCCAGCAAGACGCTCTCGACCAGGCGGCTCTTTTGGCCGTCTCTCCACCTAAAAATCCTCTGGAATTCTGGGTGAATGTCAATTTCGCCATCCCGATACAAATTTGACAGCTCACCGATCGACATAGGATAGGAGTCTGTCGCGATCTGACGCCTGTAAGTCTCGATCTGGTCTTCAAGAAGCATCGTCCACTTCTCCTCTCACCTGAAGTGCCATCAGTTGCAAGTCCGTAGGAGTGTAGCCCTATGGGCATGCGAACTCATCTCCCTCAGCTGATCTCTTCCTGGGCACGACAGCAAGTAGCCAAGTCACCGCGATCGTGGCGGTGCCGATGCATGCTCGCGGTCGGCTTCGCACTTAACATCGCTCCCGACAGCCTTCGGGGCCATCTTCAGCGGCATCCGCAAGATTCTCTGGAGCAGGCGCAATGACCGAACCGGCCTCGGTTCCCGCCAGCGACCACCACCTGCCAAGCGCCGCGCGCTAGCACCTGCTTCGGGGCCGGCACCTTCCGCACTCGCCCGACCTGATGCATCCCGGGTTAACAGACCTCGCGCCGACCGCCTCTGCGTCGTCCCTGGCTGAACCCAGGGCCCCGGCGAGTGCCTGGATTGTCCGATTTGATCATGTGATGCCGTAGAGGGCGAGGACGCGGGGGCGCTCGGTGTGGGCTCGTCGTCCGGCGGCTGTGTTGACGTAGCCGGCGAGCTTGAGCGCGCTGCGGATCAGGTCGCGGAGGGCAGCGAGTACGGCGGGCGCGTTGTGGGTCCTGACCTGGGACTTGTCCTCGTTGAGGTGACATCTCGACACCAGTGGACGGTATTTTCCACGGTCCAGTGCCCGCGAGCCCAGGACGCGATCTCGGTTGCGTTCGCTTCCTCGGCGGGCAGGTCGGTGATGGCGTAGACGGTCTCGCTGGACCATTTTTTCGCCCCGTAGAAACGGCGACGGCGCTGGATCCGCAGGACCTGGGCCGCGTGCGGGAAGAGCAGGCCCTCGACGGTGACGACCTGCACGAGCCGCTGCTCGTGACGGCCGTGGCCCCGGGCGTCGTCGCGGTGGATCACGGGGATCTCCTTCCAGGGCAGGGCGTGGAGTTGACGGGCCGGGCCGCGCTGGTTGTTCTTGATGGTCAGCAGGTAGTGAGCGCCGCGTTCGCGCAGGTAGATGGCGTGGTCGCGTTGGGCGTGGAGGGCATCGGCGGTAACGACCACCCCCGCGAGATCCGCGTCGTCGATCTGGTCGAGGAGAGGTGCGAACTCGGGGATCTCGTTGGTCTTCGCGCCGATCTCGCGGGAGGCGAGTGTGACACCGTCGCCGTGACGGACGGCGGACAGGACGAAGACCCGGCTGCCGTCCGGGCGCCTCGCGCCACGCAGGCACTTGCCGTCCACCGCGATCGCCCGCCGCCGGAGCCGTACCGGCTCGGCGCGGGCGGCCGCCCGGTGGGCCCGGCGCTGTTCACGCTCGGTGCCACCGTCGGGCATCACCGGCTCCGGCCGGCGGGGCTGTGCGGACAGCAGAGGCCGAAGGTAGTCGTAACCGGCCGCGCCGATCTCACCGGGATCGAGCCACCCCAGGACGCTGCGCAGGGTCTTCTCGCTCGGCACCCGGTAGCGGCCAAGGAGTGGGTGGTAGGGCAGGCCGAAGGCGGCCAGTTCCTCCGGCGTCGCACGTCGGCACCACTCCGCCGCCGCGGTGATCGAGTCGTGGCCGGACGGGGTCATCGCGCAGACCACCAGGGCCAGCAGAGAGGAGAGCCGGTACCGCACTCCGCAAGCCCCTCTCGGATCGGTGACCGACTCGAACTCCGCGACCAGGCAGCGGACTTGCTCCTTGGCGCCACCCTCGCCGAGCGCTTCCAGGCAGGGCGCATGAGGCACTGGGACAGCGACACGGGATGATGGAGGAACGAACACGGCACCTTCGTGGATCTTGCAGCGTAGAGAACTACATGATCCACAGGTGCCATGTTCACCTGCTTCCGTGGCCCACCACCGAGATCAACACCCCAGGCCGGGACGATCCAGGCACTCGCCGGGGCCCTGTGGCTGAACCCCGTTGACGCTACCTCCGTATAGCCCCTGCCTCGTCCATGCCCCTCGGAGCGGTGAACAGCGGTCAATGGAGGTACAGGCGAGCCCTCTCAACGGGCACGCGGGTCACTTCATATCCACAGCTCAGTGGCCGTGACATGACCGGAGCGCCGTTGAATCCCAAGCTCAGAGCGCGAGTTCGATTCGTCACCGGCTCCACATGAAAGCCCCGGGCCAGCGGCTCAGGGCTTCGTTGCGGCCCTGGGCTCGGGGCGATCCCTCTGCGTTGAGGCTCTGGAATGATCGCTCGTTGCAGACCGCTCTCACCTCCTGGAATGGTGCGCTTCTCGCAGACTCCTACGGGATAATCGGGGCATGGCATCAGCCCTCACCGTCTCCGAACTCCGCCGCGCCAGATTCGCCCGGCGCATGCCCACGGAGCTCTCAGCACTCGCTGGCCCGAGTCACGGGACAGTGCGCCTGCCGCTTCACCTGGCGTGGTCAGGACTGACGCAGTTCGATCTCGATCGGCCCCGACTGCGGATGAGCTGCTACCGGATCGTCCTGGCCGAGGACATGCACGACGACATGGTCCAGGACCTCAACCACAAGCTGCTCATGGATATGTGGCCCATACATCGCACACTGATCAGCCGCGACATCCGTAACGTCTGGGAGAGCGCCTTCGGCGAACTGGCCCTCAGCACTCGGGCTGTTGGGTGAATCTCACAGAACTGCACCGCCGCCTGCTGGCTGACATACTCGCCGTGGGCAGCGCTTATCCTCTCGCACTCACCGGCGGCTACGCCGTGCAAGCGCACGGCCTGGTCAACCGGCTCAGCCGGGTTCTCGACGTCGCCACCGAGAACCCGGACCGCATGGAGAACATCGCGACCACCGTCCGCGCCGGACTGGAGCAACGCGGATGGCGTGTTCGAGCCCTGGAGACCGACCCGCTGTCCGCGCGGCTGATCATCACCGATCCAGCCAGCAGTGAGGAGTACGGGGTCGACATTCTCAACGAAGCGTTCTGGCGACCGCCGGTACAGACCCCGCACGGCTTGGTGCTCTCGGTCGAAGATATCGTCGGCACCAAGGGTCGCGCACTGGCCGACCGCGGACTCGCCCGCGACCTGATCGACGTACGAGCCGCCGCGGACCGGTGGAGCCACACCGAACTCGAAGAACTCGGACGCCGCCACGCCCGCGACTCCTTCGACCTCACTGACCTCCAGGCCCGCCTGGGCGGACCGACTTGATCGACGACACCGAATTCGGCGCCTACGGACTCAACGTCACCGCGATCACCACATTGCGGCAGTGGGCACAGGAATGGGCACACGACATTGCCGAACGACTCCAGGAACTGGAAGCACCAGCCGAGGACTGATTCCGGTCCACGCCCGAACGGCCCCCCTTCGATCCGGTCAGAGTCAACCCTGCGAAAAGGGGCCTGAGAGGTCGATGGCCGACGCTGTTGGCGAATCCGGGCCCTGTGCGTGACGTCGGCCTTCACGACCTGGTTGTGGTCGTGAAGGCCGACGTTGTGTTTGGGGAGGGGCGTCCGTGTCGTTGCGTGTGGGGGAGCCGGGGGAGGTCCCGGCGGGAACGGTCCGGGTGGCCCGGAGGGCGTTTCCCAGGGGAAGTCTCGCGATTCGGGTCCGGGACGAGCTCGGGGTGCTGTTCCGGGACGAGGACTTCGCCGCAGTGTTTCCGAGGAGAGGGAAGCCTGCCTGGTCGCCGGGCCGGCTGGCGCTGGTGGTGGTCCTCCAGTTCGTGGAGGGGCTGACAGGCCGGCAGGCGGCTGAGGCGGTGCGGGCTCGTATCGACTGGAAGTGCGCCCTTGGCCTCGCCTTGGAGGATCCGGGGTTCGATCGTTCGGTCCTGTCGGAGTTCCAAGACCGGCTGGTGGGCTGCGATGCGGGCCGGGGCCTGTTGGACGCGGTTGTGGCGGCGGCACAGGATCGTGGGCTGCTCAGGAGTGGCGGACGGGCTCGCACGGACTCCACGCATGTGCGGTCGACTGCCCGCGAGTTGTGCTGGCTGGAGCTGGTCGGTGAGACGCTGCGGTCGGCTCTGAACGCGGTGGCCGCTGCCGCCGCGGCCTGGCTGGCCGGCATCGCCGCTCCCGAGTGGTTCGAGCACTACGGCACGCCGTTAAAAGGAGTCCCGGTTCCCCAAGAACCGCAGTAAACGCGCCGAGGTCGGTCAGCGGATCGGCGCGGCCGGGATCCTTGTAGGCGTGTCGGATTCCCCTGGCGTTGAGGCCGTGTTCAAGGGCGGTGGGGCCTTTACTGCCAGCATGATGCTCTGGCTTGGTGCGATGGGCCTTCTCGGCCGCTCCTAACCCGGCTTCCTCAACCCACCACCTATCCCAGCTCTCATCCCGCCCGCCTTCGACCCACACACCGTAGAGCGGGCGTGGTTCAGGGCGTCAAGGTGAAGCGCGCCACTGTACGAACGACCTTGACGCCCTGGGCCGCGACTGCTCGACTCTGCCTAGGTCGAAGGTGGTCGGGATGGGAGCCACCAATGCTCGCCACGCTCCGGCCGGCACTCGCAAACGGCGCCACCTCGAATCGCCACCTGCGCCGCCCACGTCACCTCCGCGCCGGGGAAACGACTGCGGCAGGCGGCGATGCGTACGGCTGCTGGTGATCAGTGGGAGGAGAGCGGCTATGTCTTCACGACCCGGACCGGTCGGCCGATCGAGCCGCGTAACCTGTACCGCTCGTTCACGCGGGTGGCCAAGGCCGCCGGGCTTCGCGTGATCCGGCTGCACGACGCCCGGCATGAGTGCGCGACGTTGCTCCGCTGTCGGGGTCGCTCCCCGCGTCGTGGTGGGGCTCCCCGGGCACAGTCAGATCGCGGTCACGATGAACATCTGCGCCCACGTCGTCCAGGACGCGCAGCGCGAGGCGATGAGTCACCTGGACCGCATGCTCAGTCACCGTCCCGGCCCGTGGATGTCAAAGGCCCCCAACCATGATCCTTGCGTTCTAGTGGTCGTTGCAACACCCCAGTTCAAGGGGTGCGATGGACTTCGAGGTCCGGGGCGACCGGAAGCCACAGGGACGACGGAAGC
>NZ_JBVJDS010000015.1:0-150615 GCF_055582185.1 Streptomyces sp. NPDC042201 | reverse complement strand
AACACCTGTTAACCACCTGGACCGGCACCTGCCCCACCTGCCGACAACCCACCCCATGGCAGACCTACGACACCACCTAACAAAGCCCTACTAGGCCCTGTCCGGGAGCGGCACTGGCCGCGCGCGCCGGTGGCGGGGGCATCTCGTGGGCGGCCCCGGTAGCCTTGCCGTCCGTGACCGAAACCCTTATCTGGATCGTCGTCGGCGTCTTCGCGATCGGGCTCTACCTCAGCTGGACCGCCGGACGGCTCGACCGGCTGCACACCCGCATCGACGCCGCCCGCGCCGCTCTCGACGCGCAGCTGCTGCGACGCGCCTCGGTCACGCAGGAGCTGGCCACCTCCGGTGTGCTCGATCCGGCCGCGTCCCTCGTGCTGTACCAGGCCGCGCACGCCGCCCGGCAGGCCGAGGAGGAGCAGCGGGAGGTCGCCGAGAGCGAGCTGAGCCAGTCACTGCGGGCCGTGTTCGGCGAGACCGCGCAGGTCGAGGCCGTACAGGCCGCTCCCGGGGGCGAGGACGCCGCGGGTGAACTCGCCGCTTCCGTACGGCGCGTACCGATGGCCCGGCGGTTCCACAACGACGCCGTACGCGCGGCCCGCGCCCTGCGCCGGCACCGCAAGGTCCGCTGGTTCCGGCTCGCCGGGCACGCGCCGTTTCCGCTCGCCTTCGAGATGGACGACGAGCCGCCCATGGCGCTGGCCGACCGCCCCGGTTCGTAGAGAACGATCCACCGGCCTGCCATTGGCCCTTGCTGTGGACCGCTCCCGAGGCGTTCTCTTGCGGTGCCGTACTCCATCGCTTTCAGCCAGTGAGGTCGATCCGTGTCCACCACGCTCCCCACCACCCCCCAGTCCGCCGAGAACTCCGCGACCGGAACGGCGCGCGTCAAGCGCGGCATGGCCGAGCAGCTCAAGGGCGGCGTGATCATGGACGTCGTCACGCCGGAGCAGGCGAAGATCGCCGAGGACGCCGGCGCGGTCGCCGTGATGGCCCTGGAGCGGGTTCCCGCCGACATCCGCAAGGACGGCGGCGTCGCCCGGATGTCCGACCCGGACATGATCGAGGGCATCATCGACGCCGTCTCGATCCCGGTCATGGCCAAGTCCAGGATCGGCCACTTCGTCGAGGCCCAGGTCCTCCAGTCCCTCGGCGTCGACTACATCGACGAGTCCGAGGTGCTGACCCCGGCCGACGAGGTCAACCACGCCGACAAGTGGGCCTTCACCACGCCCTTCGTCTGTGGCGCCACCAACCTGGGCGAGGCCCTGCGCCGGATCGCCGAGGGCGCGGCCATGATCCGATCCAAGGGCGAGGCCGGCACCGGCAACGTCGTCGAGGCGGTCCGGCATCTGCGCCAGATCAAGAACGAGATCGCCAAGCTCCGCGGCTTCGACAACAACGAGCTGTACGCCGCGGCCAAGGAGCTGCGCGCCCCGTACGAGATCGTCAAGGAGGTCGCCGCGCTCGGCAAGCTGCCGGTGGTGCTGTTCTCCGCCGGCGGTGTCGCCACCCCGGCCGACGCCGCGCTGATGCGCCAGCTCGGCGCCGAGGGCGTCTTCGTCGGCTCCGGCATCTTCAAGTCGGGCGACCCGGCCAAGCGCGCCGCCGCCATCGTGAAGGCGACCACCTTCTACGACGACCCGAAGATCATCGCGGAGGCGTCCCGCAACCTGGGCGAGGCGATGGTCGGCATCAACTGCGACACCCTCCCCGAGACCGAGCGCTACGCGAACCGTGGCTGGTAACGACTCATGAGCACCCCTGTGATCGGAGTCCTGGCCCTCCAGGGCGACGTCCGGGAGCATCTGGCCGCCCTGGCCGCGGCGGACGCCGTGGCCAGGACCGTCAGGCGCCCCGAGGAGCTCGCCGAGGTCGACGGGCTGGTGATCCCGGGCGGCGAGTCCACCACCATGTCCAAGCTGGCCGCGCTCTTCGGGATGCTGGAGCCGCTGCGTACGCGCGTACGGGCCGGGATGCCGGTGTACGGCACCTGCGCCGGGCTGATCATGCTGGCGGAGAAGATCCTCGATCCCCGTTCCGGCCAGGAGACCATCGGCGGCATCGACATGATCGTCCGCCGGAACGCCTTCGGCCGCCAGAACGAGTCCTTCGAGGCGGCCGTGGAGGTCGCGGGCATCGAGGGCGGCCCCGTCGAGGGCGTCTTCATCCGTGCCCCCTGGGTCGAGTCCGTGGGCGCCGAAGTGCGGGTCCTCGCCGAGTACGGGGGCCATGTCGTCGCCGTACGCCAGGGCAACGCCCTCGCGACGTCGTTCCACCCGGAGCTCACCGGCGACCACCGTCTGCACCGGTTCTTCACCGACATGGTGCGCACCGCGGGGTGACCCCGTCCCGGTAGGATCTCTGCCGAACGGAGCAGAACCGGTTACGCGAAGGAGACAGGCAGATGTCCGGCCACTCTAAATGGGCTACGACGAAGCACAAGAAGGCCGTGATCGATGCCAAGCGCGGCAAGCTCTTCGCGAAGCTGATCAAGAACGTCGAGGTCGCAGCCCGTACCGGCGGCGCCGACGTCGAAGGCAACCCGACCCTCTTCGACGCCATCCAGAAGGCGAAGAAGAGCTCGGTGCCGAACAAGAACATCGACTCGGCCGTCAAGCGTGGCGCCGGCCTGGAGGCCGGTGGCGCCGACTACGAGACGATCATGTACGAGGGTTACGGTCCGAACGGCGTCGCGGTGCTCATCGAGTGCCTCACCGACAACCGCAACCGCGCGGCCTCGGACGTGCGCGTCGCGATGACCCGCAACGGCGGTTCGATGGCCGACCCGGGCTCCGTCTCGTACCTCTTCAACCGCAAGGGCGTCGTGATCGTCCCCAAGGGTGAGCTGGGCGAGGACGATGTCCTGGGCGCCGTCCTGGACGCGGGCGCCGAGGAGGTCAACGACCTCGGTGAGTCCTTCGAGGTGCTCAGCGAGGCCACCGACCTGGTCGCGGTGCGCAGCGCGCTCCAGGAGGCCGGCATCGACTACGACTCCGCCGACGCCAACTTCGTCCCGACCATGCAGGTCGAACTGGACGAGGAAGGCGCTCGCAGGATCTTCAAGCTGATCGACGCGCTCGAGGACAGCGACGACGTGCAGAACGTCTTCGCCAACTTCGACGTCTCGGACGAAGTGATGGAGAAGGTCGACGCCTGAGCCGCGTCTGACATGGCTTCACCTGACGGGCCGACGGGGACACACCTCCGTCGGCCCGTCGCGTTGTCAGTGGTGCCCGATACTGTGCTGACCGGACGTTGCTGATCAGGGGTTCTGCCGCATAAGTAGAACGCGTGGCCGAAAGACTGGGCCGAGGAGTGGGGGAGTGGCGAGATGCGGGTTCTGGGTGTTGACCCCGGACTGACCCGGTGCGGTGTGGGCGTCGTCGAGGGCGTCGCGGGACGTCCGTTGACGATGCTCGGCGTCGGCGTGGTCCGCACGTCCCCGGACGCGGAGATCGGCATGCGTCTGGTCGCCATCGAGCAGGGCATAGAGACCTGGCTCGACGAGCACCGGCCCGAACTCGTCGCGGTGGAGCGGGTGTTCGCCCAGCACAATGTCCGTACGGTGATGGGCACCGCCCAGGCGAGCGCGGTCGCCATGCTCTGCGCCTCGCGCCGCGGGATCCCCGTCGCCCTGCACACCCCCAGCGAGGTGAAGGCCGCCGTCACCGGCAGCGGCCGGGCGGACAAGGCGCAGGTCGGCGCGATGGTGACCCGGCTGCTGCGGCTGGCCGCCCCGCCCAAGCCGGCCGACGCCGCGGACGCCCTCGCGCTCGCCATCTGCCACATCTGGCGTGCCCCCGCCATGAACCGCCTGCAGCAGGCGCACGCGGCGGCCCGCCCCTCCCGTATCCCCACCACCGCACCCGTCCGGAAGGTCACGCGATGATCGCCTTCGTCAGCGGCCCGGTCGCCGCCCTCGCCCCGACCACCGCCGTGATCGAGGTCGGTGGCATCGGCATGGCCGTCCAGTGCAGCCCGGGCACACTCGCCGCGCTGCGGATCGGCCAGCAGGCCAAGCTCGCCACCTCCCTCGTCGTACGGGAGGACTCGCTCACCCTGTACGGCTTCGCGGACGACGACGAACGCCAGGTGTTCGAGCTGTTGCAGACCGCCAGCGGGGTCGGGCCCCGGCTGGCTCAGGCGATGCTCGCCGTGCACGCCCCGGACACCCTGCGTATCGCCGTCGCCACCGGGGACGAGAAGGCCCTGACGGCTGTCCCCGGTATCGGCAAGAAGGGCGCCCAGAAGCTGCTGCTGGAGCTGAAGGACCGGCTCGGCGAGCCGGTCGGCGCGGCCGTCGGCCGGCCGGGCATCGGCGCCGCGGTCGCCGCCTCCTGGAGCGATCAGCTGCACGCCGCCCTGATCGGCCTCGGCTACGCCACCCGCGAGGCGGACGACGCGGTCGCCCTGGTCACACCCCAGGCCGAGGCCGCGGTGGCCGCGGGGGACCAGCCCCCCGTGCCGCGGCTGCTGCGCGCGGCGCTGCAGAGCCTGAACAGAACGCGTTGAGCCGACACCGGCCGGCATCCGTGCCGTACTTCATGGGGCCGTCCTGGGACGCGCCGACTCCCCGAGGTGAGACAGAGTGAACTGGGACGACACCACCAGCGAGACCGAGGCGGCGGCCGACACGGCCGAGCGGCTCGTCGGCGCGTCCGCGGACGGCGAGGACCAGGCCGTCGAGGCGGCCCTGCGGCCCAAGTCGCTGGACGAGTTCGTGGGGCAGGAGCGCGTCCGTGAACAGCTGGACCTGGTGCTCAAGGCGGCCCTGGCGCGCGGCGCCACCGCCGACCATGTGCTGCTCTCCGGGGCGCCCGGGCTCGGCAAGACCACCCTCTCCATGATCATCGCGGCCGAGATGAACGCCCCGATCCGCATCACCTCGGGCCCCGCGATCCAGCACGCGGGCGATCTCGCCGCGATCCTCTCCTCCCTCCAGGAGGGGGAGGTCCTCTTCCTCGACGAGATCCACCGGATGTCCCGGCCCGCCGAGGAGATGCTGTACATGGCGATGGAGGACTTCCGGGTCGACGTGATCGTCGGCAAGGGCCCCGGCGCCACCGCCATCCCGCTGGAGCTGCCGCCGTTCACGCTGGTGGGGGCCACCACCCGGGCCGGACTGCTGCCGCCCCCGCTGCGCGACCGCTTCGGGTTCACCGGCCATATGGAGTTCTACGAGAGCGCCGAGCTGGAGCGCGTGATCCACCGCTCCGCCCAGCTCCTCGATCTGGAGATCGACGCCGAAGGCGCCGCCGAGATCGCCGGCCGCTCCCGTGGCACGCCCCGGATCGCCAACCGCCTGCTGCGGCGCGTACGCGACTACGCCCAGGTCAAGGCGGACGGACACATCACCCGTGCGGTGGCCGAGGTGGCCCTCGGGGTGTACGAGGTTGACGCCCGCGGCCTCGACCGGCTCGACCGGGCCGTGCTCCGGGCGCTGCTCAAGCTCTTCGGCGGCGGGCCCGTGGGCCTGTCGACCCTGGCGGTGGCCGTGGGGGAGGAGCGTGAGACGGTCGAGGAGGTCGCGGAGCCCTTCCTCGTACGGGAGGGACTGCTCGCCCGCACGCCGCGCGGCCGGGTCGCCACCCCTGCGGCCTGGGCACACCTCGGACTCGTCCCCCCGCAGCAGGGCCCCGGCACAAGCGGACAACAGGGCCTGTTCGGGACGTGACGGCAAGGACACGGGTGCACTCAGGAACCCCGGTGCGATGCTGGGCGTTGTTCCAACGATGCGGACTCGCTTAGACTCCGCCGATGCCGCCCTTCCAGGTCGGCATGCCCACCCCCGTATATCAGGCCGCTCGACAGCGCGGTCGTGTGAAGGAAGTTCCCTCCCGTGAGTCTCGTCACCCTCCTCCCCTTCATCGTGCTCATCGGGGCCATGTTCCTGATGACCCGGTCCGCCAAGAAGAAGCAGCAGGCGGCTGCGCAGATGCGCAACGACATGCAGCCGGGCACCGGCGTCCGGACGATCGGCGGCATGTACGCCACCGTCAAGGAGGTGCACGACGACATGGTCCTCCTGGAGGTCGCTCCCGGTATCCACGCCGTCTACGCCAAGAACGCGATCGGCGCGGTGCTGGACGACGACGAGTACAACCGGATCGTGCACGGCGACGACGACGCCTTCAAGACCGACGACGCGGTCGTGCCGGACGACGCTTCCTCACTGACCGAGACCGACGACACCCCGGACACGGCCAAGATCGACCTGGGCAAGAAGCCCGAGGCCGAGGAGGCCGAGCCCAAGGACGGCAAGGCTGACGGCGAGGCCGGCGCGAAGTAGTCACGACCGTGACGGAGGGCCGCCCAGCGGCCCTCCGCGGCTACGGCCGGTGCTGATTTCTGCGGGGGCAGGTCCCCACAACACTTCGTGGCCGCTCCGGCGCACACCCGGCGTGGGGCGGTTGGACAGGGAGAAACGAGAAGGTGGCAGCACCTAATAAGGGCCGAAGGCAAGCGGGGTCCCCAGGCAGGCCGGGGCGCACCCTGGCACTGTTCCTGATTGCCATGGTCGCCCTCACCGGCGGGATGTTCTGGTCCGGTCATGTCACGCCACGTCTGGGGATCGACCTGGCGGGCGGCACGAGCATCACGCTCCAGGCGAAGAACACGCCGGGCAAGCCGAACGCGATCAACAAGACCAACATGGACACCGCGGTCAGCATCATCGACCGCCGTGTCAACGGTCTTGGTGTCTCGGAGGCCGAGGTTCAGACCCAGGGCGCCGAGAACATCATCGTCAACATCCCCCGGGGCACCAACGAGAAGCAGGCGCGCGACCAGGTCGGTACGACCGCGCAGCTGTACTTCCGGCCGGTGCTGACGGTCGCGGCAGGCGGCCCGACCGCCCCGCCTCCCCCGAGTGGTTCCCCGAGCGGCTCTCCCAGTCCCTCGTCGAGCGCCTCGCCGGACACGGCCGACAAGCCGGCCGCGTCGACGACGCCCTCCGCGAGCGCGACCACCCAGGGCCGGGCCGTCACGGACGCTCTGAAGAAGGACGCGACACCCACTCCCAGCGCCTCCGGTTCGGACAAGCCCAGCACTTCGCCGAGCCCCAAGCCCTCGGGCACCCCCTCCAGCGACCCGGCCGCCGCCGCCCTGGAGAAGAAGTTCACCGATCTGGACTGCACGAAGCAGGGCCAGCGCACCACGGTCAACCAGGACTCGACGCCCAAGGACACGATCGTGGCCTGCGGCAAGAACTCCGGCGGCCAGTGGGAGAAGTACGTCCTCGGCCCCTCCGAGCTGCAGGGCACGGACGTCGACGAGGCCAAGGGCGTTCTCGACCCGCAGCGCGGCATGTGGATCGTCACGATGGACTTCACCGGCGGTGGCACGAAGAAGTTCCAGTCCATCACCGGCAAGCTGTCGCAGCAGCAGGCACCGATGAACCAGTTCGCGATCGTGCTCGACGGCAATGTCGTCTCGGCGCCCTCGGTGAGCCAGACCCTCGGCGGCAGCGCCGAGATCTCCGGCAGCTTCACCCAGCAGTCGGCCCAGGACCTGGCCAACATCCTGTCCTACGGTGCGCTGCCCCTCAGCTTCGAGGAGCAGAGCGTCACCACGGTCACCGCCGCGCTCGGCGGTGAGCAGCTCGACGCGGGCCTGATCGCCGGCGCGATCGGCCTCGCCCTGGTGATCATCTACCTGGTGTCGTACTACCGCGGCCTCTCGCTGATCGCGATCCTCAGCCTCGGCGCCTCGGCGGTCATGACGTACACGATCATGTCCCTGCTCGGCCCCGGTATCGGCTTCGCGCTGAACCTGCCCGCGGTCTGTGGCGCGATCGTCGCCATCGGTATCACCGCGGACTCGTTCATCGTCTACTTCGAACGAATCCGGGACGAGATCCGCGAGGGCCGTACGCTCCGCCCGGCCGTCGAGCGGGCCTGGCCGCGCGCCCGGCGCACGATCCTGGTCTCCGACTTCGTGTCGTTCCTCGCCGCCGCGGTGCTCTTCGTCGTCACGGTCGGCAAGGTCCAGGGCTTCGCCTTCACCCTCGGCCTCACCACGCTCCTCGATGTGGTCGTGGTGTTCTTCTTCACCAAGCCGGTGATGACGATGCTGGCCCGCAAGAAGTTCTTCTCCAGCGGTCACCCCTGGTCCGGACTGGACCCGAAGCGGCTCGGCGCCAAGCCGCCGCTGCGCCGCACCCGCCGTGTCAGTGCCCCCACCGACCCGAAGGAGGCGTGAGATGTCGCGACTCGGCGCACTCGGCGCCCGGCTCTACCGCGGCGAAGTCGGTTACGACTTCGTCGGGAAGCGCAAGTTCTGGTACGCGATCTCGATCCTGATCACCATCACGGCCATCGTCGGCCTGGCGGTGCGCGGCCTCAACATGGGCATCGAGTTCAAGGGCGGTGCGGTCTTCACCACCCCGAGCACGAGCGTCTCCGTGACCCAGGCCAGGACGGCCGCCGAGGAGGCGTCGGGACACGACGCGATCGTCCAGAAGCTCGGCAACGGAGGGCTGCGGATCCAGGTCACCGAACTGGGCACCAAGCAGGCCGGCCTCGTGAAGACCGAGCTCGCCCAGGACCTCAAGGTCGACGAGGAGAAGATCAACGCTGACCTGGTCGGGCCGAGCTGGGGCGAGACGATCGCCAACAAGGCCTGGACCGGTCTCGCGATCTTCATGATCCTGGTGGTGATCTATCTCGCCATCGCCTTCGAATGGCGTATGGCGGTCGCGGCGCTGATCGCCCTGATCCATGACCTCACGATCACTGTCGGTGTGTACGCACTCGTCGGCTTCGAGGTCACCCCGGGCACGGTGATCGGTCTGCTCACCATCCTCGGTTACTCCCTCTACGACACCGTCGTCGTCTTCGACAGTCTCAAGGAGGGGTCGGCGGGCATCACGAAACAGACCCGCTGGACCTACAGCGAGATCGCCAACCGCTCCATCAACGGGACCTTGGTGCGCTCCATCAACACCACCGTGGTCGCGCTGCTGCCGGTCGCCGGTCTGCTCTTCATCGGCGGCGGTTTCCTCGGCGCCGGCATGCTGAACGACATCTCGCTCTCGCTCTTCGTCGGCCTCGCCGCCGGCGCGTACTCCTCGATCTTCATCGCCACCCCGCTCGTCGCCGACCTCAAGGAACGCGACCCGCGGATCAAGGCGCTGAAGAAGCGGGTACTCGCCAAGCGGGCCGCCGCTGCCGCCAAGGGTGAAGCGGCCGACTTCGACACCGACAGCGACACCGACAGCGATGCCGACTTCGAGGACGGCCCGGAGGACGGGCTCGTCGGTGACGCGGCGCCCGCCGCCGCTGTCGCCGGCCCGCGTGGCCGCGGTGGCCGCGGCCGCCCGTCGGGCAGGCGCCGATGACGGACGCCAGCACCCGCGAGCTGCTGCTCAGCCGCATCCGTGATGTCGCCGACCATCCCGAGCCCGGTGTGGTCTTCAAGGACATCACTCCGCTGCTCGCGGACCCGAAGGCCTTCACGGCGCTGACCGACGCGCTCGCCGAGGTCAGTACCCGGCTCGGCGCGACGAAGGTTGTCGGCCTGGAGGCACGGGGCTTCATCCTGGCCGCCCCCGTGGCGATCAGGGCGGGGCTCGGCTTCATCCCCGTACGCAAGGCGGGCAAGCTGCCCGGCGCGACTCTGTCGCAGGCGTACGAGCTGGAGTACGGCTCCGCCGAGATCGAGGTCCACGCCGAGGACCTGGACCAGGGCGACCGCGTCATCGTCATCGACGATGTCCTCGCCACCGGCGGTACGGCCGAGGCGTCGCTGGAGCTCGTCCGGCGGGCCGGAGCCGAGGTCGTGGGCGTCGCGGTCCTGATGGAGCTCGGCTTCCTGGGCGGCCGGGCCCGGCTGGAACCCGCGCTGCGCGGGGCCCCGCTGGAGGCCCTGATCACGCTCTGAGCGGCCTTTCGATACGCGCGGACGGGCACCCGGGAACAACCGGGTGCCCGTCCCGCGTTGTGCGGTGCCCACGGTCCCGGGGCGAGAGGGACGCCCGGGGTCGATACCATGGAACCTCCGGGCCTGACCGGGGGACCTGGATCCGCACGAGGAGCGCCCTTGCCAGAAGAGGTCCAGCCACTGGCCGCCGCAACGCCCGATCACCACGCCGACCAGGCCGCGGCGGCGCCGGCCACACCGCAGGACAAGGCCGCGGTCGCGGCCGCGGAGAAGTCTGCGCGGACGCCAGCGGAGACCTCTGACGCACGGCCCGCGCAGACCCCCGCCGCACAGCCCCCGGCGAAGCCCGCGTCCGAGCGCCCCCCGACCCCGGTCACCGCACCCAAGCCCGGACCCGCCACCCCGTCCCGTTCCGGCGGCTCCTCCAACCGGGTGCGGGCCCGTCTCGCCCGGCTCGGTGTGCAGCGCTCCTCGCCGTACAACCCGGTCCTGGAGCCGCTGCTGCGGACCGTGCGCGGCAACGACCCGAAGATCGAGAGCTCGACGCTCCGCCAGATCGAGAGCGCCTACCAGGTCGCCGAACGCTGGCACCGTGGCCAGAAGCGCAAGAGCGGCGATCCGTACATCACCCACCCCCTCGCGGTGACCACGATCCTCGCCGAGCTGGGTATGGACCCGGCCACCCTGATGGCGGGCCTGCTGCACGACACCGTCGAGGACACCGAATACGGCCTGGACACCCTGCGCCGCGACTTCGGCGACCAGGTCGCGCTGCTCGTCGACGGCGTCACCAAGCTGGACAAGGTCAAGTTCGGCGAGGCCGCGCAGGCCGAGACCGTACGCAAAATGGTCGTCGCCATGGCCAAGGACCCGCGCGTCCTGGTCATCAAGCTCGCCGACCGGCTCCACAACATGCGCACCATGCGCTATCTCAAGCGGGAGAAGCAGGAGAAGAAGGCCCGCGAGACGCTGGAGATCTACGCGCCTCTGGCCCACCGGCTGGGCATGAACACCATCAAGTGGGAGCTGGAGGACCTCGCCTTCGCGATCCTCTACCCGAAGATGTACGACGAGATCGTCCGTCTCGTCGCGGAGCGGGCGCCCAAGCGCGACGAATATCTGGCCATAGTGACCGACGAGGTCCAGTCGGATCTGCGCGCAGCCCGGATCAAGGCCACCGTCACCGGCCGGCCGAAGCACTACTACAGCGTCTACCAGAAGATGATCGTCCGCGGCCGTGACTTCGCGGAGATCTACGACCTGGTGGGCATCCGTGTCCTCGTCGACACCGTCCGTGACTGTTACGCGGCGCTCGGCACCGTCCACGCCCGGTGGAATCCGGTCCCCGGACGGTTCAAGGACTACATCGCGATGCCCAAGTTCAACATGTACCAGTCGCTGCACACGACGGTCATCGGGCCCAACGGCAAGCCCGTCGAGCTGCAGATCCGTACGTTCGACATGCACCGCCGCGCCGAGTACGGCATCGCCGCGCACTGGAAGTACAAGCAGGAGGCCGTGGCGGGCGCCTCCAAGGTGCGTACCGACGTGCCGAAGAACGTGGGCAAGGGCGCCGGCCAGGACACCGTCAATGACATGGCGTGGCTGCGCCAGCTGCTGGACTGGCAGAAGGAGACCGAGGACCCCAGCGAATTCCTGGAGTCGCTCCGCTTCGACCTGTCCCGCAACGAGGTCTTCGTCTTCACACCCAAGGGCGATGTCATAGCGCTGCCGGCCGGGGCCACCCCCGTCGACTTCGCGTACGCCGTCCACACCGAGGTCGGCCACCGCACCATAGGGGCGCGGGTCAACGGACGGCTCGTACCGCTCGAATCGACGCTCGACAACGGCGACCTCGTGGAGGTCTTCACCTCCAAGGCGACCGGGGCAGGTCCCTCGCGGGACTGGCTGGGGTTCGTCAAGTCGCCGCGGGCCAGGAACAAGATCCGCGCGTGGTTCTCCAAGGAGCGCCGCGACGAGGCCATCGAACAGGGCAAGGACGCCATCGCGCGGGCCATGCGCAAGCAGAACCTGCCGATCCAGCGCATCCTCACCGGAGACTCGCTGGTCACGCTGGCGCACGAGATGCGCTACCCCGACATCTCGTCGCTGTACGCGGCGATCGGCGAGGGCCATGTGGCCGCGCAGGGCGTCGTACAGAAGCTCGTGCAGGCCCTCGGCGGCGAGGACGCCGCCAACGAGGACATCGCCGAGAGCGCCCCGCCCTCGCACGGCCGCAACAAGCGCCGCTCCAGCGCCGACCCCGGCGTGGTGGTCAAGGGCGTCGAGGACGTCTGGGTGAAGCTCGCCCGCTGCTGTACGCCGGTCCCGGGCGACCCGATCATCGGCTTCGTCACCCGGGGCAGCGGCGTCTCGGTGCACCGCGCCGACTGCGTCAATGTGGACTCGCTGTCACAACAGCCCGAACGGATCCTCGAAGTCGAGTGGGCACCGACCCAGTCCTCGGTCTTCCTGGTCGCCATCCAGGTCGAGGCGCTGGACCGGTCCCGGCTGCTGTCGGACGTCACCCGCGTGCTGTCCGACCAGCATGTGAACATCCTGTCCGCGGCCGTCCAGACCTCCCGCGACCGGGTGGCCACCTCGCGCTTCACCTTCGAGATGGGCGACCCGAAGCACCTCGGGCACGTACTGAAGGCGGTACGCGGCGTGGAGGGCGTCTACGACGTCTACCGAGTCACCTCGGCCCGCAGGCCGTAGGACAGCGGGACCGACGCCCGAACAGCGGGACCGACGCCGGAACCACGGCACACGCGAAGGGGCTCCCCGTACACCAGGTACGGGGAGCCCCTTCGCGTCGCGATACCGCCCGCGGTCTAGCCGCCGAACTCCTGGAGGCCCTTCAGCGCCTGGTCGAGCAGTGCCTGGCGGCCCTCCAGCTCCTTGGCGAGCTTGTCCGCCCTGGCGTTGTTGCCGCTCGCACGCGCCGCGTCGATCTGCGTGCGCAGCTTGTCGACGGCCGCCTGCAGCTGCCCCGTCAGACCCGCGGCACGCGCCCGCGCCTCCGGGTTCGTACGGCGCCACTCGTTCTCCTCGGACTCCTGCAGAGCCCGCTCCACCGCCTGCATCCGGCCCTCGACCTTCGGCCTGGCGTCGCGCGGCACATGGCCGACGGCCTCCCAGCGCTCGTTGAGGGACCGGAACGCCGCCCTGGCCGCCTTGAGATCCCTCACCGGCACCAGCCGCTCGGCCTCGACCGCCAGCTCTTCCTTGAGCTTCAGGTTCTCGGTCTGTTCGGCGTCACGCTCGGCGAAGACCTCACCGCGCGCGGCGAAGAAGACGTCCTGGGCGCCGCGGAAGCGGTTCCACAGATCGTCCTCGGCCTCGCGCTGCGCGCGGCCCGCCGCCTTCCAGTCCGTCATCAGCTCCCGGTAGCGGGCGGCCGTCGTCCCCCAGTCGGTGGAGCCGGAGAGCGCCTCGGCCTCCGCGACCAGCTTCTCCTTGGCCTTACGGGCGTCCTCGCGCTGCGCGTCGAGCGCGGCGAAGTGGGCCTTGCGGCGCTTGGAGAACGCCGAGCGGGCGTGCGAGAAGCGGTGCCACAGCTCGTCGTCGGACTTCCGGTCCAGCCTCGGCAGGCCCTTCCAGGTGTCCACCAGCGCCCGCAGCCGCTCGCCGGCCGACCGCCACTGGTCGCTCTGCGCCAGCTCCTCCGCCTCGACGACCAGCGCCTCCTTGGCGTGGCGCGCCTCGTCGGTCTGCTTCGCCCGCTGCGCCTTGCGCTCCTCACGGCGCGAGTCGACCGTCGCGACCAGCCCGTCGAGCCGCTTGCGCAGCGCGTCGAGATCACCCACGGCGTGGTGCTCGTCGACCTGACCGCGAAGATGCTCGATGGCCGTGGCCGCATCCTTCGAGGACAGATCGGTGGTCTTCACCCGCCGTTCGAGGAGGCCGATCTCGACGACCAAGCCCTCGTACTTGCGCTCGAAATAGGCCAGAGCCTCCTCCGGAGAGCCTGCCTGCCACGATCCGACGACCTGCTCGCCCTCGGCCGTCCGCACGTACACGGTGCCCGTCTCATCGACGCGGCCCCACGGGTCGCTGCTCACAGCGCCTCCTCCACCTGATGCCCGCGAGGGATGTGACCCCCCGGGCATCGTCCACAGTTTCCTGGGACGGGCTGCGCCCGCCCTGCACAACGCCAATCTAGGCGACCGGCCGCCCGGCTGTCCGCACTCAGCACGGCCGAATTCAGAGGGTCACGCCTTGTCGACCGTCCCCTTCTTCACGGTGACCGCCTTCTTGGGCGCACCGTCGCCCGCTCCGCCGTCCACCCCGGCCTTCGCCACCGCGTCCACGGCCTTCAGACCGTCGGCGTCCATCGTCCCGAAGGGGGTGTAGCTGGGCGGGAGCTTGGTGTCCTTGTAGACGAGGAAGAACTGGCTTCCCCCGGTGTGCGGCTGGCCGGTATTCGCCATCGCCACCGTCCCGGCCTTGTACGTGACGGAGCCGTCCGCGCCGGCCTTGCCGAGGGCGGTCAGATTCTCGTCCGGGATCGTGTAGCCGGGGCCGCCGGTCCCGTCCCCCTTGGGGTCGCCGCACTGCAGCACGAAGATCCCCTCGGTGGTCAGCCGGTGGCACTTCGTTTTGTCGAAGTAGCCCTTGTCCGCAAGGGACTTGAAGGAGTTCACGGTGTGCGGCGTCTTCTTGGCGTCCATCGTGATGGAGATGTCGCCCTGGCTCGTCGAGAGCGCCATCGTGTACTTCGCCGTCTTGTCGACCGTCATCTTCGGCTCGGGCGCGCTGCTCTCGGTCGGCGACGGCGACGCCGACGCCGAGGGGGTCGCCTCGGGCGAGGCGGCGTCGCTCTTGCTGTCACCGCCCGTCAGTCCTCCTGAGGCGTACGCCGCGGCGCCCGCGGCCACCACCACGGCCAGCGCGGAGGCGATGACGACGTTGCGGCGCTTCGCCTTCTGCCGGGCTGTGGCCCGGCGCTGCTGCTGCCGCTCGAACTTCTCCCGGGCGAGCTGGCGCCGACGCTGATCGCTGTTGACCACCGGGTCTTCTCCTCGACTTGTCGTGTGATCCTGTCCGGCCTGACCAGGTCCTGTCCGGTCGATCTTCGTGAGCCCGCGAAGATCCGCCCGACAGGACCCAGGCCCTGTCCGGCGGATCGTCGCGGGCTGATCCGCGAAGATCCGCCGCACAGGACCTAGCCCCGTACGGTATATGGGTTCGCTGTGTAATGAGCAGCGCCGGTAGGCTCTGATCTGCCGCATTCTCCCGACGGACGACATATAAGGACGATCGTGCTCATTGCCGGGTTCCCCGCCGGGGCCTGGGCGACCAACTGCTACCTGGTCGCCCCCGCCGCAGGCGAGGAGTGCGTGATCATCGACCCGGGCCATCAGGCCACGCGAGGAGTCGAGGACGCTCTCAGGAAGCATCGGCTCAAGCCCGTCGCCGTCATCCTCACCCATGGCCACATCGACCATGTCGCCTCGGTCGTCCCGGTGTGCGGAGCACATGACGTACCGGCGTGGATCCACCCCGCGGACCGGTACATGATGAGTGACCCGGAGAAGGCCCTCGGCCGCTCGATCGGGATGCCGCTGATGGGCGAGCTGACCGTGGGGGAGCCCGACGACGTCAAGGAGCTGACCGACGGCGCCGCGCTGACACTGGCGGGCCTGGAGTTCACCGTCGCGCACGCGCCCGGCCATACCAAGGGGTCGGTGACCTTCGGAATGCCCGAGGCGGTCGGCGGTGGGGATGTCCCGCCGGTCCTCTTCTCGGGCGATCTGCTGTTCGCCGGCTCCGTCGGACGCACCGACCTGCCGGGCGGCGACCACGCCGAGATGATCGAGTCGCTGGGCCGGGTGTGCCTGCCGCTCGACGACTCGACCGTGGTGCTGTCCGGCCACGGCCCCCAGACGACCATCGGCCGGGAGCGCGCCACCAACCCCTATCTGAGGGATGTGGCCGCCGGCTACGGAAGCGGCCCGAGCGCCGCTCCGCGACGAGGAATGTGACGCACCGATCTCCATGAACACCTTCCAGGCCCCCAAAGGCACCTACGACCTGCTTCCGCCCGACTCCGCGGTCTTTCTCGCGGTGCGCGAGGCGATCTCCACGCCGCTGAAGAACTCCGGCTACGGCTATGTCGAGACGCCCGGCTTCGAGAACGTCGAGCTGTTCGCCCGCGGCGTGGGCGAATCCACCGACATCGTCTCCAAGGAGATGTACGCCTTCGAGACCAAGGGCGGCGACAAGCTCGCTCTGCGCCCCGAAGGCACCGCCTCCGTCCTGCGCGCCGCGCTGGAAGCCAACCTGCACAAGGCGGGCAACCTGCCGGTCAAGCTCTGGTACTCCGGCTCGTACTACCGCTACGAGCGCCCGCAGAAGGGCAGGTACCGGCACTTCTCGCAGGTCGGCGCCGAGGCGATCGGCGCGGAGGACCCCGCGCTGGACGCCGAGCTGATCATCCTGGCCGACCAGGCGTACCGCTCGCTGGGCCTGCGGAACTTCCGCATCCTGCTCAACTCGCTGGGCGACCAGGAGTGCCGCCCCGTCTACCGCGAGGCGCTCCAGGGCTTTCTGCGCGGTCTCGACCTGGACGAGGAGACCCGCCGCCGTATCGAGATCAACCCGCTGCGGGTCCTCGACGACAAGCGCGCGGACGTGCAGCGGCAGCTGGCCGGGGCACCGATGCTGCGCGACTATCTGTGCGACGCGTGCAAGGCGTACCACGAAGAGGTCCGCGAGCTGCTGACCGCGGCGGGGGTGGTGTACGAGGACGACGAGAAACTCGTACGCGGCCTCGACTACTACACACGCACCACCTTCGAGTTCGTCCACGACGGTCTCGGTTCGCAGTCGGCGGTGGGCGGCGGCGGCCGCTACGACGGTCTCTCCGAGATGATCGGCGGCCCGGCGCTCCCGTCGGTCGGCTGGGCGCTCGGCGTCGACCGTACGGTGCTGGCGCTGGAGGCCGAGGGCATCACGCTCGACCTTCCCGGCGCCACCAGCGTCTTCGCGGTGCCGCTGGGCGAGGAGGCGCGGCGGGTCCTGTTCGGTGTCGTCACCGAACTGCGCAGGGCCGGGGTCGCCGCCGACTTCTCCTACGGCGGGAAGGGCCTCAAGGGCGCGATGAAGAACGCCAACAGGTCCGGCGCGCGGTACACGATCGTCGCCGGCGAGCGGGACCTCGCGGAGGGTCTGGCGCAGCTCAAGGACATGGAGACCGGCGAGCAGACCCCGGTCGCGCTCGACGCCCTCGTGTCGGAGCTCACACAGCGGCTCGGCTGAGCATTCCCCGGCGTGCGGGGCCCGGACGGTCACCGTCCGGGCCCCTCCGTCTTTATCTCCGGCGAACGGTGGGCCACGGGGAGCGTGCGGCACAATGAGGCTGCCCCCACAGGCCACTGAGTGATGGAACGGCGATATGACGAGTGCGGCACTGGACGACGTCTCCTCCAAGCGGGAGGAGGGGCGCGCCGCGCGCACGGTCGGCGGCGGCCGGGCGCTCGCGCTGCTGCTGGTGATCACGGGCGCGGCCGGGCTGCTGGCCGCCTGGGTCATCACCATCGACAAGTTCAAGCTGCTGGAGGACCCGAATTTCACCCCCGGCTGCAGCCTGAACCCGGTGGTCTCCTGCGGCAACATCATGAAGAGCGAGCAGGCCTCGGTCTTCGGGTTCCCCAACCCGATGCTCGGCCTCGTCACCTATGCCGTGGTGATCGGCGTCGGGATGGCCCTGCTCGCCGGGGCGCGCTACCGGCGCTGGTTCTGGCTCGGGCTCAACGCCGGCACGCTCTTCGGCGTCGGGTTCTGCACCTGGCTCCAGTACCAGTCGCTCTACAACATCAACTCGCTGTGCCTGTGGTGCTCCCTGGCCTGGGCCGCCACGATCATCATGTTCTGGTACGTGACGTCCCACAACATCCGCACCGGAGTGCTGCCCGCGCCCAGCTGGCTGCGCGGCTTCCTGAGCGAGTTCACCTGGGTGCTTCCCGCGCTGCACATCGGCGTCATCGGCATGCTCATCCTGACCCGCTGGTGGGACTTCTGGACCAGCTGAGCGGCCGGGTCCGCGCGGACGGTGTTGTCAGTGGCCTGGCATAGGCTTCACGCGTGGAGCCCGACCTCTTTACCGCCGCGGCGGAAGACCGCCAGGAGAAGGACCCGTCCAGCAGCCCCCTGGCCGTCCGGATGCGCCCCCGCGTCCTCGACGAAGTCGTCGGCCAGCAGCATCTGCTGAAGCCGGGATCTCCGTTGCGCCGGCTCGTCGGCGAAGGCAGCGGCGGCCCCGCGGGGCCCTCGTCCGTGATCCTCTGGGGCCCGCCGGGCACCGGCAAGACGACGCTCGCGTATGTCGTTTCCAAGGCGACCAACAAGCGCTTCGTGGAGCTGTCCGCCATCACCGCGGGCGTCAAGGAGGTGCGGGCCGTCATCGACGGAGCCCGCCGGGCCTCCGGCGGCTTCGGCAAGGACACCGTCCTCTTCCTCGACGAGATCCACCGCTTCAGCAAGGCCCAGCAGGATTCCCTGCTGCCCGCGGTGGAGAACCGCTGGGTCACCCTCATCGCCGCCACCACCGAGAATCCGTACTTCTCGGTGATCTCCCCGCTGCTCTCCCGCTCCCTGCTGCTCACGCTGGAGCCGCTCACCGACGAGGACCTGCGCAGTCTGCTGCGACGGGCGCTCACCGAGGAGCGCGGCCTCGGCGGCGCGGTCACCCTCCCCGAGGACGCCGAGGCGCATCTGCTGCGGATCGCGGGCGGTGACGCCCGGCGCGCGCTGACCGCGCTGGAGGCGGCGGCCGGCGCCGCGCTCGCCAAGAGCGAGAAGGAGATCACCCTCCAGACCGTGGAGGAGACCGTCGACCGCGCGGCGGTGATGTACGACCGCGACGGCGACCAGCACTATGACGTGGCGAGCGCGCTCATCAAGTCGATCCGCGGGTCCGACGTGGACGCGGCGCTGCACTACCTGGCCCGGATGATCGACGCGGGGGAGGACCCCCGGTTCATCGCCAGGCGGCTGATGATCTCCGCGAGCGAGGACATCGGTCTCGCCGATCCGACGGCCCTGCCGATCGCGGTCGCCGCCGCCCAGGCCGTCGCCATGATCGGCTTCCCCGAGGCCGCGCTCACCCTCAGCCACGCCACCATCGCGCTGGCGCTCGCCCCCAAGTCCAACGCGGCCACGACGGCGATCTCGGCCGCGCTGGAAGACGTGAAGAAGGGGCTGGCGGGATCGGTGCCGGCCCATCTGCGCGACGGGCACTACAAGGGCGCGGCCAAGCTGGGCCATGCCCAGGGCTATGTCTATCCGCACGACGTGCCGGGCGGGATCGCCGCCCAGCAGTACGCCCCCGACGCGGTGCGGGGCAAGCGCTACTACCAGCCCACGCGGTACGGAGCGGAAGCGCGCTACGCCGACGTCGTCGACAAGGTGCGCGAGCGGCTGCGCGGGGACGGCGCCTGAGCCGTTACGACGCGGTCGCGTCGAAGAGCGTGTGCATGGCCCGGCGCAGATCGTTCATGTCCCGCACCGGCTCCGGGAAGTCGAAGCGGGCGTCGAAGCACTGGACGCCGGTGAAGCGCACCCGCAGCCCGAAGCGGTCGAGGGCGACCGGCACGGCCGCGGTCCCGGCGCCCGGCGTCCCACCGGTCCGCTCGCCGAGCAGCCCGCGCAGCCGCTGGACCTCCGCGCTGTGCGCGGAGTGCAGATGCTGGAGCAGCTCCGCCTCGTGTTCCATCAGCGGGTCCGGCGCGGCCCTGGCGAAGTCCTCGGGCTCCACCGAGTCGGCGCCCCAGAGGTCGTCCACGCACGCTTCGCCGACCTCCAGGCGCAGCATCACGCGACCGGGTTCCGTGAGGTCGGGTTCGCGGGTGAGCCAGCCGGAGAGCCAGGCGCGGCCCCGGATCCGGTGGGGTACGGAGACAGGTGCGACGTCCGTGACCTCGAGCACCGCGGTCAGCTCGTCGTCCTGCGCGTGCGCCGCGGCGCGTACGGCGGGGGAGTCGGCCGGGAACACCAGGAACACCTCGCCGTCGGGCCCGACGGCGCGCGTATCCGGCATCAGCTGGTAGGGCCTGGCCCCGTCCAGACCCGGGATGAGCAGCACCGCCGAGCATGTACTCTGTACGAGAGTTCGTGTGCGTTCGGCTGCTGACGGCATCCGATCGATTTCAAGCCCGCTGGGACGCGGCTGACCATGAGCTGATCGGACCTCCGTCGATTCGGTGCCCTGTGCGTCGAGGCTGTCTGTGATGCGCGTGGTGTTCCCAGGGCGAGACATGCGATCTCCTTTGAGTAAGGTGAGCCTAACCTAACCTACAACGGAGGTCTGGAGAACGTGCCTAACCAGTCGCGTCCCAAGGTCAAGAAGTCGCGTGCGCTCGGTATCGCGCTGACGCCGAAGGCTGTCAAGTACTTCGAGGCCCGTCCCTACCCGCCGGGTGAGCACGGTCGTGGACGCAAGCAGAACAGTGACTACAAGGTCCGTCTGCTGGAGAAGCAGCGCCTGCGTGCCCAGTACGACATCAGCGAGCGCCAGATGGCCCGCGCCTACGACCGCGCCCGCAAGGCCGAGGGCAAGACGGGCGAGGCCCTGGTCGTCGAGCTCGAGCGCCGCCTCGACGCGCTGGTCCTGCGGTCGGGCATCGCCCGCACCATCTACCAGGCCCGTCAGATGGTCGTCCACGGCCACATCGAGGTCAACGGTGGCAAGGTCGACAAGCCGTCGTTCCGCGTCCGTCCCGACGATGTCGTGATGGTCCGCGAGCGCAGCCGCGAGAAGGTCCCCTTCCAGGTCGCGCGTGAGGGTGGCTACGACACCGACGGCGAGACCCCGCGCTACCTGCAGGTCAACCTGAAGGCCCTGGCGTTCCGCCTGGACCGTGACCCGCAGCGCAAGGAGATCCCGGTCATCTGCGACGAGCAGCTGGTCGTCGAGTACTACGCCCGCTGACCCGGACGTAGCTCACAGCGCTTCGGCCCGCCGCTTCCCCGCCCTTTCCGGCGGGGAGGCCGGCGGGCTTCCGCGTCTCCCCGGCAACTGCCGCTCCGCGCACCACTAATCCGGTACGGGGCGCGACCGTCGGCGCGATAAGGTCGGAGGACGACTTTCCAGTCGCTTTCCAGATGACCGTCAACGATCAGGGAGCGGTGCGGCGTGACCGGTGGAGAGGTTGCCGGGATCCTGGTGGCCGTGTTCTGGGCGATTCTGGTCTCGTTCCTGGCCGTGGTGCTGGTGAGGCTGGCCCAGACACTCAAGGCGACCACCAGACTCGTGGCGGACGTGACCGAACAGGCCGTACCCCTGCTCGCGGACGCCTCCGCGACCGTCCGCTCCGCGCAGACCCAGCTCGACCGGGTCGACGCCATCGCCACGGACGTCCAGGAAGTCACCTCCAACGCCTCGGCGCTCTCCACCACGGTCGCCTCGACCTTCGGCGGGCCCCTGGTCAAGGTCGCGGCGTTCGGCTACGGCGTACGGCAGGCCATCGGGCGCAAGGGAGCGCCGGCCGCCGGGAGCGGGACCACCGAGCCGGCCTCCCGCCGCACGGTCGTCGGCCGCACGGTGCCCACCGCCCGGCGCAGGAAGAAGAAGGGCTGACGCAGCGATGTTCCGCCGTACGTTCTGGTTCACCGCGGGCGCGGCCGCCGGCGTCTGGGCCACCACCAAGGTCACTCGCAAGCTCAAGCAGCTGACCCCGGAGAGCCTCGCCGCCCAGGCGGCGGACAAGGCGATCGACGCCGGGCACAAGCTCAGGGAATTCGCCGTTGACGTCAGGGCCGGCATGGTGCGACGCGAGGCCGAGCTGGGCGAGGCGCTGGGCCTGGAGGCACCGGCCGACCCCGCGCTTCCCGCGCCGCGGCGCATCGCCGCCATCGAGCACACCGAATACCCCCGAACCACGCACTCCTACAAACCGCACAACCGGAATGAGGACCACTGATGGAGTCGGCTGAAATCCGCCGCCGCTGGCTGAGCTTCTTCGAGGAGCGCGGGCACACCGTCGTGCCTTCGGCGTCGCTCATCGCGGACGACCCGACTCTGCTGCTGGTCCCGGCGGGCATGGTGCCCTTCAAGCCGTACTTCCTCGGCGAGGTCAAGCCGCCGTCCCCGCGCGCCACCAGCGTGCAGAAGTGCGTCCGTACGCCGGACATCGAAGAGGTCGGCAAGACCACCCGGCACGGCACCTTCTTCCAGATGTGCGGCAACTTCTCCTTCGGCGACTACTTCAAGGAAGGCGCCATCCAGTACGCCTGGGAGCTGCTCACCAGCTCCGTGGCGGACGGCGGCTACGGGCTCGACCCGGAGCGCCTGTGGATCACCGTCTATCTCGACGACGACGAGGCCGAGAAGATCTGGCGGGAGAAGGTCGGCGTACCGGCCGAGCGCATCCAGCGGCTGGGCAAGAAGGACAACTTCTGGTCCATGGGCGTGCCAGGCCCCTGCGGACCGTGCTCCGAGATCAACTACGACCGCGGCCCCGAGTTCGGCGTCGAGGGCGGCCCCGCCGTCAACGACGAGCGCTATGTGGAGATCTGGAACCTGGTCTTCATGCAGTACGAGCGCGGCGCCGGCGAGGGCAAGGACGACTTCCCGATCCTCGGTGACCTGCCGTCGAAGAACATCGACACGGGCCTCGGCCTGGAGCGCCTCGCCATGATTCTGCAGGACGTGCAGAACATGTACGAGATCGACACCTCCATGGCCGTCATCGAGAAGGCCACCGAGCTGACCGGCGTGCGCTACGGCGCCGATCACACCTCGGACGTCTCCCTGCGTGTCGTCACGGACCATATGCGGACGTCCGTGATGCTCATCGGCGACGGGGTCAGCCCCGGCAACGAGGGCCGTGGCTATGTGCTGCGCCGCATCATGCGCCGCGCCATCCGCAACATGCGTCTGCTCGGCGCCACCGGGCCGGTCGTCGCCGACCTGGTCGACGTGGTCATCGCGACCATGAGCGAGCAGTACCCGGAGCTGGAGAGCGACCGCAAGCGCATCGAGACCGTGGCCCTCGCCGAGGAGGCCGCCTTCCTCAAGGCCCTCAAGGGCGGCACGAACATCCTCGACACCGCCGTCACCGACACCAAGGCCGCCGGCGGACAGGTCCTCTCCGGCGACAAGGCGTTCCTGCTCCACGACACCTGGGGCTTCCCGATCGACCTCACCCTGGAGATGGCCGCGGAACAGGGCCTCTCCGTGGACGAGGACGGGTTCCGCCGTCTGATGAAGGAGCAGCGGGAGCGGGCCAAGGCCGACGCCAAGGCCAAGAAGTCCGGCCACGCCGACCTCTCCGCCTACCGCGCCGTCGCCGACGACAGCGGCTCCACCGAGTTCACCGGCTACACCTCCACCGAGGGCGAGTCGACCATCGTCGGCCTGCTCGTGGACGGGGTGCCGTCGCCCGCCGCCACCGAGGGCGACGAGGTCGAGGTCGTGCTCGACCGCACCCCCTTCTACGCCGAGGGCGGCGGCCAGCTCGCCGACCAGGGCCGGATCAAGCTCGACTCCGGGGCCGTCATCCAGGTCCGCGACGTCCAGCAGCCGGTCCCCGGTGTCTCCGTGCACAAGGGATCCGTACAGGTCGGCGAGGTGACGGTGGGCGCCTCCGCCTACGCCGCCATCGACCTCACGCGCCGCCGCGCCATCGCCCGCGCCCACAGCGCCACGCACCTCACGCACCAGGCGCTGCGCGACGCCCTCGGCCCGACGGCCGCCCAGGCCGGTTCCGAGAACTCGCCGGGGCGCTTCCGCTTCGACTTCGGCTCGCCCGCCGCCGTACCCGGCACGGTCCTCACCGACGTCGAGCAGAAGATCAACGAAGTGCTCACCCGTGAACTGGACGTCCAGGCCGAGGTCATGAGCATCGACGAGGCCAAGAAGCAGGGCGCCATCGCCGAGTTCGGCGAGAAGTACGGCGAGCGGGTCCGCGTCGTCACCATCGGCGACTTCTCCAAGGAGCTGTGCGGCGGTACGCATGTCCGCAACACCGCCCAGCTGGGCCTGGTGAAGCTGCTCGGCGAGTCGTCCATCGGCTCCGGCGTGCGGCGTATCGAGGCCCTGGTCGGCGTGGACGCGTACAACTTCCTCGCCAAGGAGCACACCGTCGTCGCCCAGCTCCAGGAGCTGGTCAAGGGCCGCTCCGAGGAGCTGCCCGAGAAGATCTCCGGCATGCTCGCCAAGCTGAAGGACGCCGAGAAGGAGATCGAGAAGTTCCGCGCCGAGAAGGTCCTTGCGGCCGCCGCCGGTCTCGCCGACAGCGCCAAGGACGTGCGCGGCACCGCTCTGGTCACCGGACAGGTCCCGGACGGCACCTCGGCCGACGATCTGCGCAAGCTGGTCCTCGATGTGCGCGGGCGCATCCAGGGCGGCCGCCCGGCCGTCGTCGCGCTGTTCACCACGGCCAACGGGCGTCCGCTGACGGTCATCGCCACCAACGAGGCCGCCCGTGAGCGCGGGCTCAAGGCCGGTGACCTGGTCCGTACCGCCGCCAAGACCCTCGGCGGCGGCGGGGGCGGCAAGCCGGACGTCGCCCAGGGCGGCGGCCAGAACCCGGACGCCATCGGGGACGCCGTGGCCGCCGTCGAACGCCTTGTCGCCGAGACGGCCTGATCCCGGATGAGACGCGGACGCCGTCTCGCGATCGATGTCGGGGACGCCCGGATCGGGGTCGCCTCGTGCGACCCCGACGGGATCCTCGCCACACCGGTGGAGACCGTGCCGGGACGTGATGTCCCGGCCGCCCACCGGCGGCTGCGGCAGATCGTCGAGGAGTACGAGCCGATCGAGGTGCTGGTCGGCCTTCCCCGCTCCCTCAACGGGGGCGAGGGGCCGGCCGCGGCAAAGGTACGTGTGTTCGCACAGGAGGTGGCGCGAGGCATCGCGCCCCTGCCGGTACGACTGGTCGACGAGCGGATGAGCACGGTGACCGCCAGTCAGGGACTGCGCGCTTCGGGCGTCAAGGCCAAGAAAGGCCGGTCCGTTATCGACCAAGTGGCGGCAGTTATCATCCTCCAGAGCGCGCTTGAGGCCGAACGGGGCTCCGGTACTGCTCCAGGCGAGGGCGTCGAAGTGGTCATCTGATCGCGATACGGTAACGTTCCGCGCGATGCGGTGGTGTTCGAACAGCCACCGCACAAGAAGAGACGAAACGGACGCCGGGCGCACTCGCCGGCGGACACCGCCTCGCGGCTCTAGGGGATCGATGACTGACTATGGCCGGGGCCCCGGCTCCGAACCGTGGCACCCAGAGGACCCTCTGTACGGGGACCAAGGGTGGGGAGCACAGCAGGCCGACGACGGCCGCGCTCCCTACGGCGGGCAGCCGCAGCAGCAGTATCCGCAGCAGGCCCAGCCCCAGACCCAGGCGCCGTACGGGGGCGGCCAGGACCCGTACCAGCAGCAGTACCACCCGCAGCAGTACGACGGGCACCAGCACGCCGGACCGCAGCACGCCGGACCGCAGCACGCCGGACCGCAGCACGGTGGGCAGCAGCCGTACGACCCGCAGCAGTACGGCGGCCACCCCCAGTACGGCGGGCAGCAGCACGCGCAGCAGCCGCAGCACCCGCAGCAGTCTCACCCCCAGCAGCCGCAGCAGCCGCAGTACAACGATCCGCAGTACAACGGCGGCTGGGACACCGGCCAGCAGGCCACGATGCCGTACGCCGCGAACCCCGCGACCCCGTATGAGGGCCAGCAGGGCGGCGGCTACGGCGGCAACCAGGACTACTACGGCACCCCCGAGGCGTACCCGCCGCCGCAGCCGCCGGCCCAGCGGCAGGCCGAGCCCGAGCCGGAGAACAACTGGGACGCCGAGCCGCAGAAGGAGACGCATCCCTTCTTCACGGGTGACGAGGACCGCGACGACGACGCCGAGTCCGACGACGACCCGGGTGAGAAGCGCCGGGGCAACGGCCGGGAACGCCGCGGCAAGACGAAGAAGAAGAGCCGCAACGGCTGTGCCTGTCTGTTCCTGACCGTGGTACTCGCGGGCGGGGTCGGTGGCGTCGGCTATGTCGGCTACAACTTCCTTCAGGACAAGTTCGGTCCCGCGCCGGACTACGCGGGCACGGGCTCCGGCTCCGTCCAGGTCGAGATCCCGCCGGGCTCGGGCGGTTACGCGATTGCCGCGATCCTGGTGAAGAGCGGGGTGGTGAAGAGCCAGGACGCCTTCGTCGCCGCCCAGAAGGGCAACCCCAAGGGCATGACGATCCAGGCGGGCGCCTACACGCTCAACAAGGGCATGTCCGCGGCGAACGCCGTCAAGATGCTGCTCCTGCCGAGCAGCCGCAACGCGCTGACCATTCCCGAGGGCAAGCGCAACGCCTGGGTCTACGAGCAGATCGACAACCGGCTCAAGATCAAGCGTGGCGACACCGCCGCCGCGGCGAAGGCGGAGGCGAAGAACCTGGGTCTGCCGGAGTGGGCCAACGACGCCAAGGGCATCAAGGACCCGCTGGAAGGCTTCCTCTATCCCGCGACCTATCCGGTCGCGAAGGGAATGAAGCCGGAGGACGTCCTCAAGAAGATGGTCGCCCGCGCCAACGCCGAGTACAGCAAGGAAGACCTCAAGGGCGAGGCCGAAAGGCTCGGGCTCGATTCACCGCTCCAGCTGATCACTGTCGCGAGCCTCATCCAGGCCGAAGGCAAGTACAAGCACGACTTCGACAAGGTCTCCCGTGTCGTCTACAACCGTCTGAAGCCGGACAACACGGAGACCGTCGGACGTCTGGAGTTCGACTCCACGGTCAACTACATCAAGACACAGAGCAGGCTGGATCTCGGCGCGGTCGACAACCTGCGCAAGATCAAGGATCCGTACAACACGTACGACATCAAGGGTCTTCCTCCCGGTCCCATCGGAAACCCGGGCGCTGATGCCCTGGCCTCGGCGCTCGAGCCGGAGGACGGTCCCTGGTACTACTTCGTCTCGGTGACCGCGGACCGGACACTCTTCGCCGTCACCAACGAGGAGCACGAGAAGAACCGCCAGGAGTACGAGAAGGAAAACAGCAAACCGTGAGTTCACGTCGGCGAGCGGCGGTCCTCGGATCGCCGATCGCTCATTCCCTCTCCCCGGTGCTGCACCGCGCCGCCTACGGGGAACTCGGCCTCGGGCACTGGTCGTACGACCGCTTCGAACTGGTGGAGGCCGGGCTCCCCGGCTTCTTCGAGGGTCTGCGCGGCGACGAGTCGTGGGCCGGGCTGTCGCTGACCATGCCGCTCAAGCGGGCCGTCATTCCGCTGCTGGACGAGATCACCGACACCGCGGCCTCCGTGGAGGCGGTCAACACGGTCGTCTTCGGCGACGACGGCCGGCGCACCGGCGACAACACCGACATCCCCGGCATGATCGCCGCGCTGCGGGAGCGCGGGGTCGAGAAGGTGGAGTCGGCGGCGATCCTCGGCGCGGGCGCGACCGCGTCGTCCGCCGTCGCCGCGCTCTCCCGTATCTGTACGGGCCCGGTCACCGCGTACGTACGCAGCCAGGCCCGCGCGGCCGAGATGCGCGGCTGGGGCGACCGGCTCGGCGTCGACGTCCGGACCGCCGACTGGGCCGAGGCGGAGCAGGCGCTGCACGCGCCTCTCGTGATCGCCACCACCCCCGCCGGCACCACCGACCCTCTCGCCACCGCCGTCCCGAACGCGGCCGGAACACTGTTCGACGTGCTGTACGACCCCTGGCCGACGCCGCTCGCGGCGGCCTGGGCCGGGCGGAGCGGCGCGGTGATCGGCGGGCTCGACCTGCTGGTGCACCAAGCGGTGCTCCAGGTGGAACGGATGACGGGCCACTCACCCGCACCTCTCGCGGTGATGCGGAATGCCGGGGAACAGGCGCTCGGCGGACGCTGAGGGCTGTCCGGTTCCTGGACCGGCGGCCGGGTCGGGGCGCCGGTCGTGGGAGGATCGGACATGGCGGGCCAGGGCCGCGCACCCGGTCGCGCCGCTGCAGTTCCAGGCGCGAGTATGAGGAGCACCGTTGAGCAGGTTGCGCTGGCTGACCGCGGGGGAGTCCCACGGACCCGCACTCGTGGCGACGCTGGAGGGTCTACCCGCCGGTGTGCCCATCACCACGGAGATCGTGGCGGACCACCTGGCCCGGCGGCGTCTCGGCTACGGGCGCGGCGCGCGGATGAAGTTCGAGCGTGACGAGGTCACCTTCCTCGGCGGTGTACGGCACGGGCTGACCATGGGATCGCCCGTCGCGATCATGGTGGGGAACACCGAGTGGCCCAAGTGGGAGCAGGTCATGGCGGCCGACCCGGTCGATCCCGCCGTGCTGGCCGAGCTGGCCCGTAACGCCCCGCTGACCCGGCCGAGGCCCGGCCACGCGGACCTCGCGGGGATGCAGAAGTACGGCTTCGACGAGGCCCGGCCGATCCTGGAGCGCGCCAGCGCCCGGGAGACCGCGGCGCGGGTCGCGCTCGGCGCCGTGGCCCGTTCGTACCTGAAGGAGACGGCGGGGATCGAGATCGTCTCCCATGTCGTCGAGCTGGCTGCGGCCAAGGCTCCGTACGGCGTCTACCCCACCCCCTCCGATGTGGCGAAGCTGGACGCGGACCCGGTGCGCTGCCTGGACGCGGACGCGAGCAAGGCGATGGTCGCGGAGATCGACCAGGCCCACAAGGACGGCGACACGCTCGGCGGAGTCGTCGAGGTGCTGGCGTACGGCGTGCCGGTCGGACTCGGCTCGCACGTCCACTGGGACCGCCGGCTCGACGCCCGGCTCGCCGCCGCCCTGATGGGCATTCAGGCCATCAAGGGCGTCGAGGTCGGTGACGGCTTCGGACTGGCGCGGGTGCCCGGTTCGCAGGCGCACGACGAGATCCTGGCGACCGACGAGGGCATCAGGCGCGCGTCCGGCCGCTCCGGCGGCACCGAGGGCGGGCTGACGACCGGTGAGCTGCTGCGCGTACGGGCCGCGATGAAGCCCATCGCGACCGTGCCCCGCGCGCTGGCCACCATCGATGTGGCCACCGGCGAGGCCGCGAAGGCACATCACCAGCGCTCCGACGTGTGCGCCGTGCCGGCCGCCGGCATCGTCGCCGAGGCCATGGTCGCGCTGACCCTCGCGGACGCGGTCGCCGAGAAGTTCGGCGGCGACAGCGTCCCGGAGACGCGCCGCAATGTCCGCTCGTTCCTCGACCACCTGCAGATCCGATGAACGGGGCGGACGCGATGAGCGGGCCGGATGCCATGAGCGGGCCGGACGCGACGCGCGCACCACTGATCGTGCTGATCGGTCCGATGGGGGTCGGCAAGTCCACCGTCGGCGAGCTCCTCGCCGAGCGTCTCGGTACGGGGTTCCGCGACAGCGACGCCGATATCGTCACCGCCCAGGCCATGTCGGTCTCGGACATCTTCGTCAACGAGGGCGAGCCGCGCTTCCGCGAGCTGGAGCGGGAAGCGGTCCGGCTGGCGGTCGCCGAGCACCCGGGCGTGCTGGCGCTCGGCGGCGGCGCGATCCTCGACGCGGACACCCGCGAACTGCTCACCGGGCTGCCCGTCGTCTATCTCTCGATGGAGGTCGGCGAGGCGATCAAGCGCGTGGGGCTGAACACCGCCCGCCCGCTGCTGGCCGTCAACCCCCGTCAGCAGTGGAAGCTGCTGATGGAGGACCGCCGCCATCACTACACCGATGTGGCCCGGGTGGTGGTCGCGACCGACGACCGCACCCCCGAAGAGGTCGCCGAAGCCGTGCTCGACGCACTGGAGCTGAAGCACCTCCCTGACGAAGATCCCGGGAATCCGGGCAAGGAGAACCTCGTATGACGGACCAGGCAGTCACCCGTATCCAGGTCGGCGGCACAGCCGGGCACGACCCGTACGAGGTGCTGGTCGGCCGGCAGCTGCTGGGGGAGCTGCCCACGCTCATCGGTCCGAAGGCCAAGCGGGTCGCGGTCCTGCACCCGGAGGCGCTCGAAGGGACCGGCGAGGCGCTGCGCCAGGACCTCGCCGACCAGGGGTACGAGGCCGTCGCGATCCAGGTGCCCAACGCCGAGGAGGCCAAGACCGCCGAGGTCGCGGCGTACTGCTGGAAGGCGCTCGGCCAGACCGGCTTCACCCGTACCGATGTGATCATCGGCGTCGGCGGCGGCGCCACCACCGACCTGGCCGGATTCGTCGCGGCGACCTGGCTGCGCGGAGTGCGCTGGATCGCCGTACCGACGACCGTGCTCGGCATGGTCGACGCGGCGGTGGGCGGCAAGACCGGCATCAACACCGCCGAGGGCAAGAACCTCGTCGGCGCCTTCCACCCGCCGGCCGGGGTCCTCTGCGACCTCGCCGCGCTGGACTCGCTGGGCGTCCACGACTACGTCAGCGGCATGGCCGAGATCATCAAGGCGGGGTTCATCGCGGACCCGGCCATCCTCGATCTGGTCGAGGCCGACCCCCAGGGTGCCCGTACGCCCTCGGGTCCGCACACCGCCGAGCTGATCGAGCGCTCCATCCGGGTCAAGGCGGAGGTCGTCTCCAACGACCTCAAGGAGTCCGGTCTGCGCGAGATCCTCAACTACGGCCACACCCTCGCGCACGCCATCGAGAAGAACGAGCGGTACAAGTGGCGGCACGGCGCCGCCGTCTCCGTCGGCATGGTCTTCGCCGCCGAACTGGGCCGTCTCGCCGGGCGTCTCGACGACGCGACCGCCGACCGGCACCGCTCCGTGCTGGAGTCCGTCGGGCTGCCGCTGACCTACCGCGGCGACCAGTGGGCCAAGCTGCTGGAGACCATGAAGGTCGACAAGAAGTCCCGCGGTGACCTGCTGCGCTTCATCGTGCTGGACGGTCTGGCCAAGCCGACCGTGCTGGAGGGCCCGGACCCGGCCGTGCTGCTCGCGGCGTACGGGGAGGTGTCGGCGTGACCCGGCGGGTCTTCGTCCTCAACGGACCCAACCTCGGCAGGCTGGGCTCGCGCGAGCCCGACGTCTACGGCGCGACGTCGTACGCGGGTCTGGTGGACGCCTGCCGGGTGCTCGGCAAGGAGCTCGGCTTCGATGTCGACGTACGGGAGACGAACGACGAGGGCGAGCTGATCCGCTGGCTCCACGAGGCCGCGGACGGTTCGATTCCGGTCGTTCTCAACCCGGGCGCGTTCACCCACTACTCGTACGGAATGCGTGACGCGGCCGCTCAGCGCACCGCGCCGCTCATCGAGGTGCACATCTCCAATCCGTACGCGCGCGAGGAGTTCCGGCACACCTCGGTGGTCGCGGCGGTCGCCAGCGGTACGGTCGCGGGCTTCGGAATCGGCTCGTACCGGCTCGCGCTGCGCGCCCTCGCCGAGGAACTGACCGGCTGACCGCCGGGGGCCCTGTCCGGTCGTGAACCCCGGCCGTTGCCACGGCGGCGGCCGGGGGCGGTACCGTTCGGTAGCGCGCGGCCCGCGGGGCCGCCGACCAGCGTCAGTCGCACGAGACGGAGTGGCACCGGATGCAGCACGCAGTGGGGGCTCCGCTGCCGCCTCCCCAGGGGCCGGGGCACGGCCCCGGCGGGTGGGCGCACCAGCCGCCCGGAGCGCACCAGGCGCCCGGTCCTCAGCCCCACCACCCGCCGCACCAGGTTCCTGGCCCCCCGGGGCCCGCGCACCATCCGGGGCCCGCGGCGCGGCAGGCTCCGCTGCCGCCCCCGGGACCGCCGGCCGGGCCGCCGCCCCCGGATTCCACCGGGCACATCCAGCTGCCCCCCGGCGGCCCCGTGCCCATACCCGCCCCGCCCCCCGCGGACAGCGGCACCGGCGCGGCGACCCTCGCCGTCCTGCTGATCGGCCCGGCCGGCGCCGGCAAGACGACCGTGGCCCGCCACTGGGCGCTGACCCGCCGCGTGCCCACCGCGCACATCAGCCTGGACGACGTCCGTGAATGGGTCTGCTCCGGTTTCGCCGACCCCCAGTCCGGCTGGAACGACCACTCCGAGGCGCAGTACCGGCTGGCCCGCCGCACCTGCGGCTTCGCCGCCCGCAACTTCCTCGCCAACGGCATCTCCTGCATCCTGGACGACGCGGTCTTCCCCGACCGCCCGGTCGTCGGACTCGGCGGCTGGAAGCGCCATGTCGGCCCCGGCCTGCTCCCCGTCGTCCTGCTCCCCGGGCTGGAGATCGTGCTGGAGCGCAACGCCGAGCGCAGCGGAAACCGCCGGCTCTCCGACGAGGAGGTGGCCGGCATCCATGGCCGGATGGCCGGCTGGTACGGCTCGGGACTGCCCATCATCGACAACTCCAAGTACGACGTGGAGACCACCGCCCGGGTCCTCGACGACGTCCTCGCCCGCTCCCTGGCCAGCCCGCCGGCCTGGTGACCGCAGCCCGGCCCGCCGGTGCGCGGCCCCCCGGTCGGACGCGCTGAACCGGCCGGTCCTGCCACTCGCTCATACGCTCGGGTCATGTCAGACGTGTACGCCGCCCGCCGCGCGCGGCTGCGCGGCCGGTGCTCCGCCGCGGGCAACGCGGCGGCCCTGGTCTCCCGCCCCGCCAACGTCCGTTATCTCGCGGGCGGGGCGCCGCCGGGCGCCGTCCTGCTGCTCGGCCCCGGCGAGGACATGCTGCTCTGTCCCCGTACCCCCACCGGCGACTCCGTCGACGGACATCTCGACGAACAGCTGCGGCTGACCGTCCTGCCCACCCCCTCGGGCGATCCGGCGGTCGCCGCCGCCGGCATCCTCGCCGCGTCGCCCGCCGAGTCGCTCGCCGTCGAGGAGCACCATCTGACCGTCGCCAGACACCGGGCGATCGGCTCCGTCGCCCCCCGGCTGCGCCTCGCCGACCTGGGCGGCGCCGTCGAGCAGCAGCGGATCGTCAAGGACGAGGAGGAGATCGCCTGTCTGCGGATCGCGGCCGAGATCGCCGACCAGGCGCTGGGCGAACTGCTGGAGTCGATCCTCGTCGGCCGTACCGAACGCCATCTCGCGCTGGAGCTGGAGCGGCGGCTCGTCGACCACGGCGCCGACGGCCCCGCCTTCCCGACCAGCGTCGCCACCGGCGCCAACTCCGGCCGCTGCGGGCACCATCCGTCGGACCGGCGGGTCGAAGAGGGTGATTTCCTCTCCGTCTGCCTCGGCGCCGAATATCGCGGATACCGGTGTCTGATCGGCCGTACCTTCGTCATCGGGACGTCTCCGGCCGCCTGGCAGATCGAGCTGTACGAACTGGTCTTCGCGGCACAACGGGCAGGTCGGCAGGGACTTGTCCCGAGCGCCGGCTACCGCGACGTGGACCGCGCGGCCCGGCAGCCGCTGGAGGCGGCGGGGTACGGCGAGGGGCTCCCGTCCCGTACGGGACACGGGGTCGGGCTCGAAATCGACGAGGACCCGCAGCTGGCCCCCGCGGCCATGGGTAAACTGGACGCTTGTGTGCCGGTCACCGTCGGACCGGGGGTCCACCTCCCGGGCCGGGGCGGTGTCCGGATCGATGACACGCTCGTCGTCCGCCCCGAGGCGGACGGCGGACCCGAGCTACTCACCATCACGACCAAGGAGCTGCTCGCGCTCTAGTGCACCTCCCGGTAACGTTTGCCCGTCCCGACGGGCAGACAGTGCCGGTCGCGGCACCGCGCGCACCCCCGGTCGTCCACCAGCTTTCAGTCCAGGAGATTCCGCAACCGTGGCTTCCACGAACGACCTCAAGAACGGCCTGGTGCTCAAGCTCGACGGAGGCCAGCTCTGGTCCGTCGTCGAGTTCCAGCACGTCAAGCCCGGCAAGGGCCCGGCCTTCGTGCGTACCAAGCTGAAGAACGTGCTCTCCGGCAAGGTCGTCGACAAGACCTTCAACGCCGGCGTGAAGGTCGAAACGGCCACCGTAGACCGCCGCGACATGCAGTTCTCGTACATGGACGGCGAGTACTACGTCTTCATGGACATGCAGACCTACGACCAGCTGATGGTCGACCGCAAGGCGGTCGGTGACGCCGCCAACTACCTCATCGAGGGCTTCACGGCCAGCGTCGCCACCCACGAGGGCGAGGTGCTCTACGTGGAGCTGCCCGCCGCCGTCGAGCTGGTCATCCAGCACACGGACCCGGGCGTCCAGGGCGACCGCTCGACCGGTGGCAGCAAGCCGGCCACGCTGGAGACCGGTTACGAGATCGGTGTCCCGCTCTTCATCACCACCGGCGAGAAGATCAAGGTCGACACCCGCTCCGGCGAGTACCTCGGCCGGGTGAACAGCTAACCGTGGCTGCCCGGAACAAGGCCCGCAAGCGCGCCTTCCAGATCCTTTTCGAGGCCGACCAGCGCGGGGCGTCCGTGCAGACGGTCCTCGCGGACTGGATTCGGCACGCCCGGACCGACGACCGCCAGCCGCCGGTCGGCGAGTACACGATGGAACTGGTCGAGGGGTACGCGGAGTACGCGGACCGTATCGACGACCTCATCGCCACCTACTCGGTGGGCTGGACGCTCGACCGCATGCCGGTCGTCGACCGGAACATCGTGCGGCTCGGCGCGTACGAGCTGGTGTGGGTGGACGGCACCCCGGACGCGGTGGTGATCGACGAGGCGGTACAGCTCGCCAAGGAGTTCTCCACCGACGACTCCCCGTCCTTCGTGAACGGCCTGCTCGGCCGCTTCAAGGAGCTCAAGCCGAACCTGCGCCGCGCCTGATCCGGCCGAGTCCTCAGGGCGCGGGTCCGGCTTCGGCGGCCGTTCGGCTCACCAGGCCCGAAGCAGAAGATGAACAATCTTCTGCTTCGGGCCTGGTGCATGTTCTGACCTGTGCTTTAGGTTGCGGCGCATGTCCGCACCCCTTCTGGGCGCCCGGGTCCGTATCGGTTACGGGCTCGGCTCGTTCGCCACCGGCACCTTCGGGACCGTCCCGGGACTGCTGCTGCTCTACTACCTGACCGACATCCTCGGCGTCGCCGCGGGTCTGGCGGGCCTGCTGGTCTTCCTCCCCAAGGCGTGGGACGTCCTGCTCAACCCCTGGATCGGCAGCCTCTCCGACCGCACGGAACACCGCTGGGGGCCGCGCAGGCCCTGGATGCTGCTGGGCGCGCTCACCATGCCGCTCTGCTTCGCCGCGATGTTCGCCGCCCCCGGGCTGGAACGCGGCTGGGCCGCCGGGTACGTCGCCGTACTCTTCCTGCTCGCCGCCAGCGGCTACGCCTGCTTCCAGGTCCCGTACGTCGCGCTGCCCGCCGAACTCACCGCCGACCCCGACGAGCGGGCCAGGATCATGTCCTGGCGGGTAGCCTTCCTCGGCGCCGCGATCCTGCTCTCCGGCGCCGTCGCGCCGCTGCTGGCCGGGGCCACGGACGACGGGAGCGGCACCCGGGGCGGCTACCGGCTGATGGGCGTCGTCATCGGGGCGCTGCTCTGCGCGGGCATGCTGGCCGCCTTCGCCGCCACCGCACGCGTGCACGGCGTGCTGCGGACCACCGGGGCGCCCGGGGGCCTGGTGGTCCAGCTGAGGGCCGCCAGGTCCCACCGGCCCTTCCTGTGGCTGCTGGGGGCCTTTGTCGTCCAGGCCGCCGCGACCGGGCTGATGCTCGCGGGCACCCAGTACTTCGCCACGTACATCCTCGGCCGCCCGAGTGCGACCACCCTGCTCTTCGCCTGCCTGATCGTGCCCTCGCTGCTCGCCATGCCGCTGTGGCTGGCCGCCGGACGCCGTACGGGCAAACGCGCCGCGGCGCTCACCGCCTCGGTCTGCTTCCTGGCCGGCGCGCTGGTCGCGGCGGCGGCCCGGGAGCTGCCCGCGGCGGCGGTCTACGGCGGCGTGGCCCTGGCCGGTGTCGGCTACGCGGGCATGCAGATGCTCCCGATGGCGATGCTCGGGGACACCATCGCCGCCGACGCCTTCACCCACGGCCGGCGCAGGGCGGGGCTCTTCACCGGACTGTGGACGGCGGGGGAGACCCTGGGGCTCGCCCTCGGGCCCGGGCTGTTCGGTCTGGTGCTGTCCCTGGGCGGGTTCGTCTCGTCCGACGCGGCCCACCGGGTCGCCCAGCCGGGGTCCGCCCTCACCGCGATCGTCGTCGGCTTCGGCGCGCTGCCCGCCGCGCTGCTGCTCGTCAGCCTGCCGCTGCTCGCCCGCTACCGGCTGTCCGAATCCGAGCTGGTACGGCTGCGCGACGCGTCAGCGGGCCGTCCGCACGACCCTTCCGCAGCGACCGTGGAGCGCCCGTGAGCACTGACCGTACCGATGCCCAGGCCCATGCCGATGTCCCTGCCGATGCCGCTATGGGTACGGAGGCCGCCGACCGGCGGATCCTCGGCCGGCTCTCCGCCCTGCGCGAGGGCGACCTGCCCGTACGGGGCGGCAGGACCATGGCGTACGTGTACGACTCCGGTCTCGACGGGGTCGAGGAGCTCGCCTCCGAGGCCGCCGCCCGGTTCGCGGGCGTCAACGGGCTGGACATGACCGCCTTCCCCAGCGTGGTCACCCTGGAGAACGACATCGTGGCGCGGGCCGCCCGGCTGCTCGGCGGTGACGGGCACACGGCGGGGACCTTCACCAGCGGCGGTACCGAGAGCTGTCTGCTGGCCGTGCTCACCGCCCGCGAGCAGGCCCGGCGCACCCGTGGGGTCACCGCGCCGGAACTGGTGCTGCCCAGCACTGCCCACGCCGCGTTCCACAAGGCGGCGAAGCTCTTCGGGCTCACCCCCGTGGTGGTGCCGGTCGACCCCGCCACGTACCAGGTCTCCGCCGAGGCGATGGCCGCGGCGATCACCGAGAACACCGCGCTGGTCGTCGTCTCCGCGCCCTCGTACGCGCACGGGGTCATCGACCCGGTCTCCGAGGTGGCCGGGGAGGCCGCCCGCCGCGGGGTGCTGTGCCATGTGGACGCCTGCATCGGCGGCTGGTATCTGGGGCATCTGCGGCTCGCGGGCCCGGAAGTGCGGCCGTTCGATCTCGCCGTGCCCGGCGTGACCTCGCTCTCGGTCGATCTGCACAAGTACGGCTACACCGCCAAGGGCGCGTCCGTGCTGCTGTTCCGGGACGCGGAGCTGCGCCGGCACGGCTGGTTCGCGTATGCCTCCTGGCCCGGCTATCCGGTCGTCAACGCCACCCTTCAGGGCACCAAGCCGGCGGGTCCGCTCGCCGCGGCCTGGGCCGTGCTGGAGCGGATCGGCACGGACGGCTACATCGCGCTGTCCGCCCGGGTCCACCGGGCGACGACGGCGCTCGCCGAGGGCATCGGCCGGATCGACGGCCTGCGCGTGCTGGCCCGGCCCGAGGCCTCGCTGCTGGCCGTCGCCTCCGACGATCCGGGCGTCGATCCGTTCGTGGTCGCCGACGAGATCCGCAGCGAGGGCTGGTATCTGCAACCGCAGCCCGCCGTCGCCGGATCGCCGGCGAATCTGCATCTGACGGTGACGGCGGCGGTGGCGGACGAGGAGACCGTACGGCTGCTGCTCGACGCGCTGGGCGGGGCGGTGGCGCGGGCGAGGGAGCTGGGCCCCGCGCGCGTCGATCCGGCGCTCGCCGAAGCGGCGGCGCTGCTCGATCCCGAGCTGCTCGGGCCCGAGGAGATCGCGCTCGCCCTGGAGCTCGCGGGCATCGGCGCGGACGGCGCGCTCCCGGAGCGGATGGCGCCCGTGCTGGCCGTGCTCCAGTCGCTCCCGCCGCGCCTGACCGAACGCCTGCTGCCGGAGGTCATCGGCCGGCTCTACCGCACCGGCGCTCCCTGAGAGGAACCGGTGCTCCCTGAAGGCACCGGCGCTCCCTGAACGCGCCGGCGCTCCGGCCCCGCTCGCGCACGCTCCGAACGCACCGAAGGGCGGACCCGTGGCCACGGGCCCACCCTCCGGAGGTGACGTTTCTGCTGATTTGCGCCAGGCGCGATCAGCCCTCCTCGTGGGCGACCGCGCGACGGGCGTCCGCGTCCAGGACACCCCAGCTGATGAGCTGTTCGGTCAGGACCGAAGGCGACTGGTCGTAGATCACGGCCAGGGTGCGCAGGTCGTCCTGGCGGATCGACAGCACCTTGCCGTTGTAGTCGCCGCGCTGGCTCTGGATCGTCGCCGCGTAGCGCTGGAGCGGGCCCGCCTTCTCCTGCGGTACATGGGCCAGTCGCTCCAGGTCAAGGACGAGCTTCGGCGGCGGCTCGGCGGCTCCGCCGGGCGTGGTGCCGGGAAGGAGCTCCTGTACCGGGACACCGTAGAAATCCGCCAGCTCGGCGAGACGCTGCACCGTAACGGCACGGTCGCCGCGCTCGTACGAACCGACCACGACGGCCTTCCACCGGCCCTGGGACTTCTCCTCCACACCGTGGAGGGAAAGGCCCTGCTGGGTGCGGATGGCGCGGAGTTTGGCCCCGAGCTGCTTTGCGTATTCGCTGGACATATAGCTCCCCGGACGAAGTCTGGTAACTCACTGTGAGGTTACGCAGCGTTACTTGGATGCGTCAAGCCGAGGGAGTGGCACCGCGGTCCTCACCGCCTCCCGACAGGGGCCGCCACCAGGTGATCCGTCGGCTCCTGGTAGCGTGGGTGGCGTAATTTCGACGTCCTTTAAGGTCCGTCCCGTGAGGCGGAGAAGGAGGTCCGTTTCATATGGACACTGTCAATACTGGCACCACGGCAGACAGCTCCGGCGCGGCCCGCCCGGTTCTGGAAGCCCCCGACATCGCACGGGTCCTGACCCGCATCGCCCACGAGATCGTCGAACGCGCCAAGGGCGCCGACGACGTGGTGCTGCTCGGCATTCCGACCCGAGGCGTCTTCCTGGCCCGCCGGCTGGCCGCGAAACTCGCGGAGATCACCGGCCGCACGATCCCGGTCGGCTCCCTCGACATCACCATGTACCGCGACGACCTGCGCCTGCGGCCCGCCCGGGCGCTGGCCCGCACCGACATCCCCGCCGACGGCGTCGACGGACGTCTCGTGGTCCTCGTCGACGATGTGCTCTTCTCCGGCCGTACGATCCGCGCCGCGCTCGACGCGCTCGGCGACATCGGCCGCCCCCGGGCCGTACAGCTCGCGGTCCTGGTCGACCGAGGCCACCGCGAGCTGCCGATCCGCGCCGACTACGTCGGCAAGAACCTCCCCACGTCGCTGCGGGAGACGGTCAAGGTCCAGCTCTCCGAGGAGGACGGGCGCGACACCGTGCTGCTCGGTCTCCAGCAGCCCGCCGCGTCCGGCGAGCAGTAGCCCGCACAGAGCTCCGTACGCCACTGATCCCGTACGGATTCCGCCTGCGCGCCCGCACGCCCGCACACCTCCACACACCGGAGCACACTCCAGATGCTGCGCCTCCCAGGGGCAAGCCCCCGCACCCCCGGCCACCTCATCTCCGCCGCCGATCTCAGCCGCGACGACGCCGTCCTGATCCTCGACACCGCGGAAGAGATGGCCCGGGTCGCCGACCGGCCCATCAAGAAGCTGCCGACGCTGCGCGGACGTACCGTCGTCAATCTCTTCTTCGAGGACTCGACCCGCACCCGGATCTCCTTCGAGGCCGCCGCCAAACGCCTCTCGGCCGATGTCATCAACTTCTCCGCCAAGGGCTCGTCCGTCTCCAAGGGCGAGTCGCTCAAGGACACCGCGCTGACGCTGGAGGCGATGGGCGCGGACGCCGTCGTCATCCGTCACCCCGCCTCCGGCGCCCCCTACCGGCTCGCCACCTCCGGCTGGATCGACGGCGCGGTCGTCAACGCCGGCGACGGCACCCATGAACACCCCACGCAGGCGCTGCTCGACGCCTTCACGCTGCGCCGCCGCCTGGTCGGCGCGGACGCCGGCATCGGGCGCGACCTGGACGGGCAGCGGGTCACCATCGTCGGCGACGTGCTGCACAGCCGGGTCGCCCGCTCCAATGTCCTGCTGCTCCACACGCTCGGCGCGCAGGTCACGGTGGTCGCCCCGCCGACCCTCGTCCCCATCGGCGTCGAGCACTGGCCCTGCGAGGTGTCGTACGACCTGGACCGGGTGCTGCCCGCGTCGGACGCCGTGATGATGCTGCGGGTGCAGCGCGAGCGGATGAACGCCGCCTTCTTCCCGACCGAGCGCGAGTACTCCCGCCGCTACGGCCTGAACGGCGAGCGGATGGGCCGGATGCCCGAGCACTCCGTCGTGATGCACCCCGGCCCGATGAACCGCGGCATGGAGATCACCGCCGAGGTCGCCGACTCCGACCGCTGCACGGCCGTCGAGCAGGTCGCCAACGGTGTCTCGATCCGGATGGCCGTGCTGTACCTGCTGCTGGGCGGCAACGAGCCCGCCGTCACCCACGCCCGTACCGAGGAGAACAAGTAATCATGAGCAAGATCCTTATCCGGGGCGCGAAGGTGCTCGGCGGCGAGGTGCGGGACGTCCTGATCGACGGCGGGACCATCGAGGCGGTGGGCACCGGCCTCGACGCGGGTGACGCCACGGTCGTCGAGGCCGGCGGACAGGTCCTGCTGCCCGGTCTCGTCGATCTGCACACCCATCTGCGTGAGCCGGGCCGCGAGGACTCCGAGACCGTCCTCACCGGCACGAAGGCCGCCGCGGTCGGCGGCTTCACCGCGGTCCACGCCATGGCCAACACCTTCCCGGTCGCCGACACGGCCGGTGTGGTGGAGCAGGTCTGGCGGCTGGGCAGGGAGTCCGGCTACTGCGACGTACAGCCCGTCGGGGCCGTCACGGTTGGCCTGGAGGGCAAGCACCTCGCCGAGCTGGGCGCCATGCACGACTCGGCGGCGAACGTCCGGGTCTTCTCCGACGACGGCAAGTGCGTCGACGACGCCGTGATCATGCGGCGGGCGCTGGAGTACGTGAAGGCCCTCGACGGCGTGATCGCGCAGCACGCCCAGGAGCCGCGGCTCACCGAGGGCGCGCAGATGAACGAGGGCGTCGTCTCCGCCGAGCTGGGACTCGGCGGCTGGCCGGCCGTGGCCGAGGAGTCGATCATCGCCCGCGATGTCCTTCTCGCCGCCCATGTCGGCTCCCGCGTCCACATCTGCCATCTCTCCACGGCCGGCTCGGTCGAGCTGGTCCGCTGGGCGAAGTCCAAGGGCTGGAACGTCACCGCCGAGGTCACCCCGCACCACCTGCTCCTCACCGACGAACTCGTACGGTCCTACAACCCCGTCTACAAGGTGAACCCGCCGCTGCGTACCGAGGCCGATGTGATGGCGCTGCGCGAGGCGCTGGCCGACGGCACGATCGACTGCGTCGCCACCGACCACGCACCGCACCCGCACGAGGACAAGGACTGCGAGTGGGCCGCGGCCGCCATGGGCATGGTGGGCCTGGAGACCGCGCTCTCCGTCGTCCAGCAGACGATGGTCGACACCGGTCTGCTCGACTGGGCGGGGGTCGCCGACCGGATGTCGTTCCGGCCGGCCCGTATCGGACGTCTGGAGGGCCACGGCCGTCCCGTCTCGGCAGGTGAGCCCGCCAACCTGACACTGGTCGATCCGGCTTACCGTGGTGTCGTGGACCCCGCGGGCTTCGCCTCCCGCAGCCGCAACACCCCCTACGAGGGGCGTGAGCTGCCGGGACGCGTGACCCACACCTTCCTGCGGGGCCGGGCCACGGTCGTCGACGGGAATCTGGCGTGACAAGTGTGAAGCTCCTCCTGCCCCTGGCCGCCGAGCAGAAATCGGCGGACGTGACCGACTGGGCCGCCCGCATCGGCTGGGTCGTCGGTCTGCTGCTCTTCATCGCGTTCGTCTACTGGCTGATGCGCCAGGGCTGGAAATGGCGCGGCAGCCTGCAGTCCGGTCTGCCCGCACTGCCCACCGCGCCGGAGACGCCCGGTGAGGCGAGGCTCTCCATGGCCGGCCGCTACCACGGGTCCACCACCGCCGGGCACTGGCTCGACCGCATCGTGGCCCACGGCCTGGGCGCCCGCAGCCGCGTGGAGCTGACCCTCACCGACGCGGGCCTGGAGGTCGTACGCCCCGGGGCGAACGACTTCTTCGTCCCGGCCGGGTGCCTGCGCGAGGCCCGGCTCGACAAGGGCATCGCCGGCAAGGTCCTCGCCGAGGGCGGGCTGCTGATCGTCACCTGGCAGCACGGCGACACGCTGATCGACTCCGGATTCCGCTCCGACCGCTCCGCCGAGCACCCCGCATGGGTCGAGGCGGTCAACGCCATGAACCCATCCATCACGACGGAAGGCCCCGCACGATGACCACCTCCACCCGGGGAACCGCCCAGCCAAAGGCGCTTCCCGCCGTACTCGTCCTGGAGGACGGCCGCAGCTTCCGCGGCCGCGCCTACGGGGCCGTGGGGGAGACCTTCGGCGAGGCGGTGTTCTCCACCGGCATGACCGGCTATCAGGAGACCCTCACCGACCCCTCGTACCACCGCCAGGTCGTCGTGATGACCGCCCCGCACGTCGGCAACACCGGCGTCAACGACGAGGACCCCGAGTCGCGGCGGATCTGGGTCTCCGGCTATGTCGTCCGCGACCCCGCGCGCGTGCCGTCCAACTGGCGCTCCCGGCGCTCCCTCGACGAGGAGCTGGTCGCGCAGGGCGTCGTCGGCATCAGCGGCATCGACACCCGCGCGCTCACCCGCCATCTGCGCGAGCGCGGCGCCATGCGCGTCGGCATCTTCTCCGGCGCGTCGCTGTCCGACGAGGCGACGCTGCTCGCCCGCGTCCAGCAGGCCCCGGAGATGACCGGCGCGGACCTCTCCGCCGAGGTCGCCACGGAACAGGCGTACGTCGTCCCCGCGATCGGCACCAAGCGCTTCACCGTCGCCGCCCTCGACCTGGGCATCAAGGGCATGACCCCGCACCGGATGGCCGAGCGCGGCATCGAGGTGCATGTCCTGCCCGCCACCGCCACCCTCGACGAGGTGTACGCGACCGGGCCCGACGGAGTCTTCCTCTCCAACGGCCCCGGCGACCCGGCCACCGCCGACCTGACCGTCGTCAAGGGCGTGCTGGAACGCGGCACACCGCTCTTCGGCATCTGCTTCGGCAACCAGCTGCTCGGCCGCGCGCTCGGCTTCGGCACGTACAAGCTGAAGTACGGCCACCGGGGCATCAACCAGCCTGTGCAGGACCGGACGACCGGCAAGGTCGAGGTCACCGCGCACAACCACGGGTTCGCCGTCGACGCCCCGCTCGACCAGGTCACCGACACCCCCTACGGCCGCGCCGAGGTCTCCCACGTCTGCCTCAACGACAACGTGGTGGAGGGCCTCAGGCTGCTCGACCGGCCGGTCTTCAGCGTCCAGTACCACCCCGAGGCGGCAGCGGGTCCGCACGACGCCGCGTACCTCTTCGACCGCTTCGTATCCCTGATGGAGGACCAGCGTGCCTAAGCGCACCGACATCCAGTCCGTCCTGGTCATCGGTTCAGGACCGATCGTCATCGGCCAGGCCGCCGAGTTCGACTACTCGGGCACCCAGGCCTGCCGGGTCCTCAAGGCCGAGGGCCTGCGCGTCATCCTGGTCAACTCCAACCCGGCCACGATCATGACGGACCCGGAGATCGCCGACGCGACGTATGTCGAGCCGATCACCCCCGAGTTCGTCGAGAAGATCATCGCCAAGGAGCGCCCCGACGCGCTGCTGCCCACCCTCGGCGGCCAGACCGCGCTCAACACCGCGATCTCGCTCCATGAGGCGGGCGTCCTCGACACCTACGGCGTCGAGCTGATCGGCGCCAATGTCGAGGCGATCAACAAGGGCGAGGACCGCGACCTCTTCAAGGAGGTCGTCGCGGCCGTCCACGCGAAGATCGGCCACGGCGAGTCCGCGCGCTCGGTCATCTGCCACTCCATGGACGACGTCCTGGGCGGCGTCGAGACGCTCGGCGGCTACCCCGTCGTCGTACGCCCCTCCTTCACCATGGGCGGCGCGGGCTCCGGCTTCGCGCACAACGAGGACGACCTGCGCCGGATCGCCGGACAGGGCCTGATGCTCTCCCCGACCACCGAGGTGCTCCTCGAGGAGTCCATCCTCGGCTGGAAGGAGTACGAGCTGGAGCTGATGCGCGACAAGAACGACAACGTCGTGGTCGTCTGCTCCATCGAGAACTTCGACCCGATGGGCGTGCACACCGGGGACTCGATCACCGTCGCGCCCGCGATGACCCTCACCGACCGCGAGTACCAGACCCTGCGGGACGTCGGCATCGCCGTGATCCGCGAGGTCGGGGTCGACACCGGCGGCTGCAACATCCAGTTCGCGGTCAACCCCGAGGACGGCCGGGTCATCGTCATCGAGATGAACCCGCGTGTCTCCCGCTCCTCCGCGCTCGCCTCCAAGGCCACCGGATTCCCGATCGCGAAGATCGCGGCCAGGCTCGCCGTCGGCTACACGCTGGACGAGATCCCTAACGACATCACCGAGAAGACCCCGGCGTCCTTCGAGCCCACGCTCGACTACGTGGTCGTCAAGGTGCCGCGCTTCGCCTTCGAGAAGTTCCCGGCCGCCGACGCCAGCCTCACCACCACCATGAAGTCGGTCGGCGAGGCCATGGCCATCGGCCGTAACTTCACCGAGGCGCTGCAGAAGGCGCTGCGCTCGCTGGAGAAGAAGGGCAGCCAGTTCTCCTTCACCGGCGAACCGGGCGAGAAGGACGCGCTTCTGGAGACCGCCAAGGTCCCCACCGACGGCCGGATCAACACCGTCATGCAGGCCATCAGGGCCGGCGCCACCCCCGAGGAGATCTTCGACGCGACGAAGATCGATCCGTGGTTCGTCGACCAGCTGTTCCTGATCAAGGAGTACGCGGACGAGCTGGCCACCGCCGCCGAGCTCTTTCCCGAGCTGCTCGCCGAGGCCAAGCGGCACGGCTTCTCCGACGCCCAGATCGCCGGGATACGCGGTCTGCGCGAGGACGTGGTCCGCGAGGTCAGGCACGCCCTCGGGGTCCGCCCCGTCTACAAGACGGTCGACACCTGCGCGGCCGAGTTCGCCGCGAAGACCCCGTACTTCTACTCCTCGTACGACGAGGAGAACGAGGTCGCCCCGCGCGAGAAGCCCGCCGTGATCATTCTCGGCTCGGGCCCCAACCGCATCGGCCAGGGCATCGAGTTCGACTACTCCTGCGTCCACGCCTCCTTCGCGCTCAGCGAGGCCGGCTACGAGACCGTGATGGTCAACTGCAACCCGGAGACCGTCTCCACCGACTACGACACCTCCGACCGGCTCTACTTCGAGCCGCTCACCCTGGAGGACGTCCTGGAGATCGTGCACGCCGAGTCGCTGGCGGGACCGATCGCGGGCGTCATCGTGCAGCTCGGCGGCCAGACCCCGCTCGGCCTCGCCCAGGACCTCAAGGACAACGGCGTCCCCGTCGTCGGTACACCCCCCGAGGCGATCCACGCCGCCGAGGACCGCGGAGCCTTCGGCCGGGTCCTCGCGGAGGCCGGGCTGCCCGCGCCCAAGCACGGCACCGCCACCACCTTCGCCGAGGCCAAGGCCATCGCCGACGAGATCGGCTACCCCGTCCTCGTACGGCCGTCGTACGTCCTCGGCGGACGCGGCATGGAGATCGTGTACGACGAGACCAGGCTCTCCTCGTACATCGCCGAGTCCACCGAGATCAGTCCCACCCGGCCGGTCCTGGTGGACCGCTTCCTCGACGACGCCATCGAGATCGACGTCGACGCGCTGTACGACGGCACGGAGCTGTACCTCGGCGGCGTCATGGAGCACATCGAGGAGGCCGGCATCCACTCCGGTGACTCGGCGTGCGCCCTGCCCCCCATCACGCTGGGCGGCTTCGACATCAAGCGGCTGCGCGCCTCGACCGAAGCCATCGCGAAGGGGGTCGGGGTCCGCGGACTGATCAACATCCAGTTCGCGATGGCCGGCGACATCCTCTACGTCCTGGAGGCCAACCCGCGCGCCTCCCGTACGGTCCCCTTCACCTCGAAGGCGACCGCCGTACCGCTCGCCAAGGCCGCGGCCCGTATCTCGCTGGGCGCCACCATCGCGGGACTGCGCGCCGAAGGCATGCTGCCGGCCCACGGCGACGGCGGCACGCTGCCCCTCGACGCGCCCATCTCCGTCAAGGAGGCCGTGATGCCGTGGTCGCGCTTCCGCGACATCCACGGCCGCGGGGTGGACACCATCCTCGGCCCGGAGATGCGCTCCACCGGCGAGGTCATGGGCATCGACTCGGCCTTCGGCACCGCGTACGCCAAATCGCAGGCCGGCGCGTACGGCCCGCTGCCCACCAAGGGCCGCGCCTTCATCTCCGTGGCCAACCGCGACAAGCGCTCGATGATCTTCCCGGCGCGCGAGCTGGTCGCCCATGGCTTCGAGCTGCTCGCCACATCTGGCACGGCCGAGGTCCTCAGGCGCAACGGCATCAGCGCCACCGTCGTACGCAAGCAGAGCGAGGGCGAGGGCCCGGACGGCGAGAAGACCGTCGTCCAGCTGATCCACGACGGCGCGGTCGACCTCATCGTCAACACGCCGTACGGCACCGGCGGCCGCCTCGACGGCTACGACATCCGTACGGCCGCCGTGGCGCGCGGTGTCCCCTGCCTGACGACGGTCCAGGCGCTGGCCGCGGCCGTCCAGGGCATCGACGCCCTCAAGCAGGGCGACGTCGGAGTCCGCTCCCTCCAGGAACACGCGCGACATCTGATCGCGGCACGCGAGGAGTAGCCACCAGCCCGAAGCGGGGGACACCGGATCCGGTGTCCCCCGCTTCATGAGGCCATCGCATGAGGTCACCCCATGAGGTCTGCTTCATGCGGTCATCGAGTTTCATGAGGTCATCGAGGAGAGACCCACTCCATGTACAGATTCTTCTTCCGGCTGGTCTTCCGGCGGATGGACCCGGAGCAGGCCCACCGGCTGGCCTTCCGGTGGATCCGGTTCGCCGCCCGTATCCCCGTGCTGCGTACCGTCGTCGCCGCTGTCCTCGCGCCCCGCTTCCAGGAGCTGCGCACCAAGGCGTTCGGCCTGCGGATGCACGGCCCCTTCGGCCTCGCCGCGGGCTTCGACAAGAACGCCGTCGCCATCGACGGCATGGCGATGCTCGGCTTCGACCACATCGAGATCGGTACGGTCACCGGCGAGCCGCAGCCCGGCAACCCCGGGAAGCGGCTCTTCCGGCTCGTGGCCGACCGCGCGCTGATCAACCGCATGGGCTTCAACAACGAGGGCTCGGCCGCCGTGGCGGCGCGGCTGGCGGCCCGCACGCCGGTCTTCAGGACCACCGTCGGCGTCAACATCGGCAAGACCAAGGTCGTCCCTGAGGGTGAGGCGATCGGCGACTACGTCACCTCGGCGGAGCGGCTGGCCGGCCACGCCGACTATCTCGTGGTCAACGTCAGCTCGCCCAACACCCCGGGATTGCGCAGCCTCCAGGCCGTCGACCAGCTGCGGCCGCTGCTGACCGCCGTACGCGAGGCGGCCGACCGGACCGTCACGGACCGCCGGGTTCCGCTCCTGGTCAAGATCGCGCCCGACCTCGCGGACGCGGACATCGACGCCGTCGCCGATCTCGCCGTCGACCTCGGGCTGGACGGCATCATCGCCACCAACACCACCATCGCGCGGGACGGACTCGGCCTGACCTCCGGCGTGGCCCTGACCGCGGAGACCGGCGGACTGTCCGGTGCGCCCCTCAAGGCGCGCTCGCTGGAGGTCCTGCGCCGGCTGTACGCGCGCGTGGGCGACCGGATCACCCTGGTCGGGGTCGGCGGCGTCGAGAACGCCGACGACGTCTGGCAGCGCATCCTCGCGGGCGCGACGCTGGTCCAGGGCTACAGCGCCTTCATCTACGAGGGCCCGTTCTGGAGCCGCGCGATCCACCGGGGGCTCGCCGCGCGCCTGGCCGCCGGCCCGTACGCCACGCTCGCCGACGCGGTCGGCGCCGACACCCGGAAGGTGATCGCATGACCCCTCAGGTGACCCCTCGGGCGACCCCTCAAGACCTCGAACGGCCGTTCGGGGCCCGGCTGCGGCACGCCATGGACACCCGGGGACCACTCTGCGTCGGCATCGACCCGCACGGCTCGCTGCTCACGGACTGGGGCCTCAACGACGACATCGCGGGCCTGGAGCGCTTCACCCGTACGACGGTGGAGGCCCTGGCCGGCCGGGTCGCCGTCCTCAAGCCCCAGTCGGCGTTCTTCGAGCGCTTCGGGTCGCGCGGCATCGCCATACTGGAAAAGGCCGTCGAGGAAGCACGGGCGGCCGGCGCGCTGGTCCTGATGGACGCCAAGCGCGGTGACATCGGCTCGACGATGGGCGCGTACGCGGCGACCTATCTGGACAAGGACTCGCCGCTCTTCTCGGACGCGGTCACGGTCTCGCCGTACCTCGGCTTCGAATCCCTGCGCCCGGCGCTGGACGCGGCCGCCGTCTCCGGCGCGGGAGTCTTCGTCCTGGCCCTCACCTCCAACCCGGAGGGCGCCGAGGTGCAGCGGGCCACCACCGCCGACGGCCGGTCGCTCGCGCAGCTGATGCTCGACCACCTGGCCGCCGAGAACGCCGGTGCGACGCCCCTCGGCTCGGTCGGCGCGGTCGTCGGCGCCACCCTCGGCGACGCGGGCGTGGATCTCGCGATCAACGGGCCGCTGCTCGCCCCCGGGATCGGCGCGCAGGGCGCGACCCCGGCGGACCTGCCCGCGGTGTTCGGCTCGGCGGTCGGCAATGTGGTCCCGAGCATCAGCAGGGGCGTCCTGCGGCACGGTCCGGACGTCGTCGCACTGCGGGACGCCGCGGAGCGCTTCGCCGACGAGGTACGGGCGGCCGTCGGCGGCGCGTGAGGAGTCCGGCGGGAGCCCGGCGAGAGCGGTCGGGGCGTCCGCGGACGTCGCCCGGCGCGACCTCGGACGCCGCTCGGGAAGTCCGATCACGGGGCTCGGGACAGAAAAGCAGGGCAAAATGACCGATATGTCGGCCCCGATCGATGCTGACCAGGACTTTTCGTCTGTTCTCGCTGACTCAGGCGGCCTTGGCCGCTAGTCTCCGTCGAGAGCCAACGTGCAGTCCGTTGCCCGTTGCTCGCCTGGTGTGGGGCGATCAGGTCCCGCACCGGTCCGTATCCGACAGTTCGACATCCGAGGTGACGTAGGCGTGGCTCTTCCGCCCCTTACCCCTGAACAGCGCGCAGCCGCGCTCGAAAAGGCCGCCGCGGCTCGCCGGGAGCGGGCCGAGGTCAAGAATCGACTCAAGCACTCCGGCGCATCCCTCCATGACGTCATCAAGCAGGGTCAGGAGAACGACGTCATCGGGAAGATGAAGGTCTCCGCCCTGCTCGAGTCCCTGCCCGGCGTCGGCAAGGTCCGCGCCAAGCAGCTCATGGAGCGGCTCGGTATCTCCGAGAGCCGTCGCGTGCGCGGTCTCGGCTCCAACCAGATCGCCTCCCTGGAGCGCGAGTTCGGCGGCAGCGGCGCCTGACGTTCCCGGGCACTCCCGGGAACCTGGATAATCGCTGCATGGCAGCAGAGGTACGACCGCGGCTGACCGTGCTCTCCGGCCCCTCCGGGGTCGGCAAGAGCACGGTCGTCGCGCATATGCGCAAGGTCCACCCCGAGGTATGGCTCTCGGTGTCGGCCACCACGAGAAAGCCCCGCCCCGGCGAGCGCCACGGCGTCCAGTATTTCTTCGTCTCCGACGAGGAATTCGACAAGCTGGTCGCCAATGGCGAGCTGCTGGAATGGGCGGAGTTCGCGGGCAACCGCTACGGCACGCCCCGCCGGGCGGTCCTCGACCGCCTGGAGGCGGGCGAGCCCGTGCTCCTGGAGATCGATCTCCAGGGCGCCCGGCAGGTCAAGGAGTCGATGTCCGATTCCCTGCTGGTCTTCCTGGCGCCGCCGAGCTGGGACGAGCTGGTGCGCCGGCTCACCGGCCGGGGCACCGAATCACCCCAGGTGATCGAGCGCCGGCTGGCGGCCGCCAAGGTCGAGCTGGCCGCGGAATCGGAGTTCGATACGACGCTGGTCAACACCTCCGTCGAGGACGTCGCGCGCGAGCTGCTAGCCTTGATGCAAGTTGCATGATCTTTTGTGGGCTTTTCCTGAATGGTGAATCCCACGATTACCGGTTTCTCCCTGAATTTTCTTCGGAAGGCTAGAGAGTGTCCTCTTCCATCACCACGCCCGAGGGCATCATCAACCCGCCGATCGATGAGCTGCTCGAGGCCACGGACTCGAAGTACAGCCTCGTGATCTACGCGGCCAAGCGCGCGCGCCAGATCAACGCGTACTACTCGCAGCTCGGTGAGGGCCTGCTCGAGTACGTCGGTCCGCTGGTGGACACCCACGTCCACGAGAAGCCGCTCTCGATCGCCCTGCGCGAGATCAACGCGGGCCTGCTGACCTCCGAGGCCATCGAGGGCCCGGCTCAGTAGGCGGTACAGGCTCTTCATCCAGGCCCGGCAGCGCGACTGCCGGGCCTGTGGTGTGTCATAGGTGCTGTCATTGGGTGCGGGACCGTAGGTGTTCGAGAGCGGGGAGACACGGTGGACAAGCCGAAGGTCGTTCTGGGGGTCGCCGGCGGGATCGCCGCCTACAAGGCGTGCGAGCTGCTGCGACGGCTGACCGAGTCCGGCCATGACGTACGGGTCGTACCGACCGAGTCCGCGCTTCATTTCGTCGGCGCCGCGACCTGGTCGGCGCTCTCCGGCCACCCCGTCTCCACCGGCGTCTGGTCCGATGTCCATGAGGTGCCCCACGTACGGATCGGGCAGTCCGCCGATCTGGTCGTCGTCGCCCCGGCCACCGCCGATCTGCTCGCCAGGGCGGCGCACGGGCTCGCCGACGACCTGCTCACGAACACGCTTCTCACCGCCCGCTGTCCGGTCGTCTTCGCCCCGGCCATGCACACCGAGATGTGGGAGCACCCCGCCACCCAGGAGAACGTCGCGACGCTGCGCCGCCGCGGCGCCGTCGTCATCGAACCCGCCGTCGGCCGGCTCACCGGCGTCGACACCGGCAAGGGCCGGCTGCCCGATCCGGGGGAGATCTTCGAGATCTGCCGCCGCGTACTGGCGCGCGGCGCCGCGGAGCCCGACCTCGCCGGCCGTCATGTCGTGGTCAGCGCGGGCGGTACGCGCGAGCCGCTCGACCCCGTCCGCTATCTCGGGAACCGCTCCTCGGGGAAGCAGGGGTACGCCCTGGCCCGTACGGCGGCGGCCCGGGGCGCCCGGGTGACCCTCATCGAGGCCAACACGGGGATGACCGACCCCGCCGGAGTGGACGTGGTCCATGTCGGGACGGCCGTACAGCTGCGCGAGGCCGTGCTGAAGGCGGCGGCGCGGGCCGACGCCGTGGTCATGGCGGCCGCCGTCGCGGACTTCCGGCCCGCGTCCTACGCCGAGGGCAAGATCAAGAAGAAGGACGGTGAGGAGCCCGTGCCCGTCGTGCTGGTCCGTAACCCGGACATACTCGCCGAGATCTCGGCCGAACGGGCGCACGCCGAACAGGTGGTTGTCGGCTTCGCCGCAGAGACGGACGACGTCCTCGCCAACGGCCGGCAGAAGCTGCTGCGCAAGCGATGCGACCTGCTGGTCGTCAACGAGGTCGGGGAGCGCAAGACCTTCGGCGCCGAGGAGAACGAGGCGATCGTGCTCGCGGCGGACGGCGCCGAGACCCCGGTGCCGTACGGGCCCAAGGAGGCCCTCGCGGATGTCGTCTGGGATCTGGTGGTGCCGAGGCTGGGACCGGAGCACCGGGACACGGGAACACCGGGACACCGGAACACCTGAACGCGACACGTTGCTCGGATGAATTCTTTGTTTCGCCTCTTTCGGGGCGCCCCTTCGGATCCGTCGCCCCGGCGCTCAAGAACCGCTCAAATCCGGCGTAGCGGCCCCTGGCCAGGGTTGTTCGGCGTATCGCATAATGCAGTGCCGCGGGCGTCGGGACTCCCACAGATCGAGACACTTCGCCCCGTGGCCTCATACGACCGATAAAGTGGTCGTGGACCGTCGCGGGGCTGCAGCCCCCCGCCGGTCCGCCAATGATCAGCCAGCAGCCGCTGCAACCTCAGGGAGCGATGTGTCCCGCCGTCTGTTCACCTCGGAGTCAGTGACCGAAGGTCACCCCGACAAGATCGCTGACCAGATCAGCGACACCATTCTTGACGCGCTCCTGCAGGAGGACCCGTCCTCCCGGGTCGCCGTGGAGACCTTGATCACCACCGGCCTGGTGCATGTGGCCGGCGAAGTGACCACCAAGGCCTACGCCCCGATCGCGCAGCTCGTGCGGAACAAGATCCTGGAGATCGGCTACGACTCCTCGAAGAAGGGCTTCGACGGCGCCTCCTGCGGCGTTTCGGTGTCCATCGGCGCCCAGTCGCCCGACATCGCGCAGGGCGTCGACACGGCGTACGAGCAGCGCGTCGAGGGCGACGAGGACGAGCTGGACAAGCAGGGCGCCGGCGACCAGGGCCTGATGTTCGGCTACGCCTGCGACGAGACGCCCGAGCTGATGCCGCTCCCGATCCACCTCGCGCACCGGCTCTCGCGCCGCCTCTCCGAGGTCCGCAAGAACGGGACCATCCCGTACCTGCGCCCCGACGGCAAGACGCAGGTCACCATCGAGTACGACGGCGACAAGGCCGTCCGCCTCGACACGGTCGTCGTCTCCTCGCAGCACGCGTCGGACATCGACCTGGACTCGCTGCTCGCCCCCGACGTCCGTGAGTTCGTCGTGGAGCACGTCCTCAAGGAGCTCGTCGACGACGGCATCAAGCTGGAGACCGACGGCTACCGCCTGCTGGTCAACCCGACCGGCCGCTTCGAGATCGGCGGCCCGATGGGCGACGCCGGTCTGACCGGCCGCAAGATCATCATCGACACCTACGGCGGCATGGCCCGCCACGGCGGCGGCGCCTTCTCCGGCAAGGACCCGTCCAAGGTCGACCGCTCCGCCGCGTACGCCATGCGCTGGGTCGCCAAGAACGTCGTGGCCGCCGGCCTCGCCTCGCGCTGCGAGGTCCAGGTCGCGTACGCGATCGGCAAGGCCGAGCCGGTCGGTCTCTTCGTCGAGACCTTCGGCACCGCCAAGGTCGACACCGAAAAGATCGAGCAGGCCATCGCCTCGGTCTTCGACCTCCGCCCGGCCGCGATCATCCGCGACCTCGACCTGCTCCGCCCGATCTACGCCCAGACGGCGGCATACGGCCACTTCGGCCGCGAACTCCCGGACTTCACCTGGGAGCGCACCGACCGAGTAGACGCCCTCCGCAAGGCCGCAGGCGTCTGACCCACCCCACACCGCTCACCAGAACGGCCCCGGACCGCACGACGGTCCGGGGCCGTTCTGTATGCGCCTGGTACACCGTGAGACGTCAGGGGTGCGTGACGTCAGGAGTGAACGATGGAATCCGGCGGTGTCACGACGTCCGGGCCCGCACCGTTCATTCCTGAAGACACGGGATCCGGACTGCCGGCCGGCTCCGCTGGAACGTCGACGAGCCGCCGGATTTCCGCGGCCTGATCCTCGTCGCGGTGGTCGAGTGTCGACGCCACGTACTCGGCGAGCAGAGCGCTCTCGCTGTCCTCGGGCGAGAGCCCGGCTGCCTGCAGGAGGTGTGAGAACGCGCGACCGACTTCCCCTTCCGCAGGTGGAGTCGGTGCGTAGGCGGCCGTGTGAGGATCCCAGCCCGGCACGTGCGGTCCCGGACGGTATGGGGGGTCCGCGGCCGGCGGATCTCCTGGGTCCTGCCCGGGAAACGGTGACGGCACCAGATGCCGAAGACGTTCAGTGATGTCCTCGTTGTTGGCCGCCGAGGTGAGCTGGGCCAGTAGACCGAGGTCCTTGACGGTTTTGTCGATCCGGTCATCGTTCCTGTGCAGCCACCACACGACCGCACTACCGGTGCTCCGGAGCACATCGCCGCCCAGGTAGGCCCGGCGGCTCTGTTCGTACTTGCGCTCGTGTTCCCACACCGCCTCGTCCTTACGCACCGCGGCGAGTTTGGCGAGTCGTACGTGATCCTGCTCCGAGAGCGTGAGAGTGACCTCCAGGGCCATGGCCTGCACCCTGCCGGCGGCGTCCTCATGCATGGTGGCAAGAGTCCCGTTGAGCTCGTGCTGCACCAGAGAACCGCGGGCGGGATGGCGGACTGCCGTGATGCGCGCCGCCCGTTCCAAGACGGCTTCTACCGCAAGTCCGCTCTGGCTGATGGGCGGGGATCCGGCCGGAGCTGCCACCGGGCACCAGCGCACCGTTGCGGAAAGGAGGAAGTCGTAGTCATCCAGCTGGCTGGGCAGTGCGACGTCAGTGATACGCAGTTCACGGCGTTCCACGGGAGGTAACGGCCTGTCGGGCTCTTGAAGGTACTGCGGCGGGAACGGATCCTGACGCCGCGCCGCGAGGCGTACCGCGACCACGGGGGCGGCAAGGAGCGCGAAGGCCGCCGCCGGCCATGCCCACAACGGCCAGCGCGTGGAGAAGCCGACAATGGTAAGGATCAGCCCGCAGATAAGGGTGAGAAAGACCGTCACGGTCTTGTGGCCGGAACTCATGGCGTTGTTGTCTCCCGCGCGAAGGGGGCCTGGACTCGTTGGGCTGCGCTGATCTTCTGGAAGAGACGGGCGGGCAGCCCCTTGGCGCGGGCGTCCTGGACAGGTTGCCCTGCCGCCCAGCCGCGGCCCGTGCGATACAACAGCCCGAGATGGTCGCCGCGTTTTCGGCATGCGGCGACCAGGACGTCGAGGAACAGGTCCTCGACGGGGGACTGTGCACAGGCTGCGCTCAGCCAGGCGTGTGCGGGGGCGATCCACCGCTCGGCAGGCAGCCTGCCGAACATGGTGGCCCACCCGACCGCGAGATCCTTCCGCACCGTCCACTCGGCGATCAGGGGTCGGGAACGGGTTCCAGGATCGCCGAGTCCCCCTGGGACGCTGAATGCGAGGAAGAGGTCCATGTCCGCCGCCAGGTGGGTCTCGGCGCTCCTTCCGTGGGCGGCGGTGAAGGTGGTCACGAGGCGGGCCAGCATGCGGCGGCGGAGCCGGTGGTCCTCGTCCACCAGCCGAAGCAGGGCATCGCGCGCCAGGCTGCCAGGGTTCTCACGGCGAGCCAGATGATGGAGGCGTACCAATGCCGCGTGGGGATGGCGGACGGCCATGTCCTCATGACAGACGGCGACGAGCACGCGTCGTAGCTCAGGAGAAGGCCCCTGGCCTATCGACCAATCGTAGATACGACTGCGGAACTTCTTGCCGAACTCACGACTGTGGAGTCCGTGTCTGAGGGCGTGCACAGCCGCTCGCTGACTGCTCGGTATGCGGGCCCAGCGCTCCGCGAGGGTGAGCAGGTCGTCGGGGCGGCGGCAGGCGAAGCACTGCTCCGCGAACCGCTGGACCAGTGCGTCCCGGTCGCAGTCGTCCAGTTCCGGCAAGTTCACGATCTTGCCGACCCATTCCCGCAAGGCCTCCCGCAGGTCGGGAAGGTCGTTCCACACTCGAGTCCGGACAGCGGCATCGAGCTCGAGTCCCGAAAAGGTGACTCGCCCCTTGGAGTCGGCCCGGGCCTCGATGTCTTCCAAACGTTCGGACAGCGGCCTGTGTTGCAGAGCCGGTCGAGTCGGCGCCGTCGGATCCACGGCGCTGAGCAGGAGAGCAGCTGCCCGGTGTACGGCGTCGCCGCGAGCCTCATGCAGCATCGCCGCCGCCACCAGAAGGGCCCGTGGGGCTCCTTTTCGTACGGAACGCAGCAGCGACGCGGCATGTTCGGGCTGCCCTCGGAGGGCGTCGAGGGCGCGGGCACACCAGGCATCGAACGAGCCGCCGTCGGCCGCCGTCCGGCACAGGTATTGGGCAAAGGTGGCGACCTCGGTGAGTGTGCGCCCGCCGGCCAGGAAGCCCTTCAGCACATCGGGGACAGACTCCAAAAGCGTGGGGTCGAGTCCTTCCAACCGCAGGTGGCGCTTGATGATGTCGAGTTCCAGGAGCGGGGGCCGTGAAATGACGCATCGCAGATCCGCCAGCTCGGAGGTGAGGAGGTGTCCGACCCCGCGCGGCAGAACCACCACCAGACCGGCGTGCCGGTCCCGGACCGACGCTCGGTACGACGAAAGTTCTGCCTGAATGCCAAGCCAGCGCCGGTCGTCCTCCCCGGACAGGTCCAACAGCAGCCGGCCCTCATCCTCGATCAGTTCAGGGTCGAGGAGGCGGGAGGAATCCTCATTGTCCTTTTCGGGCAGAAGCTCACGCATCGTGCCGCGGCTATGCGGAAGCCGGTGGAGCAGCACCCTGGCTGCCGCGTTCCGTCCCTCTCCGGCTTTCCCGTCCAGCAGAACCGTGCCGCGCTCCTCCAGCTTCGCGACTGCGTCAGCGAAGCCGTCCGGAGCTTGGAAGCGCCTCTGTAGCCAGAGAAGTTCTTCTTCCGCGACGGCGCGCGGTGTCTTGCCCTCGGAGTTCTTCGACAGTGACGCTTCAGCCACGTACTGGTTGTAGATGTACTGGCTACCGGAACCCGTATGGGTGCCGGACCTCACCTCGCCGATCTGTGTCGTCGGCGCCTCGTTCATCGAGCGTCGTCCCGGCGTCGGGGTTCTGTGCCGAATGTGCGGCGGTTGCCGCCGCCATGCTGGTCTCCGGCCACATACGACGAGCCGTCGCCCGTCAGATGCGGGGCATGGTGGTGCTGGTCGCCCGGCCCGGTGTGCAGCGGGCCGTGGGCCTCTCTGATGATGGTGCCGCCGACGTCACCGGAGATGTCCCGGGCCTGAACCGCGGTGCCTCCGCTCACCGCGCCCATGGAGTAGTGAGTGGAGCCGGGTTCTGGCTGCTCCTGGGGCTGTGCTGCCTTTTCCGCTTCGGCCAGCGCCGGTATTTCCTCGGCGAGGAAGTCGCCGAGGCGGAGCAGGTCGTACTCCGAGTTCTGGGTGTCGTAACGGATTGACTGGCACCGTGCGAGTTTGCGCAGTGCGGACGGCAGCCCTGCTGGCTGCAGCCGTTTGGTCTCTCGGCCCACGAGGACGGGCACCACGGTAATGGCGCAGCGAAACGCCTCCAGGATCTCCTTGCGCACCCAGTCGTCACGGTCGTGCAGCCGGGGCGACTCGGCCCAGTGTGTTCCGATCACCGCGATGAGTACGGAGCTGGTCCTGACGCTTGCCAGCAGCTTGTCGTCGAACAACTGCCCGGGACGGATGGACGGGCTGGCCCGGAAGATCCGCCCCTCCCCGAAGCGCTGGGTGAGGTTCTGTTCGAGGGCGACGGCGGTTTCTTCTCCGTCGCCCGTGCGGTAGTTGATGAAGACGTCGGTCATAACGTGCTGTCCTTTCGACAGATGAGCGGGGCCTGGAAGCGAATCCACGGACAACGGCATCCGTGTCCGATGTTCGCCGGAGCTACAGGACTTGTGCGGTAGGAGAGAGCGCGAAGGCCAGCAGAGGGGCCAGTTCCTGTACAGCCGGATTCTTCGGGTGGCGGCCCAGCGTCCGCGAGAGCCTGCGGAGATCCAGGGCGATGGTCGCGGATCCGACAGTGTGAGCCGCGCTCAGCAGACCGCGGGCCAGCTCGCACGCATGGTCGATCTCTCCGGCCAGCGCGTGGGCGAGGGCTCGGCGCGCACCGTAGCGAGCGTGGGTCCGCATCGCCTTGGCGGGTATCCGTCCGATCTCTTCGTCCAGGATCTTCGCGGACTGTCGTGGCTTACCCAGATCGAGCAGGCACCATCCGGTAATCATCGCTACCGGATCCGTGAGATGGGTCGTGCCGAGTACCGGGCCCGCACCGTCGTTGGCACCCTGGGCTAGCAGACCGCGCGCACGGTCCAGCTCGCGCAGACACGCGGCCTGATCCCCGGCGAGCGCATGCCCCTGGGCTTCACGCTGAGCCGCGAGACCAAGAATGCGGCGCGGCAGCCGACGCGACCGGGCACCCTGGGCGAGTGCCACGGTTCCGGCCGCGTCGCCCCGGTAGTAGGCGACGAGTCCTCGGCGTACCAGGGCGTATGAGGCGAGGCTCTCGTCGCCGGTTGCGGCGGCGAGTTCCACCGCGTAGTCCGTCCACCGCAGGGCGGCTTGTTCCTCACCGGCTTCTTGGGCCATCCACCCGGCGAATTCGGCATACCGAGCGGACAGTGTGAGCAGTCCGTGCCCTGTACGAGGACCGCTCCGGGCGGCCAGCGCTCGCAAGGCACGGGTCTGTTCCGCCAGCGCCGGCAGAACCGCGCCCGGCGGTGCGGTCTGTCCGAGTCGGCGGAACTGGTCGAACAGCGCGCTGGAGGCATCGAGCAGAGTGCCGTCGGCCAGGGAAGCGACAGGAGGCTGATTGTTGGGGACCGCCACCCCGAGCACGGATGCTGCGCCCGCGGTCAGCACCTGCCGTCGTCGAGGAGGATCCCACCGTGAAGATGTGGTCCGTGCGTCAGGTGAGGGCCCTTCGCTGCGGGGGCGGTCCGGCACGAGGGCGATCAGAGCGCCGCTGTTGTCCAGTGCCGCGTCACAGAGACGGGCCAGCTCCGAGGTAGGGCGCTTGTGCCCTGTCTCCACCTTGCTGAGCTGGCCTTTGCTGTAGTGGACGAGTGAGGACAGCTCGGCAAGTGTCATTCCGGCCGCTAAGCGCGCCCGTCGAAGTTCGCTGCCGAACGTGGATGGCTGTTCCAGCATGCTCTCCCCCTGATGCTGTTCACGGTCGGCTCCGTGGGCCGCCCGTCGATGCGTGCCAGCGTCGTCCCGGCAAGTTCACACGTGCAAGGCGGTCGGTGGAGTTTCCCGTTTCCGGTTCTGGAGGCAACCGGATCCGGCTGTACCTGTCGAGACAGCCATATCGGCCACTTGCGGCCGACGGCAGTCGGGAGGGGCCCGGAGTGGGCGAGCGGCTGTGGGTAGTGGTGGTGTCAGTGCGGTCTGGTAGGTATGAAGCTGTGAGCAGCGATGACAGGCAGTCTGAGGATCCCGGGGGTGGGGGGCCTGAGCAGCTTGCGCTTATTCGGGAGAGTGTGCGGAAGGCCAAGGTGCCGCGGGCGAAGCCGCGGACGTGGCGGGGGGCCGCGTTGGCCGGGGAGTTGCCGGTTGCGCGGGTGGTGGTCAACAAGGGGGTGCTGCATCTTGATCAGTTCTTCGACTACGCCGTGCCGGAGGAGCTGGACGAGGTGGCGCAGCCGGGGGTGCGGGTGCGGGTGCGGTTCGGGGCCGGGGCGCATCAGGTGCGGGGTGGGCGGCGTGAGGGCGGGCGGCTGATCGACGGGTTCGTCGTCGAGCGGCGGGCCGATTCCGACTATTCCGGGCCGCTCGCGGCGCTCGCCGATGTGGTGTCGCCGGAGCCCGTGCTCAGCGCCGAGCTGCTCGGGCTCGCGCGGGCCGTCGCCGACCGCTATGCCGGGAGCCTCGCGGACGTCCTGCAGCTCGCGGTCCCGCCGAGGAACGCGCGCGCCGAGTCGAAGCCCTCCCCGGAGCCGCTGCCGTCGCCGGCCGCGCCGGAGGCGGGGACGTGGGAGCGGTACGTGAAGGGGGCCGCGTTCCTGGACGCGCTGGCCGGGGGTGGCGCGCCGCGGGCCGTATGGACCGCGCTGCCCGGACCCCACTGGGCGCAGGAGCTGGCGCGGGCGGTGGCGGCGACGCTGGCATCGGGCCGGGGGGCGCTCGTCGTCGTACCGGACGGGCGGGTCGCGGCGCGGGTCGACACCGCGCTCACGGCGCTGCTCGGCGAGGGCCGGCACGCGCTGCTCACGGCGGAGGCGGGGCCGGAGAAGCGGTACCGGGAGTGGCTCGCCGTACGGCGCGGTTCGGTGCGGGCGGTGGTCGGTACCCGCGCGGCCATGTTCGCGCCGGTACGGGACCTGGGACTCGTCGCCATCTGGGACGACGGGGACGGCAGCCACAGCGAGCAGCACGCCCCCCAGCCGCACGCCCGCGAGGTGCTGCTCCTGCGCGCCGCCCACGACAAGTGCGCTTTCCTGCTGGGCAGTACGGGATGCACGGTCGAGGCGGCCCAGCTGGTGGAGACGGGGTGGGCGTTGCCCCTGGCGGCGGGCCGCGAGCAGGTGCGTACGGCCGCGCCGCTGGTCCGTACCGTCGGCGACGGTGAGCTGGCCCGGGACGAGGCGGCGCGCGTGGCCCGGCTGCCCAGTCTCGCCTGGCAGGCCGTCAGGGAAGGACTGAAGACCGGTCCGGTGCTGGTGCAGGTGCCCCGGCGCGGCTATGTGCCCAAGCTGGCCTGCGAACGCTGCCGTACGCCGGCCCGGTGCCGCCACTGCGCGGGCCCGCTGGAGGCTCCGCAGGAACGTGAGCTGCACTGCGCGTGGTGCGGCCGTGACGAGCCGGGCTGGCAGTGCGTGGAGTGCGGGAACACCCGGCTGCGCGCGCAGATCGTCGGAGCGCGGCGGACGGCGGAGGAGCTGGGCCGGGCGTTCCCGGCCGTCCCGGTCCGTACCTCGGGCCGGGACCATGTGCTCGATTCCGTGCCGGGCCGCCCGGCGCTCGTGGTCAGCACCCCCGGGGCCGAGCCGGTGGCGGAGGGCGGTTACGCGGCCGCCCTGCTGCTGGACGGCTGGGCGATGCTCGGGCGGCCGGATCTGCGGGCGGGCGAGGAGGCCCTGCGGCGCTGGATGCAGGCGAGCTCCCTGGTGCGCGGGCAGAGCGAGGGCGGCACGGTGGTCGTGGTGGCCGAGCCGACACTGCGGCCGGTGCAGGCACTGGTGCGCTGGGATCCGGTGGGCCACGCGCAGCGCGAGCTGGCGGAGCGGGCCGAGCTGGGGTTTCCGCCGGTGTCACGGATGGCGGCGGTGACCGGCCGGGCGGAGGCGGTGGGCGTCTTCCTTGCGGCCGCCGAACTGCCGGGCGACGCCGAGGTGCTGGGCCCCGTACCGCTGCCGCTCACGGATCCGGGCAGGCCGCGCAGACCCGGCGACCCCCCGCCGGGGGAGCGCTGGGAGCGGGCCTTGCTGCGGGTGCCACCGGGCAGTGGCGCCGCGCTGGCCGGCGCGCTGAAGGCGGCGCAGGCAGCACGGCTGGCCCGGGGCGGCGGCGATCCGGTACGGGTCAGGATCGATCCACCGGACATCGGCTGACGGCGCGGCGAACCCGGCTGTTTGCGTACCGGGTGGGGGAAGGCCCGTTCGCCCCCCGGGCATAGGTGGCCCGGGGGCGGTGCGGCCGTGCGGCTGCCGGCCACACCGCCCCGTCCTTCGTCCGCACGAGCAACGCCGGGCGGGGCCGGTGTGTGGAGTGGCCCCGGTGCCCTCGCCGCGCGTACGGCCGGTCATGTCCCGCACAGGGCCGTCCCCCGGCCCGGCCCCGGCTCCTCCTCCCGGGATCAGCCGCCACGTGGGCCGGGGAAGGCGCCCGGGCGGGTTTCCTCGCGGAGGGAGTGGGTGCTCGCCGTCGGCTGCGGGGGCATCGACCGCGCGGCGGGGACCGCGGGTACGGCGCCCGGTACGGCCTGCAGGGGCGGGCGGGGCGCGGTGGGGTCCTGCGGCGGGCGGTCCGCCTCGACCGCGGCGGGCTGCTGCTGTGCCGCGGCCCGCCGGGTGCCGTAACGGCGGTGGACCGCCTGCTTGGTGACACCCAGCGCCGAACCCACCGCGTCCCACGAGAAGCCCAGCGAGCGGTCGAAGTCCACGGCCGCGGTCACCAGGGTCTCGACGCTGTCCCTCAGCTCCTGCGCGAGACGGACGGTCGGAGCGGGGGCCCTGCCGTAGACGACGAAGCCCGTGGACGGGCCTGAGCGGCGCGGGCGGTAGACATTGCCCAGCTGGGCGGTGAGGGTGCGCAGCGCGTCCACCTGCCGTCGGACCCGCTCGATGTCCCGCACCAACAGGTGCAGACTTGCCCGGGCTTGTGCGTCGTGGGTTGCGTGGTCGGCCATGAACAAGCCTCTCGAACCGGCGTTGAAAAGGATCCGGGCCGCACCGGTGCGGCCCGTGTTGGTCAATCTCCCTTGACAACGCGCCACCCGGCGTTGTGGTCACGCTGTGGGGGCGTATCCGCATATGTGCGGGGGCGCGCGGGCCGTCGTACGCCCCCCGTGGCGCGGGCCCATAGACTGGTGCGCTGCTCGATCACCGCGCGCACCGGCCCGAGATCACGCACCGGATCACGCACCGGTCCTCACCAGTCCGAGAGGCAGTCAGCCACCGATGAAGCTCGTCTTCGCCGGCACCCCCGAGGTCGCCGTACCCGCCCTGGACGCACTCATCGCCTCCGACCGGCATGACGTCGTCGCCGTCGTGACCAGGCCCGACGCGCCCGCGGGACGCGGCCGCAGGCTGGTCGCCAGCCCCGTCGCCCAGCGCGCGGAGGAGGCCGGCATCGAGGTGCTCAAGCCGGCCAAGCCGCGTGACGAGGACTTTCTCGCGCGGCTGCGGGAGATCGGTCCCGACTGCTGCCCGGTCGTCGCGTACGGCGCCCTGCTGCCCAAGGTCGCCCTCGGCGTACCGGTCCACGGCTGGGTGAATCTGCACTTCTCGCTGTTGCCGGCCTGGCGCGGCGCGGCGCCCGTCCAGCACGCGGTCATGGCGGGCGACGAGATGACCGGCGCGGCCACCTTCCAGATCGAGGAGGGCCTCGACTCCGGGCCGGTGTACGGCGTGATCACCGAGCATGTACGGCCCACCGACACCAGCGGTGATCTGCTGACCCGGCTCGCCTTCGCCGGCGCCGGCCTGCTCTCCGCGACCATGGACGGGATCGAGGACGGCACCCTCAAGCCCGTACCGCAGCCCGCCGAGGGCATCTCCCTCGCCCCCAAGATCTCCGTCGAGGACGCACAGGTGGAGTGGGCGGCGCCGGCGCTGCGCGTCGACCGCGTGGTCCGCGCCTGCACACCCGCGCCCGGCGCCTGGACCGTCTTCCGCGGCGAGCGGCTCAAGCTGGTGCATCTGGGGCTGCTGCCCGGGCGTACGGAACTGGCGCCCGGGGAGCTGGCCGTCGGCAAGAACAATGTCTACGCGGGCACCGGTTCGCACGACGTCGAGCTGCTCTGGGTCCAGCCGCAGGGCAAGAAGCCGATGCGCGCCGCCGACTGGGCGCGCGGGGTGCGGATCGCCCCGGGCGAACGGCTCGGCGCGGCGCACGTAGGCTGAGAGGGATCGACTCTTCTCACCGCGGAGCACCTTTGAACGAGCAGGCCCATCGCCGTCCCCCCAAGCCGTACCGCCGCCCCAAGAAGGATCCCGTGCGGATCCTCGCCTTCGAGGCGCTCAGGGCCGTCGACGAGCGGGACGCGTACGCGAACCTCGTCCTGCCCCCGCTGCTGAAGAAGGCCCGCGAGGACAGCGCCTTCGAGGCGCGCGACGCCGCGCTCGCCACCGAGCTGGTGTACGGGACGCTGCGCCGCCAGGGCACGTACGACGCGATCATCTCGGCGTGCATCGACCGGCCGCTGCGCGAGGTCGACCCGCCGGTGCTGGATGTGCTCGCGCTCGGCGCGCACCAGCTGCTCGGGACGCGGATCCCGACCCACGCGGCGGTCTCCGCGAGTGTGGAGCTGGCCCGGGTGGTGCTCGGCGACGGCCGCGCCAGGTTCGTCAACGCCGTGCTGCGGAAGATCGCGCAGGACGATCTGGACACCTGGCTGGAGCGGGTCGCTCCGCCGTACGACGAGGACGCCGAGGACCATCTCGCGGTCGTCCACTCGCATCCGCGCTGGGTGGTCTCCGCCCTCTGGGACGCGCTGGGCGGCGGCCGCGCCGGTATCGAGGATCTCCTCGAAGCCGACAACGAACGGCCCGAGGTGACGCTGGTCGCCCGTCCCGGCCGCTCGACCACCGATGAGCTGATGGAGGTGCTCGGCGAGGACGCCGGGACGCCGGGCCGCTGGTCGCCCTATGCCGTACGGCTCACCGAGGGCGGCGAACCGGGCGCGCTCGACGCCGTACGCGACGGGCGGGCCGGCGTCCAGGACGAGGGCAGTCAGCTGGTCGCGGTCGCCGTCGCCAACGCACCGGTGGACGGCTCCGACGCCCGCTGGCTCGACGGCTGCGCGGGGCCCGGCGGCAAGGCGGCGCTGATGGCCGCGCTGGCCGCCGAACGCGGCGCGTTCCTGCTCGCCGCGGAGAAGCAGCCGCACCGGGCGCGGCTCGTCGAACGCGCGCTCGCCGGGAACCCCGGCCCGTACCAGGTGATCACCGCGGACGGCACCCGGCCGCCGTGGGTTCCCGGCTCCTTCGACCGGGTCCTGGTCGATGTCCCCTGCTCGGGCCTCGGCGCACTGCGGCGCAGGCCGGAGGCGCGCTGGCGGCGGCGCGCGGCGGACCTGGAGGGCTTCGCGCCCCTTCAGCGCGCCCTGCTGCGCGAGGCGTTCGGCGCGGTACGGGTCGGCGGCGTCGTCGGGTACGCGACCTGCTCCCCGCATCTCGCCGAGACCCGGGTGGTCGTGGAGGACGTCCTCAAGGGGCGCGGCGGCCCTGCCGTCGAGGCGGAGTGGATCGACGCCAGGCCGCTGATGCCGGGCGTACCGGCGCTGGGGGACGGCCCGGACGTCCAGCTGTGGCCGCATCTGCACGGCACGGACGCCATGTACCTGGCCCTGCTGCGCCGTACCGCCTGAGAAGCGCCGGCCGGCCGACGGCCGTGGCGACCAGCACGGGGTACGGCCGACGGCCGCGTGCCGCCGGCCTCGCTGAAACGCGAGGATTGCGCGGACTGTGCCGTTCCCGTCCGGCACCGGCTCGTACAGAGGTCCGTATCCAGGCCCGGAAGAGGTCGGGAACACGTCCGGAGCATGGCAGGCTTGGCACATGGCCCAGATCAACCCCAGCATCCTGTCCGCCGACTTCTCCCGACTCGCCGAGGAGGCGAAGGCCGTCCAAGGCGCCGACTGGCTCCACGTCGATGTCATGGACAATCACTTCGTGCCCAATCTGACCCTGGGCGTGCCCGTGGTCGAAGCGCTCGGCCGGGCGACGGACATCCCGCTGGACTGCCATCTGATGATCGAGGAACCCGATCGCTGGGCCCCGCAGTTCGTCGAGGCGGGCGCCGGTTCCGTGACCTTCCACGTGGAGGCCGCGGCCGCCCCCGTACGGCTGGCGCGCGAGATCCGCGCCAAGGGCGCCAGGGCGTCCATGGCGCTGAAGCCCGCGACGCCCATCGAGCCGTACGAGGATCTGCTCCCCGAGCTCGACATGCTGCTGATCATGACGGTGGAGCCGGGCTTCGGCGGCCAGGCCTTCCTGGACATCATGCTGCCCAAGATCCGCCGCACCCGGGAGCTGATCTCCAAGCACGGCCTCGAGCTGTGGCTCCAGGTCGACGGCGGGGTCTCGGCCGCCACCATCGAGCGGTGCGCCGAGGCCGGCGCCGATGTCTTCGTCGCGGGATCCGCGGTGTACGGGACGGACGATCCGGCCGCGGCGGTACGGATGCTGCGCAACCAGGCGACCGAGGCGACCGCCTCCGCCCCCTGGGCGTGCGGCCACTGACGCGGCCCCCGGGCCGGTCACCGCACGGCCCCGGAACCGGTCGCTGAACCGACCCCGGGCCGGCCACCGAGCCACAGGAACATGAACGGGCCCATCAGGGCTGATCGAGGACCGTTGCATCTGACAGGATGAACAGCGAGTCCAGAGTGTGAACAGCAGTGAGGAGATCGCGGTGTCTGGTATGTCGGCAGGTCGGCCAGCCCTGCGGATGGGACCCGCGGAACTGGTGCAGGCGGCGGCCATGGCACGCCGCTTCTACCTGGAGGGCAAGTCCAAGATCCAGATCGCCGAGGAGTTCGGCGTCAGCCGCTTCAAGGTGGCGCGGGTCCTGGAGACGGCTCTCGAACGCGATCTTGTACGGATCGAGATCCGCGTCCCCGCCGAACTGGACGCGGAGCGCTCCGACGCGCTGCGCGCCCGCTACGGCCTGCGCCACGCGGTGGTCGTCGAGTCGCCCGCGGAGGGCGCGGACGAGTCGCCCGACCCGGAGAACCTGGGCGAGGTCGCCGCCGATCTGCTCGGTGAGCTGGTGGTCGAGGGCGATGTGCTGGGGCTGGCCTGGGGCCGGTCCACCATCCATATGGCGGCCGCGCTCGACCGGCTGCCGCCCTGTACGGTCGTCCAGCTCACCGGTGTGTACGACGCGGGGACCGCCGAGCGCGGCTCGGTCGAGGCGGTACGGCGTGCCGCCCAGGTGTCCGGGGGAGAGGCACACCCCATCTACGCCCCGATGCTGCTGCCCGACCCGGCGACGGCCGCCGCGCTGCGCAGCCAGACCGGTATCGCGCGCGCCTTCGAGTACTTCGACAAGGTCACCGTCGCGGCCGTCTCCATCGGTTCGTGGGAGCCGGGCATCTCCACGGTGCACGACATGCTCACCGACGAGGAGAGGGCCCACTACGCCTCGCTCGGCGTCGCCGCCGAGATGTCCGCGCATCTCTTCGACGCCGACGGCCGCCGGGTCGGCCGCGATCTGGGCGAGCGGTGCATCACGGTCGAGGCCGACCGGCTGCGCCGCATCCCGGAGGTCGTGGCCATCGCGGGCGGGCTGCGCAAGGCCGTGGCGATCGGCGCCGTCCTGCGCTCGGGCCTGGTCACCAGCCTCGTCACCGACACCGCGGCGGCGGACTTCCTGCTCACCGAGTTCACGCCCGCGCCACGGCCCGCGCTGGAGCGGTCCGACCCGGACGGGGAGTAACCCGGTCGGGGAGTAACCCGGTCGGGGAGCGTCCCGCCCGGCCGTTTGGCGGCGGGACCGCCGGGGCAGCCATGGGAGCATCGCACCAGGACACCCCTCCTGAACTGGACGTTTCTCCCCGATGGGGTACGCGGTCCGGCATGGGAGAATGAAGTACGTGCGCTTTCCCCGGCTCCACCGACCGGGGTCCGACTCCGATCGACTGGGATGTTCAGCACGTGCGTTTCCTCAATGACTTGCAGCCGCCGTACGACCTGACGTACGACGACGTCTTCATGGTGCCGAGCCGTTCGGCCGTGGGCTCCCGCCAGGCCGTGGACCTCTCCTCGCCCGACGGCACCGGGACCACCATCCCCCTGGTCGTCGCGAACATGACCGCCATCGCCGGCCGCCGGATGGCCGAGACCGTCGCCCGGCGCGGCGGCCTCGTCGTCATCCCGCAGGACATCCCGATCGAGGTCGTCACCGACGTCATCTCCTGGGTCAAGACACGCCATCTCGTGCTCGACACCCCGATCGTCCTGGCCCCGGCCCAGACCGTCGGCGACGCGTTGTCGCTGCTGCCCAAGCGGGCGCACGGCGCGGGTGTCGTGGTGGACGAGGAGAAGCGGCCCGTCGGGATCGTCACCGATCACGATCTGACCGGCGTCGACCGCTTCACCCAGCTGTCCGAGGTCATGTCCAAGGACCTGCTGCTGATCGCCGCGGACATGGACCCGCGCGAGGCGTTCACCACGCTCGACAACGCCAACCGCAAGCTCGCCCCGGCCATCGACGCCGACGGCAGGCTGGTCGGCATCCTCACCAGGAAGGGCGCGCTGCGCGCGACCCTCTACACGCCCGCCACCGACGCCCGGGGCAAGCTGCGGATCGCCGCCGCCGTCGGCATCAACGGCGATGTCGCGGGCAAGGCCAAGCAGCTCCTCGACGCGGGCGTCGACACACTCGTCGTCGACACGGCGCACGGTCACCAGGAGTCGATGATCGCCGCCATCAGGGCCGTACGGGCGCTCAGCCCGGAGGTGCCGATCGTGGCGGGCAACATCGTCGGCGCGGAGGGCGTACGCGATCTGATCGAGGCCGGCGCGGACATCATCAAGGTCGGTGTCGGGCCCGGCGCGATGTGCACCACCCGCATGATGACCGGCGTGGGCCGGCCGCAGTTCTCGGCCGTGCGGGAATGCGCCGCCGAGGCGGGGAAGTTCGGCAAGCACGTGTGGGCCGACGGCGGAGTCCGGCACCCGCGCGATGTCGCCATGGCCCTCGCCGCCGGCGCCTCCAATGTCATGATCGGCTCCTGGTTCGCCGGTACGTACGAGTCCCCGGGCGACCTTCAGGAGGCTGCCGACGGACGGCTGTACAAGGAGTCGTTCGGCATGGCCTCCGCGCGCGCCGTACGGAACCGTACGAGCGAGGAGTCGGCGTACGACCGGGCCCGCAAAGGGCTGTTCGAGGAGGGCATCTCGACATCGCGGATGTTCCTCGACCCGTCGCGTCCCGGTGTCGAGGATCTGATCGACTCGATCATCGCGGGGGTGCGCTCCTCCTGCACCTACGCCGGTGCGAACTCCCTGGAGGAGTTCGCGGAGAAAGCGATCGTCGGCGTCCAGAGCGCCGCCGGCTACGCCGAGGGAAAGCCCCTGCACGCCAGTTGGAGCTAGAGCTCCTCCCGGCTACCCTGCGGCATATCTCAATCTGGAATCAACAGGCATGAGTGCGTCAGGACGGGGTATCCGGGTCCTGCACTGATCACGGAGCAGGGGAGGACGAAGTGTCCATCGCGAGCACGGTCCCGACCGAACGTACGCGGTACGGAATCCGGTGGCGGGCCGACGCGGCCGAGCTGGACCTTCCGTACGTGGAGAGCCCCGGGGATGTGGCACCCAAGGACGCACGGGAAATCTCGAAGCTCTTCTTCGTCCGGCTGACCCAGCTGGACGAAGGCACGCACGAGTACCAGTACGTGCGCAACACGCTGATCGAGCTGAATGTCGCGCTGGTCCGCTACGCGGCCACGCGCTTCCGGAACCGCGCGGACCAGATGGAGGACATCGTCCAGGTCGGCACCATCGGCCTGATCAAGGCGATCGACCGCTTCGAACTCAGCCGCGAGGTGGAGTTCGCGACCTTCGCCGTCCCGTACATCGTCGGCGAGATCAAGCGGTTCTTCCGGGACACCAGCTGGGCCGTGCACGTACCGCGCCGGCTCCAGGAGCTGCGGATCGACCTGGCCAAGGCGACCGACGAGCTGTCCCAGCGCCTCGACCGCGCGCCCACCACGGCCGAACTGGCCGGGCATCTCGGTCTGGACGAGGACGAGATCATCGAGGGGATCGTCGCGAGCAACGGCTACACGGCCGGCTCGATCGACATGCCGACCGACGACGCGGCGGAAGCCTCCGCCCCGCTCTCCGACCGGCTCGGCGCGCCCGACGCGGGTCTGGAGACGGCGGAGAACGTCCAGGCGCTCAAGCCGCTCATCGAGGAACTCGACGAGCGGGAGCGGCAGATCCTGCGGATGCGCTTCGGCGACGAGATGACCCAGTCGGAGATCGGCGCCGAACTGGGCGTCTCCCAGATGCATGTGTCCCGGCTGCTGTCGCGGATCACCGGACGGCTGCGCGAAGGGCTGCTGGTGGTGGAGTAGGGCGGGGAGTACGGCGTTACGGAGGGGGCGGGCCCGCATCTGGGGGCCCGCCCCCTCCGTACGCCGTCAGCAGGCCGGGGCGGGGACCATGACCGCCGACCGGTGCCAGACCGCCTTCACCCGCTTGCCGTCCGGCAGCGGCGTGATCTCGACATGACCCGCGAGCCTCAGCACCATGTGCCAGCCGAATCCGCCGCCGCCCGCGAAGTCGGGCCGGCGGGCGACCGGCGGCAGCGGACTGGAGTCGTCCATCTCCACCGTCAAGGTCTCGTTTGCCGCGGTGAGATGGAGCCGCCACCACCCCGAGGTATGCCGGATGGCGTTCGTGGCGAGTTCCGAGACGACCAGCAGCACCGCGTCCAGGTCGGCCCAGGGACAGTGCTGCTTCAGGAATTCGGCGGCTGTTCCCCGGGCCGCCGCACTGTCCCGGTGCGGCGAGTCCACAACCACCACATGGGGCTCGGCACTCATCACAGGCCCGCCTACCCCATTATCCGACTTCCACCGCCACCCGGGTGGTCAGGGTCGTGTTCTACTTCCGTTACGGCCCCCCGCCGCCCCCGGACCCGCCGCCCCCGAGCGGCCACCGCAGAGAAGTGAACCACCAGCAGTGCGACTCAACGATCTCGACGAACGCATCGTCCACGCCCTCGCCGAGGACGCCCGCCGCTCCTATGCCGACATCGGCTCGCTCGTCGGCCTGTCCGCGCCCGCCGTGAAGCGGCGTGTCGACCGGCTGCGCGCCGAGGGAGCGATCACCGGCTTCACGGTACGGGTGGACCCGGCGGCGCTCGGCTGGGAGACCGAGGGCTTCATCGAGATCTACTGCAGCCGCAGAACCTCGCCCGAGGCCATTCAGCGCGGTCTGGAGCGCTACCCGGAGGTCGTGTCCGCGTCCACCGTCACCGGAGACGCGGACGCGCTCGTCCAGGTCTTCGCCGCGGACATGCGCCACTTCGAGCAGGTACTGGAACGGATCGCGGGCGAGCCCTACGTGGAGCGCACGAAGTCGGTGCTCGTGCTGTCGCCCCTGTTCAGGCGCTACTCCTCGGGCTCGCCCGGCTAAGGGCTGTCCCGTAATCCGTGGCGGGCGCACGACGACAGCTACGGCACCTCGCTGCGTTGTCGGAACGCCCGAATACATCCAGTATGCGGGCGTCCCTCCGCCTTGCGATGCACCGCATCTGACGCCGTGCGCTGATCCACCACGGATTACGGGACAGCCCTTAGGCCCTGTCCGACCTGGGACCAGCCCGGGGGGCGCGTCCTGGGTACGGGATGCCCCGCCGACCCGTCGCCCGTACGGGACCTAGAGTGGACCGAACAGTCCAGTGAGGGGAGCGGGTCGTGTCACGTGCTCTGACGCCCAAGGGGCAGGCCACGCGGATGCGGATCGTCGTCGGGGCCGCAGAGGTCCTGCGGGAGGCGGGGCTCACCGCCACGCTGGACGACATCCGGGAGCGGACGGGTACGAGCAAGAGCCAGCTGTTCCACTATTTCCCGCAGGGCAAGGATCAGCTGTTGCTGGCGGTCGCCCAGTACGAGGCGGACCGGGTCCTGGACGATCAGCAGCCGTATCTGGGCTGTCTGGACACGTGGGAGGCGTGGCACCGATGGCGGGACGTGGTCGTCCGGCGGTACACGGAGCAGGGAGACACCTGTCCGCTCGGGTCGCTGCTCCAGCAGGTCGGCCGTACCTCCCCGGGAACCCGGGCCATCGTCAGCGCGCTGATGCGGGAGTGGCAGGACCATCTCGCCGGCGGAATCCGGGCTCTGCAGAGCAATGGGCGGCTGCCTCATTCGTTCGATGTGGACAGGACGGCCGCCGCGTTGCTGGCCGGTGTGCAGGGCGGGGTGGCGATCCTGCTCTCGACGGGGAGCACCACACACCTGGAAGCCGCTCTCGACTGGGGGATCGCGCGGCTCGAGGAGGCCGCGGAGTCAGCGGCCGGGTGAGAGGCGCCGCCGGCCCCGGCGCCGGTGACGGTCCCGCCGGGCCGCACCCCGAGCCGTACCAGCCCTCCGCCAAGGGGCCGAAAACACCCTCCTGACCAGGGGAGACGCTCCCGCGCAATAAATCGCCGGGCGCGCGGCCGATCGCGCAACGGATCGATGGTCGGAACGCAACGGTCGCGTCTTGTCCGGGCCGACGGCCGGACCGTACCGTCATTGCGTCCCCCCGGAACCCCCTTCGCACCGTCCGAGGTCAGCCATGCCGCCGTTGCGCACCGCCCTGCTCCAGAGCTCCGGCCGACCCGGTTCGGTCGCCGGAAATCTCAAGGTGCTCGACGAAGCGGCGGGCAGCGCGGCGGCCGCCGGCGCCGGACTGCTGGTCTGCCCCGAGATGTTCCTGACCGGGTACGCCATCGGCGACGACATGCCCCGGCTGGCCGAGCCCGCCGACGGCCCCGGGGCCGGGGCCGTCGCCGAGATCGCCGTACGCCATGGACTCGCGGTGCTGTACGGCTACCCCGAGCGCGACGGCGAGCGGATCTTCAACGCCGCGCAGCTCATCGGTCCCGAGGGCGCGCGGCTGGCGAACTACCGCAAGACCCATCTCTTCGGCGGCTTCGAGCGTGCGTGGTTCACGCCGGGGGAGCAGCCCGTCGTCCAGGCCGAACTGGCCGGGCTGCGGCTGGGCATCATGATCTGTTACGACGTCGAATTCCCGGAGAACGTCCGGGGCCATGCCCTGGCCGGCACCGATCTGCTGCTGGTGCCCACCGCCCAGATGCATCCGTTCCAGTTCGTCGCCGAGTCGCTGGTGCCGGTGCGGGCCTTCGAGAGCCAGATGTACGTCGCGTACGTGAACAGGACCGGCCAGGAGGGCGACTTCGAGTTCGTCGGGCTGAGCTGTCTCGCCGGCCCCGACGGCGCCACCCGGGCGCGGGCCGGACGCGGTGAGGAACTGCTCCTCGGCGAGGTCGACCGCGAGCTGCTGAACGCTTCCCGGGCGGCCAATCCGTATCTGCGGGACCGCCGCCCCGGCCTGTACACCTCCCTCGTCTGAGCCGCCCGCACCGCCCGAATCGCCCGAGCCGAGCCGCCCGAGCCCGCCAAGCCGTCCCAACGCCCGCCCTTGTTCTTCTCCGCCTCCGCGCAAGGAGTCCGTACCCCATGACGTCCACGCTGCCCACCGCCGTCCAGCACACCGACGCGCAGCCGCCGATCACCATGTTCGGGCCGGACTTCCCCTACGCGTACGACGACTTCCTCGCGCACCCCGCCGGGCTCGGCCAGATCCCCGCGACCGAGCACGGCGCCGAGGTCGCGGTCATCGGTGGCGGGCTCTCCGGCATCATCGCGGCGTACGAGCTGATGAAGATGGGCCTGAAGCCCGTCGTGTACGAGGCCGACAAGATCGGCGGACGGCTCCGCACCGTCGGGTTCCAGGGCTGTGACCCCGAGCTGACCGCCGAGATGGGCGCGATGCGCTTCCCGCCCTCGTCGACCGCGCTCCAGCACTACATCGATCTGGTGGGCCTGCGGACCCGCCCGTTCCCCAATCCGCTGGCCGCCGGAACCCCGTCGACCGTGGTCGACCTCAAGGGCCGGTCCCACTACGCCGAGACCATCGGCGATCTGCCGCAGGTCTACCGCGACGTGATGGACGCCTGGAACACCTGTCTGGAGGAGGGCGCGGACTTCTCCGACATGAACCAGGCCCTGCGCGAGCGGGATGTCCCGCGGATCCGGGAGATCTGGGCGCGGCTGGTCGAAAAGCTCGACAACCAGACCTTCTACGGTTTCCTCTGCGACTCCCCGGCCTTCAAGTCCTTCCGGCACCGGGAGATCTTCGGCCAGGTCGGCTTCGGCACCGGCGGCTGGGACACCGACTTCCCCAACTCCATCCTGGAGATCCTGCGGGTCGTCTACACCGAGGCCGACGACCACCACCGCTCCATCGACGGAGGCAGCCAGCAGCTGCCGCTGCGGCTGTGGCAGCGCGAGCCGCGGAAGATCACACACTGGCCCGCCGGGACCTCGCTGTCCTCGCTGCACGGCGGCGAGCCGCGGCCCGCGGTGACCAGACTGCACCGCACGGCGGGCAACCGGATCACCGTCACGGACTCCTCGGGCCATATCCGTACCTACCGCGCGGCGATCTTCACCGCCCAGTCCTGGCTGCTGCTCGCCAAGATCGCCTGCGATGACTCGCTCTTCCCGATCGACCACTGGACGGCGATGGAGCGCACCCACTACATGGAGTCCTCCAAGCTGTTCGTCCCGGTCGACCGGCCGTTCTGGCTGGACGAGGCCGTCGACGACACCGGACGTCCCACCGGGCGTGACGTGATGTCGATGACGCTCACCGACCGGATGACGCGCGGCACGTATCTGCTGGACAACGGCCCCGACAAGCCGGCCGTCATCTGCCTCTCGTACACCTGGTGCGACGACAGCCTCAAATGGCTGCCGCTGTCCGCCGAGGAGCGGATGGAGGTCATGCTCAACTCGCTGCGCGAGATCTATCCCAAGGTCGACATCCGCCGTCACATCATCGGCAGCCCTGTGACTGTCTCCTGGGAGAACGAGCCGTACTTCATGGGCGCGTTCAAGGCCAATCTGCCGGGTCACTACCGCTACCAGCGGCGGCTGTTCACGCACTTCATGCAGGACCGGCTGCCCGCGGACAAGCGGGGGATCTTCCTGGCCGGGGACGACATCTCCTGGACGGCGGGCTGGGCCGAGGGCGCCGTTCAGACCGCGCTCAACGCGGTGTGGGGTGTGATGCACCACTTCGGCGGCGCCACGGACGACACGAACCCCGGGCCGGGTGACCTGTACGACGACATCGCGCCCGTCGAACTGCCCGAGGACTGAAGGGGATCCGGGATCGGCCGGGGCCGGCCGCCGTCGGGCGGCGAGCCCCGGCACGATCACCGTACGGTCAGTGGCCGGCGAGCGACCGGCCCCCGGTCAGACACCGGCCGGCCCCCCGGTCAGACGCCGGCCGCGCGCGCCGCCGCGTACACCTCCGCCGCCACATCGCTCAGCTCCGCGGCGTCCCGCGTCGAGTTCTGGAGGTCCAGCAGGATTTCCGGTACGCCCACCTCGGCGTGCGCCGCCAGATCCTCCACGATCTGCGCCACGCTGCCCTGGAAGGGGTGGCGGTCCTTGCCCTCGAACGGCTTGGCGCTGTACTGCGCGTTGGCGCGGGCGCAGGCGTCGAGCGGCCGCTCCCGGCCGCGCTCGGCGGCCACGTCCCGTACCCGCTGCCACTGTTCCGCCAGCTGCGCGACGCCCATGGCCACGGGCATCCAGCCGTCCGCACGGTCCACCAGCCGGCGGGTGGCGCGCGGGCTGTTCGCGGGCAGATAGACCGGGATGGGCCGGACCGGCTTCGGCCCGACCTCGGACGGCGCGATGGTGGTCAGTTCGCCCTCGTACGAGACGGGGTCGGGGCCCCAGACGGCCGCGCACACGTCCAGCAGCTCGTCCAGGACCGCGCCGCGCTTCTCGAACGGCGCGACCGAGGCGGCGGCGAACTCGTCATGCGACCAGCCCGTACCGATCCCCGCGACCACCCGGCCGCCGCTCGCCACATCCAGCGAGGCGAGCGAACGGGCCAGCTGGAACGGCATATGCAGCGGTGCGACCAGGACGCTCGTGCCGAGCCGTGGCCGCTCGGTGGCCGCGGCCGCCAGTGCGAGCGTCACCAGCGGTTCGGCGACCGAGCGGTAGTGGTCGGGCCAGGGCAGCCCCGGGATGTTGTACAGCCCCTGGGTGGCGGGCTCGGGGAAGAGAACGCGCTCGAAAACCCACAGACTCTCGTAGCCGGCCTCCTCCGCTGCCCGCGCCACGGTGGCCACATCGCGGCCGATGTCGTACTGCTTCGTCTGCGGAAGACCGAGACCGAGCTTGACCGGCATACGTGAACTCCTTCGTGCGGACGCTGAAGGTAATCACCGTATGGCAGAAGGTTATTGATTCCTCGAACTGACATCCCGGCCGCGTCTGACCCATTGTCAGCGTTATCCGCCGCCCCTACGCTCGCACGGTCTCGTTCATGAACTTCGTTCATATACATGATGGGAGTGCTTGATGAACGGAAGCTACCCAGCCGGCCCCGGAGTCGCTCGACGAGCAGGATAGCGAGACGTCCGACGGGTCGGCCAGGTCGACGTTACGGGCCTCACCCGGCGGTACCAGCGATCCCACTCTGGGGATGCTGCTCCGTATCGCTTCTGCAGTCGGTGTCCCGCTCGGCAGGCTCGTACGAGAGGAGCCCCGGCCGCCATCACGGCGGCCGGGGCTCTGGGGCAGTGCAGCTACGACGCTGGTGCTCCGGCGCCGCAGCGCGGGCACGGGATCGTGACCGGTCCCCTGGTGGTGACCATCACGGTGAAGCCGGGGCCGTGGCAGCGACGTTTCCGAGGCCGCTCGGACCGCTGGCTCCTGACGATGCGCCACAGGCGCTGGCACTCACGGACCGCAGCCATCTGCTGGTCCCGTTCAGATGCGCTCATATCAGCACCATAGGGGCCGGTGCGGTCAGTTTGGGCCCGATTCGCATTGGACCTCGCAGTCCTTGTCCCCGCAGCCCGGGACGTGCTGGCAGTCGGCCGACGCCGTCGGGCCGGGCTGCCACAGCTCGGTGTCGACCTCGAAGCCGGCCAGCGCGATGGCGGCCTGGGTGCGCTCCAGGATGCCGGGGACCTCCTTGTGGGTGGGGTTCGGGGGCTGGGGGATGTGGTGGACGAAGCGGCCGCCGAGCCGATCGTTGAGTTCCGCGTACACGCGGGTGTGGAGAATGACGGCGTGCCAGCCTTGATCAACTACGGGGGACGGCGCCATGCGCCCGCTGGTGTGGCTGGCGGCGGTGGCCACGAACTTCAGACCCTCCAGGGTGATGCGCTGCGCGAGGACTGCGTCCATGCCCGGGTTGGCGCGCTGGACTGTGGAGACGACGCCGTCGAATTCCTCGGCCGTCAGCAGTGCGCGGGCGTCCCGCCTGGCAGGTGCCTGGGTGGTCATACTCATACGTGCCTCCTGGTCTGGTGGATGGGTGGTGCATTGACCCGCCCCGGTCGGGGTTTCCTGGCCGGATGAGTCCGGCCGGGGCGGAGATCAGTGGAGGTGCAGAGGCGCGCGACGGGCACGTACCGGCGTCCTCGGGGTGGAGCGCCCCGACCGGCGTCGACGGGGAACGAGCCGGCCGGGGCAGTAGGGGAGTTCAGGGGCGCAGAGGGTGGCGCCGGCGGGCTGTGTTCTTCGGGGGACACTCGCGGTGTACACGTACTGCTGGGGCCGCGCCGGAGCCGGTCTCGACCTCGTACGTGTCGTACGGCTGGCCGTCCAGGATCGGCCTGTCGCATTGGCTGCAGATCACGGGGTGGATGTGTCCCTCCGGGCAGTCAGGTAGGTCTGCCACAGCCGGGCGCCATCGGGGCACCGGTCCACGCCGCTGGTGCAGGTGGCGCAGCCCTTCGTGTGTGTCAGCCATGCCGAGTACTTCGTGAGGAACGGGGTGACGTCTTCGCATTTCGCCCGGCCAACTCGGAGGAACTCCACCACGGCGCTCGGGGTGCACAGCTTTCCCGCCTGCGTGATGGGTACGGTCCAGTGGATGCCGGGCGGCCGTGTGCGGTCGACGCGGGGGACGGTGAGCCATCCGCTGCGGCCGAGGACGGTCGCAAGCGGTGAGCGCCATGTCTCGGTGGTCTGCGCCGCGACTAGGGCGTAGTACTGCGCGGACGGATGGTAGATCACCGGACCGTCAAGGGTCCGCGCCAGGGCTCCGCCCACGAGGTCCGGCCGCGTGCTCTCGACTGCGGCGTGCACCAGCTCCGGAGACATTTTGACGGCATCGAAGACCACGCCGGTCCGCAGCACGGCGGGCCTGCCCATCTCCCAGTCGTGGCGGGCCACTGAGGGCGTATCGAGAGAGGACATCAGCCACCGCGCAATCGTTGCGTCGGTTTGTGCTTTGGCGTATGTGCCGCGGCTGTGTGTCATGGTCGGCTCCCGGGGCTGCATGGAGTGCGGCGCCGACCATCCCTGGCGGGGAGTAGTCGGCGCCGCGTCATGCCAATCACGCTACGAATCCGCGCGATCACAGCCCAGGGGCGGACTGTCCTACATTCTGGATCTGGTAGGGCGCAGTGTCCTACCCCACCAGGCCAAGCCGGTCGGCCAAGCCCAGAACAGCATCCCTGCGGGAGGCCCGCCCTCGCAGCTCTTCCACCAACCGACGGGAAGTGGAGTGGTAGCGCAGCCACTCGGGGGCGTTCTTCTCGGCCAGCAGGAGCGCACTCTCGGACGCCCGGTCCTTCCCGAGATCGTTGTACGCCAGGGCGCGATCGACGTGGAATCGCGCCCGCCAGGTGGGCGGCAGACTGCCCAGGTCCGGAATGCTGCGGGAGGACCGCACCGCTTCGTCGCTCTTCTCCATCTCCACCAGAAAATTCACCTTGGCGATGCCCGCGTTCGTCGGCCCGAACGGTGTGGCGTAGACGAGCAGATCCTGCCCCATGCTCTCCGCAGCGCCCTTCGCCATCCTCAGCAGGTCGGTGACCGTGTCATGCTTCTCCTGCCGCACAGCGGCAGTTGCGGCACGTAGAAGCAACACGCCCCACAGCGCGAGGTCTTCGGGGCTGGAGCGGAACCCGGGCTCGATCTGGTGCGCGCGGGCGAGCGCGACACGTTCGGCGTCGGCCAGTCGCCCTTGCTTGGTGAACACCCACGCGAGGGTCGACGCGGCCAGGGTCTCGAGGTTCGGGTCGTCACACTGGCGGATCGCGAGGAGTGAGCGCTCCATCGCGGTGAATGCGGCGTCCTCTTTACCGAGTGCCGTCAGCGTGGTGGCCGCAACCTGGTAGGCCACCGCGAGCACAGAGTTCGCCGCTGCTGCGTCGCTGCCGGTGTAGGCGTGCGCCGCCATCCGTGCGTCGCGGATGAGCTGAGGGAGTAGGGCTCCGATCTCTCCCATGCGGCCGTCGCGACGAATGGCCTCGGTCGACAGCAGTGAGGCTCGTAGTTCGGTAATGCTCGGTGGGTCATTGAGGTCTGTGTCGCCGCCCAGTAGATCGGCCACCGGGGATACGGCCTGCCGGAGTGCGAGTACGGATGGCAGGCCGTCCTCCGATTCGTTGACCTCGAAGGTGGTCGGCTGTCCGAGAAGGTAGCTCGGCTCCGTGTCGAGCGCTTGGGCCATCGCATTGATGCTGGCCAGGCGGGCCGTCTTGCGCCTGCCCTGCTCAAGTTTGCGGATCAGGTCGACGGACAGTCCGGCGGTTGCGGCCAGCTTCTCCTGGGTCATGTTTCGTCGCATCCGCAGTTCTGCAATGCGGTCGCCAAGGCTCGCTTCGGATGTGTTCACCGATACCCCCGCCAGAGAGTGAGGTCTCCACGGTACTGGTGGCGGGGAGAGCGAGGGCGCGCTTCGTCGTGCCCGTTTTCGACAGGGTGAACGGGAGCCACTGAGGCAAGGGGAACGGGAGTCGCGTTGCCTCATTCGTGAGAGGGATGGACGCGAAACGGGTTCATGATCGGCAACGAGACTGGGAAGCCACCCCTATCGAGTGGCTTGCTCGATGTCTGAGCGCCCCCCCGGTGTTGGCTCAGTGAACGGAGAATCCGCCGTCGATGAAGATTGCCTGCCCTGTGACGTAGGCGGAGGCACGGCTCGCCAGGAACACCGCTGCGCCCGCGAAGTCCTCCGCCAGGCCGTTGCGCCCGACCATCGTGCGAGCGGCCAGCGCCGCTACCCTCTCAGGATCGGACGACAGCCGTGCGTTGAGCGGCGTCATGACGAACCCCGGCACAAGGGTGTTGCAGGTGACGCCATACGGCGACCAAGTTTCGGCCTGGGAACGGGCCAGTGACTCCAACGCCCCTTTGGAGACGCCGTAGGCACCGCTCTGAACGAACGCCCTATGCGCCTGCTGGGAGGTGATGTGGATGATCCGCCCGAAGCCCCGTTCAGCCATGCGAGGCCCGAACCGCTGTCCCAGCAGATAGGGCGCCTCCAGGTTCACCGCCATCGTGGTGTCCCACACCTCCTCGCTCAGCTCGCCCATCGGGGGCCGCAGGTTGACCCCGGCGGAGTTGACAAGGATGTCGGGCTCTCCGAATACCTCTGCTGCCTCCTCAGCCGCTGCGCGCATGCCGTCGCGAGTACTCAGGTCGGCGCTCACCCAGGCCGTCCGGCAGCCGTCGGCCGCCAGCTCGCCGACCGTCTCGACCAGATCCGCCTCCTTGCGCGCCATGACCACGACGCTCGCCCCTGCGCGCGCGAGGGCCGCGGCGATAGCGCGGCCGATGCCGGAACTGCCGCCGGTCACCACGGCAACCCGTCCGTCCAGCGAGAACAGTTCGGAGAGATAGGTCTGCGAAGTCATGCCCGGACCCTAGACGGCGAGTCCCTGGCGGTACCGGTCGGGGCGTCACGTAGGTGCGTCCTCGACGCCCTCGCGGTCCTGGACACCGGAGCGCCGGGCTGGACCGCGAGCGACCGTGCCGGAATGCGGGCGTGGAACGAGGACTTCCTGGACTGGCTGGTCACGTCCCCCTTCGGCAAGGAGGAGTCGGCGGCCCAGAACAACCACGGCACCTTCATGGACATGCAGGTCGCGGGACTCGCGCTGGCCACCGGGGACAAGGACCTCGCGCGCACGGTGGTCCGCGCCGCGCGTACGAAGCGGATCGACACCCAGATCGCGGCCGACGGCAGCCAGCCCCAGGAGCTGGCCCGCACCCGCAGCTGGCACTACTCGACCTTCGACCTGGTCGCCTACACCCGCCTCGCCGCGATCGGCGAGCAGGTCGGCGTGGACCTCTGGGCCCATCGAGGGCCGCAGGGCCAGAGCCTGTTCAAGGCGGTCGGCTATCTGCTGCCCGCCGCGACCGGGGCCGCGCCCTGGCCGCATCCGGAGCTGGAGTTCTACCGCTACGCCGCGAGCGACATCGTGCACGCGGCGGCCGACGCCGGTGATCCGAACGCCCGCGCGGCCGTCCCGCGCCTCCAGGCACCGCCCGGCGGTGACCTCTGGGCCCTGCGGCCCGCCGCCGAACAGCTCGACTCGATAGCGGGCTGAGGCCGCCGGGGGCCGGCCGGTTCAGATCCGTGGACCGGGGGCTGTCGCGTCAGGGACGACGGCCTCGGCCGGCCGCCGGTCGCCGGTGCGCAGCACCCCGGCCCCCACCACCAGACCGCAGGCGAGCAGTGTCACCAGCCCGAAGGACACCACCAGTGAGGTCGCGTCGGCGACCGCGCCGATTGCCGAGGGGGCGATCAGGCCCGAGGTGTAGGTGATGGTCGCCACGCCCGCGATGGCCTGGCTGGGGTTCGGCCCGCTGCGGCCCGCCGCCGCGAAGGCGAGCGGTACGACCACGGCCACGCCGAGCCCGAGCAGCGCGAACCCGCCCATGGCGATCACCGGGTGAGGCGCCGTCACCACGAGCACGCCGCCCGCCGCCGCCAGCACACCGCCCGTCCGTACGGTCCGTACGGCGCCGAACCGGTCGACCACCTTGTCGCCCGCGAGCCGGGCGACGGCCATGGTGAGCGCGAAGGCCGTGGTCGACGCCGCGGCGACACCGGGCGAGGTGTCCAGGATGTCCCTGAGGTAGACCGCGGACCAGTCGAGGCTGGCGCCCTCCGCGAAGACCGCGCAGAACCCGACGGCCCCGATGAGCAGCGCGGACTTCGGCGGCAGCGCGAACCGCGGCGGCGGGTCCTCGTCGGGGGCGCTGCGCAGGTCCAGTACGCCCTGGCAGGCGAGCAGGCCCAGCACGGTGAGGACGGCGGCCGCCAGCAGATGGTGCAGCCGCGCGTCAGTGCCCAGATGCGCGGCGAGGGTGCCGGCGGCGGATCCGATCAGCGCGCCCGTGCTCCACATGCCGTGCAGGCTGGACATGATCGACTTGTTGAGACGGTTCTCCACCTCGACCCCGAGGGCGTTCATCGCCACATCCGACATGCCCGAGGTCGCGCCGTACACGAACAGGGTGGCGCACAGGGTGACGAGATTCGGCGCCAGGGCCGGCAGGGTCAGCGAGAGGGTCCACAGGGCGAGCAGTCCGCGCAGCGCGTTGCGGGCGCCGAAGCGATGACTGACCGCGCCGGCCAGCGGCATCGCGACCGAGGCGCCGATCGCGGGGAAGGCGAGCGCCAGCCCGAGCTGTCCCGCGCTGATCCCGGTGTGGTCCTGGATCCAGGGGATACGGGTGGCGAAGCTGCCGGTGACCGCGCCGTGCACACAGAAGACGGTGGCCACGGCGAACCTCGCACGCCGCAACCTCTGTTTGTCGAAGACCGCTTCAGCCGACATCCCGCCTCTTCCTCCCCTGAGAGGTGGCCGTACCCCGGCACACCGTGGACACGCCGGTCCACGGCGCTGGAGTAAATTATCAGGAACCCTGCCTGATAAATAGAGAGTTTCCCGACGCGATCTGGAAGGATCCCGGCATGGCCGCATCCCCGAGCACCGCCCGGGCCATCAACGACCGGCTTGCCCTGCGACTGCTCCAGCAGGAAGGCCCGTTGACGGCAGGACAGCTGAAGACGCTGACCGGACTCTCCCGCCCCACCGTCGCCGATCTGGTGGAACGGCTGCAGGACTCAGGGCTGGTGCAGGTCGTCGGAGAGACCGGCGACCGGCGACGCGGCCCCAACGCCCGGCTGTACGGGATCATCGCGGACCGGGCCCATCTGGCGGCCCTCGACGTACGGACCCACAGCGTCTCCGTCGTCGTCGCGGATCTGCTGGGCGCCACGCTCGCCGAGGCCGTCCTGCCCATCGGCAGCGACACCGCCACGGAAGCCGCCGTGGAACGCGCCGCGGCCCTGCTGGAACGGACGGCCCGTGAGGCCGGCGCGGTACGGCTGCACAGCGTGGGCATCGGCGCCCCCGGCCTGGTGGACCCGGTCACCGGCGAACTCCGCGACACCAGCGGACTGCCCGCCTGGCACCGGCGGCTCGTCGCCGCGCTCCAGGAGCGGCTGCCCGCCACCGTCCTGGTGGAGAACGAGACCAACCTCGCGGCCCTCGCGGAACAGCGCCTCGGCGCGGCCCGCGGCCAGGACACCTTCGTCCTGCTCTGGCTCGGCCACGGGGTGGGCGCGGCCGTCGTGCTCGACGGCAAGCTCCGCCGGGGCGCCTCGGGCGGCGCGGGCGAGATCGGTTTCCTGCCCGTGCCGGGCACCTCACGGCTGCCCTCGGCGCTCGCCTGCGACGGGGGCTTCCACAGCCTCGCGGGCTCGGCCGCCATCTGCGAACTCGCCGAGCAGTACGGCGTCTCGGCCGTCGCGGCGCCGCAGGAACCGCCGTCCGCCGCGCTCGTACGCGCCGCCGTCGAAGCGGTGACGAAGGGCGAGACGGGCGCGCAAGGCGACGCCGACAAGGACGCTGATGCCTTTCTCGACGCCCTCGCCGACCGGCTGACCATCGCCGCGGCGGCGGTCAGCGCGGTTCTCGACCCCGGCCGGGTCGTGCTGGCCGGCGAGGTGGGCCACGCGGGCGGCGAGACGCTGGCCGCCCGCGTCGAGGAGCGGCTGGCCGCGATGTCCCCGCTGCGTACGGAGGTCAGAGCCGGAGCGCTCGGCGGCGCGGGCGTCCTGCGGGGCGCCCTGCTGACCGCGCGCGACGCCGCCCAGGACGAGCTGTTCGCCCCCGGAATATGACCGGCCGGGACCTGACCGGCTGGGGCATGACCGACCGGGACCTGACCGGTCGGCGCACGGGCCGCACCGCGTGAGGTGCCGGCCGCCCCAGCGACGCCGCCTGTGAGCCAGGCCACAGTAGCCACCCATATGGCCGACGATCAGGCGTGGCACACTGGTCGAGTACCAGTAGCAGCGCACTCCGGGGTCGGTGTAATTCCGAACCGGCGGTTACAGTCCGCGACCCGTCCGCATCCAGCGGCCGGTTGACCAGGTGAAATTCCTGGACCGACGGTGAAAGTCCGGATGGGAGGCAGTGCGCGGCGGGCCGTCATGGGTACGCCGCCGTCGATGGGTCGTTTTCGGACGAGCCAGTTCCTCGGCCTCGGCGTCCTGATGTGCGTTCCCGCTTCTCTGTCGTCATCGACAGGCCCCGGAGTCCGTGCCCGAAGAGGCAGGAGGACCCGGTGGCCACCGAAGCCGAAGCCGTGGCTGACGCCGACGCCATGCGCCGGGCCGTTGTGCTCGCCGCTCGCGGGCTCGGCTCCACCCGCCCCAATCCGGTCGTCGGATGCGTGATCCTCGACGCCTCGGGACAGCTCGCCGGTGAGGGATTCCACCAGCGGGCCGGCGGCCCGCACGCCGAGATCCACGCCCTGCGCGCCGCCGGCGAGCGGGCCCGCGGCGGCACGGCGTACGTCACCCTCGAACCCTGCGATCACACCGGCCGCACAGGACCTTGCTCCCGGGCGCTCGTCGACGCCGGTGTCGCGCGGGTCAGTTACGCCGTCGCCGACCCGACCCCGCAGGCCACCGGCGGCGCCGGCACCCTGCGCGCGGCCGGCGTCACGGTCGAGCGGGGACTTCTCGCGGAGGAGGCCGAGGCGGGCAATATCGCCTGGCTCACCTCCGTACGGCGCGGCCGCCCCCATGTCGTGTGGAAGTACGCGGCCACGCTCGACGGCCGGATCGCCGCCGCCGACTCCACCAGCCGCTGGATCACCTCGGCCGAGGCCCGCGCCGATGTCCACCGGCTGCGCGCCGAGGCCGACGCGGTCGTGGTCGGCTCGGGAACCGCCCGCAGCGACGATCCGCATCTCGCGGTGCGCGGCATCGAGGGCGCCGTCCAGCCGCTGCGCGTCGTCGTGGACACCGAGGCCACCGCCGTACGGCCCGGCGCCCGGATCCTGGATGACGCCGCGCCCACCCTGATCGCGGTCGCCGAGGACGCCGACGCGAGCCATCTGCCCGAGGTCGTACGGCTGCCCCGCGCCGCCCACGGCCTGGACATCCCCGCCCTGCTGGCCGCCCTGCACGAGCGCGGCGTCCGCTCCGTCCTGCTGGAAGGCGGCCCGGCGCTGGCCGGCTCCTTCGTCGCCGCGGGCGCCGTCGACCTGGTCGTCGGCTATCTCGCGCCGGTCCTGCTCGGCGCAGGACCCACGGCCCTCGCCGACGCCGGAATCACCACCATCGCCGAGGCGTTGCGCCTGCGGATGACGGAGAGCGTCCGGATCGGCACCGATCTGCGGATCACCGCCGTCCCCCTCCCCGCCACCGCTGATCCCGCCGCCGACCCCGCTACCGCCGACCACGGCACCGTCCGTTCCGTCACCGCCACAAAGGAGCACTGAGTGTTCACCGGAATCGTCGAAGAACTGGGTGAGGTCACCGCCGTCGAAAACCTCGGCGACTCCTCCCGCTTCCGTCTGCGCGGACCCGTCGTCACCGAGAACGCCAAGCACGGCGACTCGATCGCCGTCAACGGGGTCTGTCTCACGGTCGTGGACTTCGGGGACGGCGAGTTCACCGCCGATGTGATGGCGGAAACGCTCAACCGCTCCAGCCTCGGCGCGCTGGAGACCGGCTCCCGGGTCAACCTGGAGCGGCCCATGGCCGTCGGCGGCCGCCTCGGCGGACACATCGTCCAGGGGCATGTGGACGGCACCGGCGCCATCGTCGAGCGCACGCTCTCCGAGCACTGGGAGATCGTCAAGATCTCGCTGCCCGCCGCGCTGACCCGCTATGTCGTCGAGAAGGGTTCGATCACCGTGGACGGCGTCAGCCTCACGGTCGTCGACGCGGGGCCCGACTACTTCACCATCAGCCTCATCCCCACCACCCTCGCGCTGACCACCCTCGGCATCAAGGGCCCCGGCGACCCGGTCAACCTGGAAGTCGACGTCATCGCCAAGTACGTCGAGCGGCTGCTCGGCGCCCGATCCGAGGAGCCCGCCCGGTGAGCGCCCTGTCCTGGCTGAACGGCGAGGCCTTCACGGCCTTCGGTCAGCACATCCTGTGGTCCGACATGATCGGCAACACCATCGGTCTGGTCGCCCTCGCGCTCGGCTGGCGGCGCTCCATCCTGACCTGGCCCGCCCAGTTCCTGTCCGGGGTCATCCTGGTCGGTGCCTACGCCTCCGCCCAGCTCAGCGGCGGAGTCGGCAAGCAGCTGCTGGTCATAGGAGTGGCGCTGTGGGGCTGGCGTCAGTGGCAGCGCGGCAGGCAGCGGGCCCAGGACGGCTCGATCGCCGTACGCTTCGCCACCTGGCGCGAGCGCGGAGTGCTCCTCGGCGGTACCGCCCTGGGCACCCTCGCCGTCGGCTCTCTGTTCGTCGCCGTCCCCGAACTGTCCTGGAACCCCTGGCCCGACGCGTACATCTTCGTCGGCACGCTCGCCGCGATGGTCGCCCAGGCCCGCGGTCTCGTCGAGTTCTGGTTCGCCTGGCTGCTCGTCGACATCGTCGGCGTACCGCTCGCGTTCAGCAGTGGGCTCGCCTTCTCCGGCTTCGTGTACGTGATCTACCTCGTCCTCGTCCTGTGGGGGCTGCGCGACTGGTGGCTGCGTACCCGCGCCGCCGCCATGCCCCTGGAAGGAGCAGCAGCATGACCTCCCGCCCCGCGCCCACCACCGCCCTGAACGAGGCGCTCCGCGCCGACCCCTCGACCTTCACCTGGTACTCCGCCGACCGGGTCGAGGGGCTCGGCCTCGACCCCGTCGAGCAGGCCATCCGTGACATCGCCGCCGGCCGGCCGGTCGTGGTCGTCGACGACGAGGACCGTGAGAACGAGGGCGATCTCGTCGTCGCGGCCGAGAAGGCCACCCCCGAGATCGTCGCCTTCATGATGAGCGAATGCCGCGGGCTGATCTGCGCCCCGATGGAGAGCGCGGAGCTGGAGCGGCTCGAACTCCCGCAGATGGTCGACCACAACACCGAATCGATGCGCACCGCCTTCACGGTCTCCGTCGACGCGTCCCCCGCCCATGGCGTCACCACCGGTATCTCCGCCGCGGACCGGGCCACCACGCTCCAGCTGCTCGCCGGCGGCGCCGCGCAGCCCGGCGACTTCGTCAGGCCGGGCCATGTCTTCCCGCTGCGCGCCCAGCCCGGCGGGGTGCTCGTACGCAACGGGCACACCGAGGCCGCCGTCGACCTGGCACGACTGGCGGGGCTCCGCCCGGCCGGCGCGATCGTGGAGATCGCCGGCGAGGACGGCGTGATGCTGCGGCTGCCCGAGCTGATCCCGTTCGCCCGCAAGCACGGCCTGACGATCATCTCCATCGAGGATCTGATCGCCTACCGCCGCCGCTCGGAGCCGACGGTCCGCCGTGAGGCGGAGGTACGGCTCCCCACCACCTTCGGCGAGTTCACGGCGTACGGCTACCGCTCCACGGTCGACGGCGTCGAACATGTCGCCTTCGTCCACGGGGACATCGGTGACGGCGAGGACCTGCTGGTCCGGATCCACTCCGAATGCCTCACCGGCGACATCTTCAACTCGCTGCGCTGCGACTGCGGCCCCCAGCTCCAGGCATCCCTGGAGCGCATCACCGAGGAGGGCCGCGGCATCGTCGTCTATCTGCGCGGCCACGAGGGACGCGGCATCGGACTGCTGTCCAAGCTGCGCGCGTACGAGCTCCAGGAGCGCGGCCGCGACACCCTCGACGCCAATCTGGAACTCGGCCTGCCCGCCGACGCCCGCGACTACGCGGCGGGCGCGCAGATCCTGCACGACCTCGGCGTACACGGTCTGCGGCTGATGACCAACAACCCCGACAAGGTCACCGCGCTCGTCCGGCACGGGCTCCGGGTCACCGAACGCGAGCCGATGCCCGTCGAGGCGGGCGAGCACAATCTCGGCTATCTGCGCACCAAGCGGGACCGGATGGGACACGACCTGCCCTGGCTCGACCCCGCCGTCGCCCCGTCCGGCTGCGGCAACCAGTAAGAGCAACCAGTAAGAGCCGTCAGCACCATCCGTAAGCATCATCCGTACGGCCGACAAGAACCAGCTTCGAGGAGAGACGTGAGCGGCAAGGGCGCACCCGAACTGAGTGTGAAGAACTGCGGAGACCTCCGGGTCGCCGTGATCGCGGCGCAGTGGCACGAGAAAATCATGGACGGCCTCGTCGACGGCGCCCTGCGCGCCCTGCACGACCTCGGCATCGACGAGCCGACCCTGCTGCGCGTCCCCGGCAGCTTCGAGCTGCCGGTGGTCGCCAAGGTGCTGGCAGGCCGCGGCTATGACGCGGTCGTCGCCCTCGGCGTCGTCATCCGGGGCGGCACCCCGCACTTCGAGTACGTGTGCCAGGGCGTCACCCAGGGCCTCACCAAGGTCTCGGTCGACACCGGAGTGCCGATCGGCTTCGGCGTGCTGACCTGCGACACCGAGCAGCAGGCCCTGGACCGGGCCGGTCTGGAAGGCTCGTACGAGGACAAGGGCCACGAGGCGGTCACCGCCGCCGTCGCCACCGCGGCCACCCTGCGCACCATCGCCGAACCCTGGCGCTGACCGCCCCGCCCCGCCGCGTAAAGTGAGCCTCACCATGTCCAAGAAGACGTTCGAGGAGCTCTTCGCCGAGCTCCAGCAGAAGGCCGCCCACGGCGACCCCGCCACCTCCCGCACCGCCGAGCTGGTGGACAAGGGCGTCCATGCCATCGGCAAAAAGGTCGTCGAAGAGGCGGCCGAGGTGTGGATGGCCGCCGAGTACGAAGGCAAGGAAGCCGCCGCCGAGGAGATCTCCCAGCTCCTCTACCACGTCCAGGTGATGATGGTCGCGCGCGGAATCTCCCTCGACGACGTGTACGCCCATCTCTGAGCCCCACCGCTCCGCACCGCCATCGGCACGCACCACCACCCCTACGCACAAAGGAATCCGACCTCATGCTGCGCATCGCCGTCCCCAACAAGGGTTCACTCTCAGGACCTGCGTCGGCGATGCTCCATGAGGCCGGCTACCAGCAGCGCAAGGAGTCCAAGGAACTCGTCCTGGTCGACCCGGACAACGAGGTCGAGTTCTTCTACCTCCGCCCCCGCGACATCGCGATCTATGTGAGCTCGGGCCGGCTCGACATCGGTATCACCGGACGCGATCTGCTCCAGGACTCCGGCGCCAGCGCGGAGGAGATCCTGCCGCTCGGCTTCGCACGCTCCACCTTCCGCTACGCCACCAAGCCGGGCATCGCCGGCGGTGTCGCGGACTTCACCGGTATGACCGTCGCCACCTCGTACGAGGGCATCGTCGCCAAGCACCTCGCGGATCACGGGGTCGACGCCTCCGTGGTCCACCTGGACGGCGCGGTCGAGACCGCCATCGAACTGGGCGTCGCCCAGGTCATCGCCGATGTGGTGGAGACCGGCACCTCGCTGCGCAACGCGGGCCTCGAAGTGATCGGCGAGCCGATCATGACCTCCGAGGCGGTCGTCATCCGCCGCACGGGCGCCGCGGCCGACGAGCCGAAGGTGCAGCAGTTCCTGCGCAGGCTTCAGGGCGTCCTCGTCGCCCGTACGTACGTGATGATGGACTACGACTGCCGCGCCGAGCACCTGGAGCGGGCCGTCGGCCTCACCCCCGGCCTGGAGTCGCCGACCATCTCCCCGCTGCACAACGAGGGCTGGGTCGCCGTCCGCGCGATGGTCCCGGCCAGGGAAGCGCAGCGGATCATGGACGATCTCTACGAGCTGGGCGCTCGCGCCATCCTCACCACGGCCATCCACGCCTGCCGCCTCTGACACGACCCCTGGAAGACCGAGAACTCATGTCCGTCCCCCCGCCCCCGCCCGGACCGCCCGTGCTTCCTGTCACCTTCCGGCCGACCCGTACCCGGGCGGTCCTGCTGAGCGTCGGCACGGTCATGTTCGCCGTCATCACGGCCATCGGCCTGCTGCTGGAACAGCTGAGCGCGGGGGAGCGGATGAGCTTCATCGTCACGGCCCTGCTGTTCTTCGGCGTCCTGGCCCTGCTCAGCCGGCCCAAGGTCGTCGCCGATGATTCCGGTGTGACAATCATCAACCTCACCCGTACGCGCCGGCTGGAATGGGCCGAGATCCTGCGGGTCAATCTGCGTCCCGGCGACCCCTGGGTCTTCCTCGACCTCAGCGACGGAAGCAGCCTGCCCGTGCTGGGCATTCAGCCCGGTATCGCCAAGGAACACGCCATCCGGGACGCCCGCGCGCTGCGCGCGCTGACCGAGGCCCGGGGCACCGGCGCGGACAACGGCTGAGAGCCAGGCTCTCAGCCTCAGCCCGTACGCCACTGCCCTCTCGCGCCCCGTCTTGATTACTCTGGTGGCGGAGGCGCCGAGTGCGCCCCCGCCCCGCATCCGACGGCCGCGACCGGCCCGTGGGGCACCTGCGACCCGAGGAGTGACTCCCTCCAGCAATGGACGGATCGTCCGGTAGTACCTGCGCCGCCCCCTTCGAAGAGGCGGCGGCATGACCATCCCCCTTCTGCTGCTCGCCGCAGCGTTCCTTCTGATCCTCGCCAACGGCTTCTTCGTGGCGGCCGAGTTCGGCCTTGTCACCGTGGACCGTCCTGACGCCGAGCGCGCCGCCGCCGCGGGTGACCGCCGCGCCCGCACCGTCGTCAGGTCACTGCGGGAACTCTCCTTCCAGCTCTCCGGCACCCAGCTGGGCATCACCATCACCTCGCTCGTCGTGGGCATGCTCGCCGAGCCGGCACTCGCCCAGCTGCTGGACGGGCCGATCTCCGCGACCGGGCTGCCCGAAGGGGCCGTGTCCGGGGTCGCGGTGGTGATCGGAATGCTGCTCGCCGCCGCCGTCCAGATGGTGATCGGCGAACTCGTCCCCAAGAACTGGGCGGTCTCGCGGCCGCTCCAGGTGGCACGGTTCGTCGCGGGCCCGCAGCATCTCTTCTCCACCGTGTTCCGGCCGGTGATCTCCCTGCTCAACACCGTCGCCAACCGTCTCGTCCGGATGCTGGGCGTGGAGCCGACGGACGAACTCGCCTCGGCCCGCACCCCCGGCGAACTCGTCTCCCTGGCTCGTCACTCGGCCCAGGCGGGCACCCTCGAACAGGACACCGCCGATCTGTTCGTCCGGACCCTCTCCCTCGGCCGGCTCACCGCGCAGCACGTCATGACCCCCCGCGTGAAGGTCAGCGCCCTGCAGTCCGACGCGACCGCGGCGGACGTCCTCAACCTCACCCGGGCCACCGGACTGTCCCGCTTCCCGGTCTACCGGGAGCGCATCGACGAGGTCGTGGGCATGGTGCACCTCAAGGACGCGCTCGCGGTGCCCGTACGGGAACGGCTGCGCACCCCGGCCGGACGGATCGCCGTCCCGGCGCTGCTGGTGCCCGAGACCCTGCCCGTACAGCAGCTGCTGGAGCGGCTGCGCAGTGAGCAGCCCATAGCCGTCGTGGTCGACGAGTACGGCGGTACGGCCGGGGTCGTCACCCTGGAGGACATCATCGAGGAGCTGGTCGGCGAGGTCCTCGACGAGCACGACACCGAGGGCGACGCGCGGCCGGAGCTGGCCCCCGTCGCACCCGAGGACGGCAGGCCGGCCTGGGAGGCCGAGGGCAGCTGCCGGGTCCTCACCCTGCGGCGGATCGGCCTCGAAGTGCCCGACGGGCCTTACGAGACCCTGGCGGGCCTGGTCGCCGATCTGCTGGGACGTATCCCGGCCCCCGGCGACAAGGCCGAGCTGCCCGGCTGGCGGCTCTCCGTGCGCCAGGTGGACCGCTACCGGGCCGAACGGGTCCGGCTGGTGCGCACCGCCGAGGTCGCGGGTCAGCACGCCGACATACCGGCCTGCGTACCGGCCGACGCCCTGGCAGGCGCCCCGGCCGATGCCCTGGCAGGCGCTCCGTCCGGCGTACCGGCAGGCGCGCCGGCCGGCGCCCCGGCGATGGCGGAGGGCACCCGATGAGCGCCCTGCAACTCGTCTTCGCTCTCCTCCTGGTCCTGGCCAACGGCTTCTTCGTCGGGGCCGAGTTCGCCCTCGTCTCCGTACGCCGCAGCCAGATCGAGCCGCACGCCGCACGCGGCTCGGCGCGGGCCCGGCAGGCGCTGCACGGGCTGGAGAATCTGCCGCAGATGATGGCGGCGGCGCAGTTCGGCATCACCATCTGCTCCCTGACGCTCGGCGCGGTCGCCGAGCCGACGGTGGCGCATCTGCTGGAGCCCGTCTTCCACGCGGCCCATATGCCCGAGGGCCTGATCCATCCGCTGGGCTATGTCATCGCCCTGGCGCTGGTCGTCTTCCTGCATCTGGTCATCGGCGAGATGGTCCCCAAGAACCTCGCCATGGCCGCCCCGGAGAAGACCGCGCTCTGGCTCAGCCCCGGCCTGGTCGGCTTCGCCCGGCTGTGCCGTCCGGTGACCGCCGCGCTCGGCGCCTGCGCCCGGCTGGTGCTGCGGGCCTTCCGCGTCGAGCCCAAGGACGAGGTGGAGGCGGTCTTCACCAGCGAGCAGCTCAACCGGCTCGTCGAGGACTCGGGCCAGGCCGGGCTGCTCGAACCGGAAGCGCAGGAACGGCTTGAGGACGCGTTGGAACTGGGCAGCCGCCCGGTCACCGACGTGCTGCTCACCCGCGCCTCCCTCATCACGGTGACCCCGGCCGTCACCCCGCGCGAGATCGAGGAGCTGACGGTACGCACCGGCTACTCCCGCTTCCCGGTGTGCGCGGAGGGCGGCGGCGCCTTCATGGGCTTTCTCCATGTCAAGGACGTCCTCGATCTGGAGGCCGGGGAGCGGGCCGTCCCGCAGCACGTCTGGCGGCCGATGGCGACCCTGCGGGCGGAACTGCCGCTCGACGACGCGCTCACCGTGATGCGCCGCGCCGCCACGCATCTTGCCCAGGTCGCGGACGCGTCCGGGCGGGTGCTCGGCCTGGTGGCGCTGGAGGACGTACTGGAAATGCTGGTCGGTGAGGTACGGGATCCGTCCCACAGGACCAGTGCGCCGAAGGCGGCCCTCGTCGGTGAGCAGCGCGTCGACCAGGCCGGTCAGGTCCTGGCGCGCTGAGTCCTGCCGTGCGGTGAAGCACTCAGGACCCGGCGGGGTTCACTGCCCCGTCGGGTCCTGGGGGCCGCGGTTCGCCGGACCGCGCCCCGAGAGCACCTCGCCGTACGCCTGCATCAGATCGGGCAGCCGCAGCGTGGCCAGATCGTCGCGGGTGGGCGTACCGATGTACCCGGAGAGCCGCAGATCGCGGTACGCGCAGCTCTTCTCGTACAGCGTGCGGACGAAGCGTCCGTTGCCCAGCTCGTCGAGCCACCCCTGATCGACGACATGCCCGCTGATCGAGCGCAGCTCGTCCACCGCTTCCTCGTCCCAGACATCGCCGTTCTCCGCGGCGAGCACGCCGCCGATGGCGGTCAGTTCGAGCGGCCGGTAGCTGGGGAAGTCGACGCGGCTGGTGAAGCGGGAGGAGAGGCCGGGATTGGTGGCGAGCAGCCGGTCCATGCCTTCCGGATAGCCGGCCAGGATGACCACGAGATGGTCGCGGTTGTCCTCGGCGCGCTTGAGCAGCACCTGAAGGGCCTCGTCGCCGTAGGCGTCGCCCTTGCTGTATCCGGAGTTGGAGAGGCTGTACGCCTCGTCGACGAAGAGCACCCCGCCGATCGCCGAGTCGATCAGCTCATTCGCCTTGACGGCGGTCTGGCCGAGGAACTCGCCCACCAGATCGGCCCGCTGGGCCTCCACCAGATGGTCGCCGCCGAGCAGTCCGAGGGCGTAGAAGATCCGGCCGAGAATACGGGCGACGGTCGTCTTGCCGGTGCCGGAGGGGCCCGAGAAGACAAAGTGACGTTTCGGCGGCTGGACGGGCAGGCCCTCGCCGGCCCGCAGCCGGGCCATGTTCAGCTGCGCGGAGACCGCCCTGACCTGCCGTTTCACCGGCTCCAGGCCGACCATCCGCTCCAGCTCGGCCAGGGCCTGCGCGAGCAGGGCGGGATCGGTCGGGCCCTCGGGGAAGCGCGGCGAAGCGGGCTGGGCGGGAGCCGGGACCTTCTCGCGCACGTCGTCGCGCGCGGCGGCCGGGACACCGCCGGCCGGCTGGGGCCCCGTCTCACCGCCGAGCAGCCGGTCGGACGCGGGCGGACCCTCCACCTCACCCCGCGTCTCCACGGTGTCCACCGCGTCCTGGCCGAAGCCGGCCAGCGCGACCGAGGCGAGGCCCACCGGATCGTCCGGTCCCTCGTACCCGTCGGAGTCGGTGATCGCGGCGAGCCGGGCCGCGGTATCCATGAACGCGGGATCGAGCCGGTGCACGGCCCGGTAGAGCGGTAAGGCGGCCGCGCTGCGGCCCTTGCCCTCATGGGCGCGCGCCAGCCAGTACCGCAGCTCCTTGCGCTGCGGCTGCTCGCTGCGGCAGCGCATCAGAGCGGTGGACAGCAGCGGCTCCGCCTGTCCGTACATCTCCAGCCGGACGCGGCCCATGCCGCCGAAGAGTCCCGCCTCGATGCCCAGTAGCGGATCGTCCACGAGCGGCTCGGTGTGCCGGACCAACTGGTCCCAGTCCTTGACCAGATAGGCGCGGCAGGCGTGCAGGAACCGCACCTGCGGATCTGCGTCCACGGGCGGCAGGCCCGCGAGCGCCCGGTCCAGCTCGGGCACATGCCGGCCGTCGAGCCAGTGCGAGGCGTGGGCGAGCAGCAGGTCCCGCCCGCTCTCCAGCACCGGCTGGACCCACCAGCCGAGCCAGTACCAGGAGTTCAGCGTGCGGCGGTGGCGGGAGCGCTGTTCGCCGAACCGGTCGCGGTGGCGGTACATGTGCAGCAGGGCGGTGGTGGTGTCGACGCGCAGCGCGTGCAGCCCGAGCCAGCCGTCGGCCATCCCGGGATCGAGCCGTACGGCAGCCTTGAACTCCTCCTCCGCCTGGGGATAGGCGCCCATCGTGTAGGCGTCCACGCCGCGCACCCAGGCGAGATCGGCCGGGGCTTGTGTGCCCTGCGTGCCGGTGTCCATGAGGTCCCCCACAAACCGTGCCCCCGTGATGTCCCGCCGGGCGGGCGCCCGTCGGCAGTGTGCTGAACCACCTTGTCGCGGACGGGAATTGACCGCACCGAGGGGCATCGTACCTGCGCGGAGAGTGCGCGACTAAGGGCACCGCACAGCGGCCGCGGCGGTGACCCACGGTGAGCGGAGGAGGGGATCGCGGGGGCGCGGGAGGCGGCGAAGAGGGCAGAACGAAGCCCCCGATCACGGGGGAACAACCGGGGGCTTCGCGTCCGCGGCGGCTCCGAAAAGCCGCACAATGAGAACGTAAGACCTCTCCCGCTCCCCGGTCAAGCCGAGCCGGAGCACTCACGGTGCCGATTTCCGACTGTTCAGTATGGTGGCGGAATTCGATCACCGTGGGTGAGGGACCGGTTCGGCCGTGCTGTCGCAGAGGGCCCCGGGCGCACCACGTACCCCTCCCGTCCCTCACGTACCAGAGCATCGGCGAAGGGGCGGGACGGGTCCGCCGCGAAATGGCGGATCTCCGCCGGTGTCCAGCCGTCCCAGAAAGCGGACTGCGCGGGGCCGTCCCGCCGTCGCCCCCGCTCCCAGGACTCCGCCGCGCCCCGGTCCATCCAGAGCAGCCGGGCGAGAGACGGCCGCAGCGCCCGCCGGCCGGCCCCCACGCCTTCGATGATCACGGCGGGCGCCGGGTCCAGGGAGCGCGGTGCGGTGAAGCGCCGCAGCGTCCAGTCGTACGGCGCGTAGTGCGCGGTACGGCCCCGCGAGAGCGGTTCGAGCACCTGCGCGGCCAGCCGCTCCGTCCACGCGAAGAGCTCTTCGTGCGTCGCCAGGTCGTCGAGACGCAGTACGGGCGCGCCGTCCAGCGCCGCCGCGAGCCGCGCCGCGAAGGTGCTCTTGCCGGAGCCCGCGTGGCCGTCGACGGCGATCAGCCGGACAGGGCCGCAGGAGGGCGGCAGGGCGCGCAGCCGCGCCACCACGGCGTCATCGATGGCGCGGTCAGGGGGCCCCACGGCCTCGGTCGGCTCTTCCACCCGGCCCACCCTACGAGTCGCCCGCGCGCGGGTCGGCCGCGGTCCGCCGTACCACCGCAGGTCACGCCACTGGTAGAGACCAATATTGTTCGGCCGACGCGACGCGAATCGCTGGCAGAAGCCCGCCACGAACCGCAATAGTGGGCGACTGCCGAGCAGCCGCCGTCTCTCCGCCTTCGACCGGAGGTCCCCATGACCAGTCCCACTTCGCGCAGAACCGTGCTCGCCGCCGCTCTCGCGGCCGCGGCGGGAGCCGGCGCGGTGTCCGCCGCTCCGGCGGCCGCCGCCCCGTCGGCGGCCGCCCGCGCCACGCCTCTCGTGGACAACGCCTTCTGGACCTCGTACGCCGACTGGCGCTCCGGTACGGCCCGGGGCACCCGGGCCGTGTCCGGCACCCGTCCCGCGCTGGTCATCGGCACCCCGGCGGGCCGAACCGACTACGCCGATCCGCACACCGGCAAAAGCGCCAGCTGGGAGTACGCGACCTGGACCTCGCCGCTCCACCGCTCGGCTGTCCCCGCCACCGAGGTGATCGCCTCCTGGAACGCCGAGACCCCGGCCGGCACCTGGCTCCAGATCGAACTGAGCGGCCGCTACTCGGACAACACCGCCACGCCGTGGTACGTCATGGGCCGCTGGAGCTCGGGAGACGGCGACGGTGACATCAGGCGCACCTCCGTCGACGACCAGACCGACGGGCGCAGCAGCATCTGGACCGACACCTTCTCGGTGGACGACGCGGCGAGCGGGCTCCGCCTCGCCTCGTACCAGCTGCGGCTGACCCTCTACCGCAAGCCGGGCACCCGGCTCACACCGGTGGTCCACCGGGCCGGCGCGATGGCCTCGGACATCCCCGACCGGTTCACCGTCCCGGCCTCCACGCCGGGGCTCGCCCGCGAGCTGACCGTGCCGCGCTACTCGCAGAACGTCCACGCCGGGCAGTACCCGGAGTACGACAACGGCGGCGAGGCCTGGTGCAGCCCCACCTCCTCGCAGATGATCATCGAATACTGGGGGCGCAAGCCCACCGCCGCGGATCTCGCCTGGGTGAATCCGGCCTTCGCCGACCCCCAGGTCTGCCACGCCGCCCGGTTCACCTTCGACTACCAGTACGACGGCTGCGGCAACTGGCCCTTCAACGCCGCGTACGCCGCCACGTACCGGGACATGAGCGCCGCCGTCACCCGGCTCGGCTCGCTCACCGACGTGGAGACCCTCATCCGCGCGGGCATCCCCGTCATCACCTCGCAGTCCTTCCTCAAGGAGGAGCTGACGGGAGCCGGCTACGGGACCTCCGGCCATCTGATGACCGTGATCGGCTTCACGGCCGGCGGCGACGTGATCGCCAACGACCCGGCCTCGCCCGACAACCCGGCGGTGCGCCGGGTCTACCGCCGCTCCGAGTGGGAGACGATCTGGCTGCGGACCAAACGGCACAACGCGGCCGGCACGGTGGTGTCCGGCACGGGCGGTGTCTGTTACGTCTACTGGCCGGCGCAGCCGACCTCGGCCCAGCGCCGCGCCCTCACGTCGGTGGGCCTGCTCTGACGGGCCCGCGGCCGGCCCCGGAGGTGAGAGACCATCTCCCGGGCCGGCCGCGGCTCACCGCCCTGCGGGCGTCACACGCGGCTCTGCCATACTGCGGAATCTGTGACGGCCGGAGAGCAGGACCCGAACGTGAACCGTAGGCAGCAGCGTGGCGCGACCGAACGGTCGGAGATACGGCGCTCCGAACTCATCACCACCGGGCGGAAGTTGTTCGCCAACACCTCGTACGACGCACTGTCGATGGATGACATCGCGCAGCACGCGGGGGTGGCGAAGGGGCTGATCTACTACTACTTCAACAACAAGCGCGGCTACTACCTCGCCATCGTCGAGGACTCGGTCGCGGAGCTGGTCACGCTCGCCGCCACCGGCGCCGACCTGCCGCGCACCCAGCGCGTGCAGCGCACGGTCGAGGCCTATCTCTCGTTCGCCCAGCACAACGAGGCGGCGTACCGCACCATCGTCACGGGCGGCGTCGGCTTCGACACAGAGGTGCAGGCGATCCGCGACGCCGTACGCACCGGACTGGTCGCCACGATCGCCGAAGGCGCCTACGGCCGCCAGGACATCCCGCCGATCGCCCGGCTCGCGCTGCTCGGCTGGCTCAGCAGCGTCGAGTGGCTCACGCTGGAATGGCTGGGCCATCAGGAACTGACGCTGGAGATCCCGCGCGATCTGCTGGTGCGGATGCTGCGTCATACGCTGGACACCATCGAGGAGTTCGCACCGGAGTGTCCGGCGCCGCCGCGGGATCCCGACTGGCGCCCGTTCACGGGCATCGCCCCGCCCCAGGACTCGCCGGAAACATGACGCCGGGGGCGGGGGCCGAACAGGCACCCCGCCCCCGACGAGTCTCGCTCGCGGCAATAGCGCGACTAGCTGATGGACTTGATCAGTTCACCGTTGGCGGTGTCCCCGCTCAGCTCCCAGAAGAACGTGCCGCCCAGGCCCTGCTGGTTCTTGTACGCCATCTTCCCGGCGATGGTGGCGGGGGTGTCGTAGCTCCACCACTGGTTGCCGCAGAAGGCGTACGCGGTGCCCGCGACCGTCCCGTTGGCCGGGCAGCTGTTCTTGAGGACCTTGTAGTCCTCGATGCCCGCCTCGTACGTACCCGGAGCGGCGCCCGTCGCGGTGCCGCCCGGCTCCGACTGGGTGACGCCGGTCCAGCCGCGTCCGTAGAAGCCGATGCCGAGCAGCAGCTTCTCGGACGGGATGCCGAGGCCCTTGAGCTTGCTGATGGCCGCGTCGGAGTTGAAGCCCTCCGTCGGAATGCCCTCGTAGGAGGTGAGCGGCGAGTGCGGGGCGGTGGGGCCCTGCGCCGCGAAGGCACCGAAGAAGTCGTACGTCATCGGGTTGTACCAGTCGAGGTACTGCGCCGCGCCGGCGTAGTCGGTGGCGTCGATCTTCCCGCCGTCCGAGCCGTCGGCCGTGATGGCCGCCGTCACCAGGTCGGAACCGAACTGGCCGCGCAGCGCGGACGCGACGTTCCTGAACGCGTCGGGCCCGCTGGTGTCGCAGGTCAGACCGCAGGCGTTGGGGTACTCCCAGTCGATGTCGATGCCGTCGAAGACATCGGCCCAGCGCGGGTCCTCGACCAGGGCGCGGCAGGACTCCGCGAAGGCGGCCGGGTTCTTCGCCGCCTCGGTGAAGCCGCCGGACCAGGACCAGCCGCCGAACGACCAGATGACCTTGAGACCGGGGTGGAGCGCCTTGAGCTTGCGCAGCTGGTTGAAGTTGCCGCGCAGCGGCTGGTCCCAGGTATCGGCGGCGCCGTCCACGCTCTGGTCGGCGGTGTACGCCTTCTCGTAGTCCGCGTACGAGTCGCCGATCACGCACTTTCCGCCGGTGACATTGCCGAAGGCGTAGTTGATGTGCGTGAGCTTGTCGGCGGAGCCCGAGGTCTCGATGTTCTTGACGTGATAATTCCGGTCGTACACACCCCAGTTGGTGAAGTAACCGACCACCTTGTCGCCCGCGGCGGCAGGCGCGGCAGCGGCGGCGGGGGCAGTGGTCCCCCCGGCCGAGGCGCTGCCCGCTCCGGCGAGCAGGGTCACACCGAGAGCGGCGGTACAGGCGGCGGCGACCAGCGCCCGCAAGCGGGGGCGGTGAAGTCCGAGCATGGTGTCTCCTCGTGGGGGAGGAAGAGCGAGTGGGGGAAATCGGTCGGCGATGACGTCGACTTGGCATGAACGCGAAATACGTTCAGGGGGACGTTAGAAGGACTAGACCACTGGGGTCAATGGTTCGGACCAAGTTCCGCCGCGCCGGAGGGACACTTTGCACCCGTGACGGAAGCCCGCCGATCGGGCATACTCAACGCGCCACAGCCGCTGGTCAGCCGCTTCCGTGATCCGGGAGGGCAGCATCGGCTGGGCAGAATTGCCGTCCGGGGATACCCCCGGACCTCAGCCGGCGGCGCTGCCACACCCTGCGCGCGCGACCGCCGTAGCGCCCCGACAGGGAGGAGAGCGCCGCCATGCCCGACCGCGCCCCGCAGCCGGTGGAACGTCAACTGCCCACCGAGGAGTCCACGCACCTCGTCGCCCTCGTACGCGACATCATCCAGCGGGAGATCGCCCCCAGGGCGGCCGAGGAGGAAGAGGCGAGCCACTTTCCGCGCGAACTCTTCAGACTTCTCTCCGCCTCGGGCCTGCTCGGCCTCCCCTACGACTCCGCCCTCGGCGGCGGGGACCAGCCGTACGAGGTCTATCTCCAGGTACTCGAAGAGCTGGCCGCCGCCCGGCTCACCGTCGGTCTCGGCGCCAGCGTGCACACCCTCGCCTGCCATGCCCTCGCCGGCTACGGCAGCAAGGAGCAGCAGGCGGAGCACCTCCCCGCCATGCTGAGCGGCGGCCTCCTCGGCGCCTACTGCCTCTCCGAGCCCGCCTCGGGCTCGGACGCCGCCTCGCTCCGTACGAAGGCCGTACGGGACGGCGACGACTGGGTCATCACCGGCACCAAGGCCTGGATCACCCATGGCGGTATCGCGGACTTCTACACCGTGCTGGCCCGCACGGGCGGCGAGGGCGCACGGGGCATCACGGCGTTCCTGGTACCCGGCGACGCGCCCGGCCTGCACGCGGCCGCCCCCGAGAAGAAGATGGGCATGAAGGGCTCGCCCACCGCCCAACTCCACTTCGACGGCGTACGGGTGGCCGGTGACCGCCGGCTCGGCGACGAGGGACAGGGCTTCGCCATCGCGCTGTCGGCGCTCGACTCGGGCCGGCTCGGCATCGCCGCCTGCGCCATCGGTCTGGCCCAGGCGGCCCTGGACGAGGCCGTCGGATACGCCACGGGACGACGGCAGTTCGGCAGGCCCATCGCGGACTTCCAGGGACTGCGCTTCCTGCTCGCCGACATGGCCACCCGGATCGAGGCCGGACGGTCGCTCTATCTCGCCGCCGCGCGGCTGCGGGACGCGGGCCGCCCGTTCTCCCAACAGGCCGCCATGGCCAAGCTGTTCTGCACGGACGCGGCGATGGCGGTCACCGTCGACGCCGTTCAGGTGCTGGGCGGCTACGGCTACACCACCGACTTCCCGGCGGAGCGCTACCTGCGCGAGGCGAAGGTCCTGCAGATCGTGGAAGGCACCAACCAGATCCAGCGCTTGGTGATCGCGCGGCATCTCGCGGGCCCCGAGACGCGCTGACGGACAGTCGGCAGGTCCCCCGGCACGCTTTCTGACCTGCGGTCAGCGGTCGCGCCGGGGTCTTGCGGGTCCTACGCGGCGTCGCGCATCTGCTTGAACGGACGCGAGCCCGGACCGCCCATGTGCGAGAAGGGCTGCGTCCTCCAGTCAAGCCCCTGAGGCAGCGTCAGCAGCAGTGCGGTGTCCTGCTCCTGAGCCTCGGGCGACGCGTCAGCGGGCCGCGCGTCCGCCGCCGAACGGCCCGTACCGGCACACACCGAGAGCACGAACGGATTCCACGGCGTGGGGCACAGCGCGTGCTCCGGCAGGACGTCCTCGTCCGCCAGCAGCGCGATCGGCTGCACACAGTCCGGGCAGACGACCCGGTACATCTCGAAGGTGTCGTAGAAGTCGAACTCGTCGGCCTCGACAAGATCAACGGGCTCCGGTTCTGTGCGTCCGGTGCGCTTCAGGCTCTGCATGGAGACATTCCCCCTCGGGTGGGCCGACCAGGCACTTGTGGTCTCGACCACACCAAGCAATTCCCTTCGCGCGAGCCGCGTAATCGTGACGTCTCGAACGACCGTCCCACAAATCTGTGGTCTTCGTCACATGCCCCCCGCAGGTACCCCCCGGAGCCGCCTCCGACTGTGCCGGAGGCGACCCGGGGCAATAGGTTGATCCGTATGGAGGAGCTGGATCGTCAGATCGTGGAGTTGCTCGTCAAGGACGGCCGGATGAGCTACACCGACCTGGGCAAGGCCACCGGCCTGTCCACCTCGGCGGTGCATCAGCGGGTACGCCGCCTGGAACAACGCGGCGTCATCCGCGGCTACGCGGCGGTCGTCGACCCGGAGGCCGTCGGCCTGCCGCTCACCGCGTTCATCTCGGTGAAACCGTTCGACCCCAGCGCCCCCGACGACATCGCGGAACGCCTCGCGGAAATCGCCGAGATCGAGGCGTGCCACAGCGTGGCGGGCGACGAGAACTACATCCTGAAGGTACGGGTCTCCACCCCACTGGAACTGGAGCACCTGCTCACCCGCATCCGCTCCCTGGCCGGCGTCTCCACCCGAACCACGGTGGTCCTCTCCACCCCCTACGAATCCCGAGCCCCTCTTTTTTAGGGCTCGGTTCGCCTCCGGGGCGCTTTATGCCACTGTCGACAGTCGACCGTGCACTCCTCTTTTTTGAGGCTCGGTTCGCCTCCGGGCGCTTTGTGCCACTGTCGACGGTCGATCGTGCTCGGTTCGCTTGTTCCTCGCGAACCTGTGCGCGTTCTCCCTTTCGACAGCGGCGCGCCCTTCGGCTCACTCGCCGGCGGTCGTGGAGACGGGCGGTCGGATGTGCGGGACGCGGCCCACCGGCGGGAGGGGGGGTGGGGGCGCAGGAGGTGTGTGTCCGGACGTAAAGCGTGATTTGTCGGCGCACACAAGCCGCACCCGACAAACGAGCCGCACGGCGCCGTAAATCATGCAGTCCGGACACACACCTCCGGAGCCCGCGACCCCCGCACCCCAACCGGACCGGCCCCCACCCCCGCCGGACGGCGAACCGCACCACCACCCCCGCCGGAGGCGCACCGCACCCCCACCGGACCGGCCCCCACCCCCGCACGCCGGAACACACCCGCCAGACTGGTCACCATGACCGACCGCACCGCCCCCCAGAACCACCACCGCACCGTCCTCCTGCGCGGTGGAGAAGTCCACAGCCCCGCCGACCCCTTCGCCACCGCCATGGTCGTCGAACGCGGCCATGTCGCCTGGGTCGGCTCCGAAGGCGCGGCCGACGCCTTCGCCTCCGGCGTGGACGAGGTCATCGACCTCGAAGGCGCGCTCGTCACCCCGGCGTTCACCGACGCCCATGTCCACACCACGGCGACCGGCCTCGCCCTCACCGGACTCGACCTGTCCGGCGCCCGGAGCCTGACGGAGGCGCTCGACCTGATCCGCGCTCACCGCGCCGCAGACGCGAACGTGGACGCGCACACACACCCGGACCCCCGCTCCGGCGACCGCGTGCTCCTGGGCCACGGCTGGGACTCCACCCGCTGGCCAGAACAGCGCCCACCCTCCCGCGCCGAACTGGACGACGCCGCCGGCGCCCGGCCGCTCTATCTGCCGCGCGTCGACGTTCACTCGGCCGTGGTCACCACCGCGCTGCTCGACCTCGTCCCCGGCGTCACCTCCCTCACCGGCTACCACCCGGACGCCCCGCTGACCGGCGCCGCCCACCACGCCGTGCGCGCCGCGGCCCACGCGGCCATCACCCCGCGCCAGCGCACCGAGGCGCAGCGGGCCGCCCGCCACCGGGCGGCCTCGCTCGGTATCGGCGCGCTCCACGAGTGCGCGGGGCCGGATATTTCCGACGAGGAGGACTTCACCTCCCTGCTGGCGCTCGCGGACGAGGAGCCGGGACCGCGGGTCCATGGCTACTGGGCCGAACACATCACCGACGAGAAGGGCGCCCGCCGCGTCCGTGAGCTGGGCGCCGTCGGCGCCGCCGGCGATCTCTTCGTCGACGGATCCCTCGGTTCCCACACCGCCGCCCTGCACGCCCCGTACGCCGATGCCCCGCACACCGGCACCGCCCATCTCGACGCGGCGGCCGTCGCGGTCCATGTCGTCGCCTGCACCGAGGCCGGGCTCCAGGCCGGCTTCCACGCCATCGGTGACGCCGCGATCAGCACGGTCGTCGCGGGGGTACGGGCCGCGGCCGAGCGCCTCGGCCTGGCGCGTATCAGGGCCGCCAGGCACCGCGTCGAGCACGCCGAGATGCTCACCCCCGAGACGATCGCCGCCTTCGCGGAGCTGGGACTCACCGCCTCCGTCCAGCCCGCCTTCGACGCGTTCTGGGGCGGCGAGGACGGGATGTACGCGCGCCGGCTCGGCGCCGAGCGCGCCCGCACGCTCAATCCGTACGCGGCGCTGCTGCGCGCCGGCGTCCCGCTGGCCTTCGGGTCCGACAGCCCCGTCACCCCGCTGGACCCGTGGGGCACCGTCAGGGCCGCCGCCTTCCACCGCACCCCCGAACACAGGATCTCGGTCAGGGCCGCGTTCACCGCCCATACCCGCGGCGGCCGGCGGGCCGTCGGCCGCGACGACGCCGGTACGCTCGTGCCGGGCGCCCCCGCCGACTACGCCGTCTGGCGCACCGGCGAACTGGTCGTCCAGGCCCCCGACGACCGGGTGTCGCGCTGGTCCACCGATCCGCGCTCCGGGACGCCTGGACTGCCGGATCTCACGCCGGGCCGGCCGCTGCCCGAGTGCCTGCGGACCGTCGTCGCGGGACAAACGGTATTCGTGCGCCCGAACGAGTGACGTGCGGACATTTCGTACCGCCGACCGATGCCCGCCACCCTCTGCCGCCACCTGCGGATCTTCCCCACTGACCTGCTGATTTAGGCAAACGCCGCAGGTCAAACGGCTATTGACAGTAAGCAGCCACCGCCGGGTAGGTTCGGCCGAGTCCACCACAGGACGTCCGTCCGGCAACCTCCACGCAGTCGTCGAACGCCCGCTGGGCCATGGGGCGGTGTGCCGCACCGGCGCACCACCACTGGGAGCCAGGTCCAGCACCCACGTCTCGGGGGCGAGGGAAGGATCGAGCCGGCCGGTAGGTGCGACCCGGGTGGGGCCCGGCGTTCAGTAGACAACGGCTTTCGGTCGACCCGCAGCCAGCGGGTTCCAGGTCGGCCCGAAGGACGCCGGGCCCCGATCCGCAGTTCATGAGTGCGTACGGGGTGCAACATCTCCGGTTCTGTCCGCCATCTCCGGACATCGCCCCTCGTCTCCCACCGACACCCCACGACCACCGTGGTCGTGGGGTGTCGCGTGCTCGCTAAGGTGGGCATCCGCGTACGGCGACTAAGGGGCAGCAGTGAACGACGGCGGTCAGAGGCGGTACGGCCCGCTGGGCACAACGTTGGTGATCATCCCGACCTTCAACGAGGCCGAGAACATCAAGCCGATCGTCTCCCGGGTGCGCGCCGCGGTGCCGGCGGCCGACATCCTCATCGCCGACGACAACAGCCCCGACGGCACCGGCAAGATCGCCGACGAACTGGCCGTCCAGGACAGCCAGGTCAAGGTGTTGCACCGGAAAGGCAAGGAAGGGCTCGGCGCCGCCTATCTGGCCGGCTTCCGCTGGGGCATCGAGCACGGCTACGGCGTCCTCGTCGAGATGGACGCCGACGGCTCCCATCAGCCCGAGGAACTGCCCCGCCTGCTGACCGCGCTCAAGGGCGCCGATCTCGTCCTCGGCTCGCGCTGGATGCCGGGCGGACGGGTCGTCAACTGGCCCACGACCCGGAAGCTGCTCTCACGCGGCGGCAGCACCTACTCACGGGTCCTGCTCGGCGTCCCGATCCGCGACATCACCGGCGGCTTCCGGGCCTTTCGCGCGGAGACCCTGGAGGGGCTCGGCCTGGACGCCGTCGCCTCCCAGGGCTACTGCTTCCAGGTCGACCTCGCCCGGCGCGCTGTCGAGGGGGGCTTTCATGTGGTCGAGGTGCCCATCACCTTCGTCGAGCGCGAGCGCGGCGACTCGAAGATGAGCCGGGACATCGTCGTCGAGGCCCTCTGGAGGGTCACCGCCTGGGGAGTCGAGTCCCGGGCGAACCGGCTGCTCGGCCGGAAGTCCCCCTGACCGGTTGGCTCGCCCCGCTCGCCTTGATCGCCCCCGGACGCCGTCCCGGCCCGTGCCCAGGCACACTGGGGGTATGACGACCGCGCAATCGCCCCGGCCCGTTCCCAAGCGCTCCCGCGCCCGCAGCTTCATTCCCCTGGGCATCGCCGTCTGGCTGGTGCTGGAGATCTGGCTGCTGGTCCTGGTGGCCGATGTGGCGGGCGGGTTCACCATCCTGTTGCTGCTGGTCGGCGCGGCCGTGCTCGGAGCGGTGGTCATCAAGATGGCCGGCCGCCGGGCCTTCCGCAATCTGACCGAGACCCTGCAACGCCAGCAGCGGCAGCAAGAGCAGCACCCCGGGGAGGCCGTCGCGCCGGAGACCGGCACCGGGAGCACCGGCAACGGCTTCCTCATGCTGGGCGGCCTGCTGATCATGCTGCCGGGACTGATCACCGATGTGCTGGGCCTGTTGCTGCTCGTACCGCCCGTCCGGATGGCGCTCGGCCGGTACACGGAACGGTCGCTGGAGCGGCGGATGAGCGCGGCGGCCCCTCCCGGCAGCCTGGGTGACGCCTTCCAGCAGGCCCGGATGCGTCAGCCCGACGGCAAGGTGGTCCAGGGCGAGGTCATCAAGGAGGACGGCCCCCGGCGCCCGAACCACCCCGAGGACAAGGGCCCGCGCCCGCCGCTGACCCCCTGACGGGGCGCCCAGCACAGAAAGCCGCGGGGCACAGAAAGCCGGAGAGCACAGAAAGCCGCGGGCTGTGGCACACACTCGGTGTGACACAGCCCGCGGCTTTGTTCGGTTATCGCTTGTTGTGTGCGGTGGTTACGCGGTCAGGCGGACTTCCGGCTGTCCCGCGGATGCACGGCGATGTTCATGGCGCCGGAGCGCAGGACGGCCAGCCTCTCGGCCAGCACCTCCTCCAGCTCCTCGCGTGTGCGCCGCTCCATGAGCATGTCCCAGTGCGTACGCGCAGGCTTGCCCTTCTTCTCTTCGGGGCCATCCCCGTCCACCAGGAGTGCCTGGGCGCCACACGCCTTGCACTCCCACTCCGGCGGAATTTCCGCCTCTACCGAGAACGGCATCTCAAATCGATGTCCGTTCTGGCATGCGTACTCCACCGCCTGGCGCGGGGCCAGATCGATGCCGCGGTCCGTCTCGTAGCTGGTAACCACGAGTCGCGTGCCGCGGAGAGCTCGCTCACTCATGAATCGTGCCTCCCGGGCTTGTCGCCCACAGGACAGGTGTCGCTGTCGTCGTCATCCGGTCAACGTCCGGTCGGCGGTAAAGATTCCCGTTCCGGGTCGTGCGTCGCCCGTCGTGCCGCCCCTTGTTGTACCCACCGGCGCCCGGTTTGTCACATCTATCAGGAGATGTCACCCGGCGATTCCATTTCCGCGGTTCGCAGTAACGGTCCGCCTGGCAGGCCAAACGCGTACACTACCGCCCTTTGACTGCCACGTCTAAATCCGCTCGGGAACGGGGTTGCCCGCGGCCGCGATGGCCTGTCTGATCGGCACCCGTGCCAGCAGGCCGAACCCGAGCGCGAAGAAGACCACCAGCGAGATGATCGCATCCCGGTAGCTCCCCGTGACCTGATAAGCGAGCCCGAACACCAGTGGCCCCAGCCAGCTGAGTCCCCGGTCGCTCATCTCGTACGCCGAGAAGTACTCGGCCTCCTTCCCGCTCGGCACTAGATGCGAGAAGAGCGAGCGGGACAGCGCCTGGCTGCCGCCCAGCACCAGACCGATCGCCGCGGCCAGCGCGAAGAACGCGCCCGGTGCGCCGGACGGCAGGAAATAGCCCGCCGCGAGGATCAGCGTCCAGACGGCCAGCGAGCCCAGAATGGTGCGCTTGGCGCCGTACGATCTGGCCATCCTGCCCATGCCCAGCGCGCCCGCGACCGCCAGGATCTGCACCAGCAGGACGGCGGTGATCAGCGTCGTCTGGTCCAGGTCCAGTTCCTCGGAGCCGTAGATCGAGGCCTGCGAGATCACCGTCTGTACCCCGTCGTTGTACACGAGGTAGGCGAGCAGGAAGGACAGCGTCAGCGGATGGCGCCGCATGTCCCGCAGGGTGTTCATCAGCTGCCGCCAGCCGGTGCCCACCGCCCCCTCGCCGTTCCGCGGCACCTTCCGGTCGCGCAGCCGCCGCAGCGGGACGAGCGTGAAGGCCCCCCACCAGACGCCGGCCGACGCCAGACAGATCCGTACCGCCGTCGACTCGGAGACACCGAACGACTCATGGCCGGTGTAGAGCACGAGATTGAGGACCAGCACGAAGGCGCCCGAGGTGTAGCCGAAGGCCCAGCCACGGGAGGAGACGGCGTCCCGCTCCTCGGGCCCGGCGATCTGCGGCAGATACGCGTTGTAGAGCACCATCGAGACGGACAGTGAGGCGTTCGCCACGATCAGCAGCAGCGCGCCCAGCAGATAGCGGTCGCCGTCCAGGAAGAACATGGCCGTCGTGGCGGCCGCCCCCAGATACGCGGCGGCGGCCAGCAGCGGCTTCTTGCGTCCCGTACGGTCCGCCGCCGCGCCCGCCAGCGGCATCACCAGCACCGCCACCACGACCGACACGGACACCGCGTACGCGAAGACCGAGCCCGCGCGCACGGGGATGCCCAGCGGATGAACGAAGCCCTCGGCGTCGGCGGCCGCCTTCGCCACCGAGGTCAGATACGGGCCGAGGAAGACCGTGAGCACACTCGTCGAATAGACGGAGCACGCGAAATCGTAGAAGTACCAGCCACGCTGCTCGCGTCTGCGGTCCGTCGCCTCATCGGCCCGGTCCACCGTCCCGGCGGTCACCTCGCGCTCCCTCGCTCTCCTGTGCGGGCACCCTGCCCGGTCATCGCCAGACTCCCCGCGCGGTGAACACCGTGCGCAGCGTCTCCAGTTGATCGGTCATGATGCCATCCACGCCCAGATCGAGCAGCGCCTCCATCCGGTCCGCCTCATTGACCGTCCAGACATGGACCTGAAGGCCGCGCGCGTGCGCCATCCGTACGAAGCGCTCGTCCACCACCCGGATACCGCTCCGCGTCTCGGGCACCTGCGCGCACACGGCGCCCGGCCGGACCGGGGCCGGGATGCCGTACGAGCGCAGCCGCAGGCCCAGCACTCCCCGCACCCCGTACGAGGTGGCGAGCCGGGGGCCCGCGAGACGTACCGCGCGGGCCAGCCGGGCCTCGGAGAAGGAGCCGACGCACACCCGGTCCCAGCTGTCGGTCCTGCGGATCAGATCGATCAACGGGACCACGGCGGGCGCGGCCTTGACGTCCACGTTCCAGCGGGCCTCGGGGAACTCTTCGAGCAGGTCCTCGAAGAGCGGCAGCGGCTCGCTCCCCGCCACCCTGGCCCGGCGCACCTCGTCCCACGGGAGGTCGTGGATCCGGCCCCGCGCGTCGGTCACCCGGTCCAGGGTCGCGTCGTGGAAGGCGACGAGCCGGCCGTCCGCGGTGGTGTGCACATCGGTCTCGAAGTAGCGGTATCCGAGTCCGGCCGCGCGGCGGAACGCCGCCGCGGTGTTCTCGAGGCCGTCCGCCGCGCCGCCGCGATGGGCGAACGGGATCGGGGCCGGCCGGTCCAGGTAGGGGTGGGGTACGCGAGTCACCGCCGCAGTATGGCGTGCTCCGGTGACCCGGCGGCGACGGCCGTGCTGCCGGTGGCCGCCGGCGGGATGTCGAAGACGCGCAGGAAGAGCTGGGCGAGCGGTCCGATGGCGAGGGCGTAGGCCACCGTGCCGATCCCCACCGAGCCGCCGAGCGCGAAGCCGGTGGCGACGACGGCGACCTCGATCGCCGTACGGACCAGCCGGACCGAGCGGCCGGTCAGCCGGTGCAGTCCTGTCATCAGACCGTCGCGTGGCCCCGGGCCGAAGCGGGCGGCTATGTACAGCCCGGTGGCCATGCCGTTGAGGACGATGCCGCAGGTCATCAGCGTGATCCGGACGGCCCACCCGTGGCCGTCGGGGACGAGGGCGAGCGTGGCGTCCATGGCGATGCCGACCGCGAACACATTGGAGACGGTGCCCAGCCCCGGCCGCTGTCCGAGCGGTATCCAGAGCAGCAGTACGACGGCGCCCACGATGATGGAGACGACCCCCATGGTCAGCCCGGTGAGCTCGGCCAGCCCCTGGTGCAGGACCCCCCACGGCTCCAGCCCGAGGCCGCCGCGGACCAGCAGCGCCGAACTCGCCCCGTACAGCGCCAGCCCGAGGTAGAGCTGCGACAGCCGGCGGGTGAGCCGCCTTCCCCGGCGGCCTGAGGTGATGGACACGATGCTGCCCCCTGGTGCGATGGTGGACTGATACACGACACTCTGTGGCGGGCCGGAAGATGCCAACCATGGCCAATTCGGGGAAGGTGGACTGATTTCAGTGGCGCAGTGGACCTCGGCGGTCGGGGCGGCTCAGCTCGCCCGGCAGCTCAACGCCCAGCAGCCCCGGCCCGCCGGACCCGGCACCCGCAGGCCGCCGGCCTACCGGGCGCTCGCCGACGGCATCCGGCTGCTCGTCCTGGAGGGCCGCGTCCCCGTCGCCGCCCGGCTTCCCGCCGAACGCGAACTGGCGCTCTCGCTGTCCGTGAGCCGGACGACCGTGGCGGCCGCGTACGAGGCGCTGCGCGCCGAGGGGTTCCTCGAATCGCGCCGGGGAGCGGGCAGCTGGACCGCCGTACCGGCGGGGAATCCGCTGCCGGCGCGCGGTCTGGAGCCGCTGCCGCCGGAGTCGCTCGGCTCGATGATCGACCTCGGCACCGCCGCCCTGCCCGCCCCCGAGCCCTGGCTGACCCGGGGGGTGCGAGGGGCGCTGGAGGAGCTGACGCCGTACGCGCACACCCACGGTGACTACCCGGCCGGAGTTCCCGCGCTGCGGCAGATGCTCGCCGACCGCTACACCGAGCGCGGCATTCCGACCATGCCGGAACAGATCATGGTCACCACCGGCGCGATGGGCGCGATGGACGCGATCTGCCATCTCTTCGCGGGCCGGGGCGAGCGGATCGCCGTGGAGTCGCCCTCGTACGCGAACATCCTCCAGCTGATGCGGGAAGCGGGCGCCCGGCTGGTGCCGGTCGCCATGGCGGAGGGACTGACCGGCTGGGATCTGGGGCGCTGGCGCCAGGTGCTCAGGGACGCCGCCCCCCGGCTCGCCTATGTCGTCGCCGACTTCCACAACCCGACGGGCGCGCTGGCCGACGAGGACCAGCGGCGGCAGCTGGTCGATGCCGCCCGCTCGGCGGGGACGGTGCTCGTCGTCGACGAGACCATGTCCGAACTGCATCTGGAAGCGGACATCGACATGCCGCGGCGGGTCTGCGCCTTCGACCCGGCGGGCAGCACGGTGCTCACGGTCGGCTCGGCCAGCAAGGCCTTCTGGGCGGGGATGCGGATCGGATGGGTGCGCGCGGCGCCGGACGTGATCAGGTCGCTGGTCGCCGCTCGCGCGTACGCCGATCTCGGCACCCCGGTGCTGGAGCAGCTCGCCGTCAACTGGCTGATGCGGACCGGCGGCTGGGAGGAGGCGGTGGCTCTGCGGCGGGCCCAGGCGCGCGAGAACCGGGACGCGCTGGTGGCGGCGGTGCGCGCGCAGCTGCCCAGCTGGGAGTTCGAGGTACCGCGCGGCGGGCTGACGCTCTGGGTGCGGACCGGCGGACTGTCCGGTTCACGCCTCGCCGAGGTCGGCGAACGGGTCGGTGTGCGGGTGCCCTCGGGGCCCCGCTTCGGGGTCGACGGGGCGTTCGAGGGGTACGTAAGGCTGCCGTTCACCGTCGGCGGCCCGGTCGCCGTCGAGGCGGCGGCCCGGCTGGCTGCGGCCGCGCGCCTCGTGGAGACCGGGGCGAGCACCGGCACGGACGCGCCGCGCACCTTCGTCGCCTGACGGCGGGGCGACGGGTGGGCGCCGGGAAGCCGGCGGGCGGCCGCGCGCCCGCCGGTGGTCAGCCCTCGGCCGGGACCGGACCGGCGGCGACCGGCCCCGGGGCGGCTGCCTGCGCGGTGGCACGCTCCGATTCCTGCCCCGGTACCCGGTCCTGAGCCGGTGCAGGACCCGGAGCGGGCGCCGCCACCTCGTCGAACGAGGGATGACGCGCCGGAAGGAGCTCCAGGACGGCCCGGCGGTGTGCCTCACTCGCCATGTCGTCGTACGGATCGGGCGTCGCCGGCACCTGCAGGCGGAGCACCGGGCCCGTGCCGAGCCGCGCGTAGCCCCGGCCGGGCGGGACGTCCCGGGCGGGCGTGGTGCGCGGTGGGGCCCCGAGCACCGACTCCACCTGCGAGGGCGTGGCGGACCCCAGGACGACCCGGGCGCGGGTGTGGGTCCGTACGGTCTCCGCGAGCGTGTCCAGGCTGTCGAGCTGGTCGGCCACGACGACCGTCACATGGGCGGCCCTGCCGTGGCGCAGCGGCACCCGCAGCAGCTCCTGCGGATCGGGCCGCCCGTCGGCCGCCGCCAGATGCGCGAAGACGCTCGGCCGGTCCACCAGGATCCACAGCGGCCGCCGGGTGTCCTCGGGCGCGGGACGGCCCGACTGCCGGGCGTCGTTGGCGGCGATCAGCCGCCGTTCCGTCTCCTGCGCGGCCCATTCGAGGCCGGCCAGCGCGCCCTCCAGTGCGCTTTCCACGGCGAGCACGCCGGTGCGCCCGGTCATACAGGTGAATTCACCGGTCCCGCTGCCCTCCACGATCAGTACCTCGCCGTGCTGGAGGGCCTGGAGGGCGAGGGAGCGCAGCAGGCTCGTCGAGCCGCTTCCCGGCAGGCCGACGACCAGCAGATGCGGCTCGGTGGAGCGGGGGCCTGTCCGCCAGACCACCGGGGGCGCGTCGCGGCTCTCGTCGCCCGCCCTGACCGGCACGGTGCGCTGCACCGCGCCGTCGTCGGTGAAGCCGAGGACGGTCTCGCCCGGGGCGGTGACGAAGCGCTGGGCGGCGATCGAGGTGGCCAGCGCCGGCAGCACGCTCAGCACGAGCTGGTTGATCTCCTCGTCCCAGTCGAAGAGATATTCGCGGCCGCGGCCGGACTTGGCGTGCAGCAGATGCTCGATCCGGCCGCGCGCGCCGGGCTCACCGTCCGGGAAGTACGGGGGGTAGGCCAGCCGCAGCCGGGTGAGCCGCCCCTCAGCGTCGAATTCCTGCTCGCTGAACGCCGCGTCCCACGAGCCGCCGTGCGCGAAGAGCGGACGCGGGTCCTCCGGCACGGAGAAGTACGGCACCAGCGCCTCGTAGAGGGACTGGAGCCGCCGCGCCTGCGCGTCGGCGGGCCCGGTCCGCGCGGTCGTGGGGGCACGCCCCTTCCAGGCGGCCGCGGCCATCACCGAGATCAGGGCCAGCAGCGGCCCGTACGGCAAGAGCGCGGCCACCATCACGCAGACCGCGACCAGGAACAGCGCGGGGCCGCGCCGGTCCCTGGGCGTGGCCGCCCACCGCTGGCGCCCCGCGGCGCTCAGCAGCCGCAGACCACGGCCGACGGTGATCAGCGGCTGGAGGACGTCGGTGGCGCTGCCGGCGGCCGTGCGGGCCAGATCGCGACTGCGTGCGATCCGGTCGCTGCCGCCGCTGCCGGTGCCGCTGCGCAGAATGCGGGGGAGTGGTCGCCGGGCCACGTCGGTCTCCTGACGGTGCGTGCGGAAGGGACGGTCGGGCGTCAGAACTTGATCCCGCCCAGGAGGCCGGCGAGGCTGGCGCTCCCGGCCGTGATGCTCGGGGCGATGGCGGTGCCCGCGAGATAGAAGCCGAAGAGGGCGCACACCATCGCGTGCGACGCCTTGAGTCCGTCCTTCCTGAAGAAGAGGAAGACGATGATTCCGAGCAGCACGACGCCTGACATGGACAGAATCATGAGATTTCTCCTGGTCGAGGGGACAGTCACCATGAGTTCTTCCAGGATCACCTAAAGTATCTATGCGATAAAAGGTGCAGATGAGTGAAATGTTGTGCATTTCACTGCATTGGCTCAGGTCGGAGCACCGCCGGGAGGCGGACCGCCCCGCCTCACCCGGTGAATGTCGCTCGCGATCATCCTTGCCGCGGGGGCGCGGGGCGGGGCGGCGTACGGGCAGTACCCTGTCGGTTCACTCGTACGGCGCCGCTGCCGTACGTACCAGGTCAACGGCGTGAAAGGCGGTCCACCGATGAGCGAAGCACCGGATCCCGAAGTGGTCGGGCTGGCGACGAAGATCTTCGATCTGGCCCGGCGCGGAGAGGCCGAGGCGCTCGCCGCGTATGTCGACGCCGGTGTGCCCGCGAACCTCACCAACGACAAGGGTGACTCCCTGGTGATGCTCGCCGCCTATCACGGCCACGCCCCCGCGGTGGAGGCGCTGCTCGCGCGCGGCGCCGACGCGGACCGGGCCAACGACCGCGGTCAGACCCCGCTCGCCGGCGCGGTCTTCAAGGGGGAGGACGCGGTGATCCGGGCACTGCTCGCCGGCGGGGCCGATCCGACCGGAGGCACCCCCTCCGCCGTGGATACCGCGCGGATGTTTGGGAAGACGGATCTCCTGGAGCTCTTCGGAGCCCAGTGAACAGAGACGTCGTAAATGTGGTCGCGGTGGCGAAATGGCTGGGTCATCATGACGTCGGGCCCGCAAGGGGCCACCGACGAGAGGCAGGGAAGATGGTCTGCACCAAGCGCACGACGACGATCGGCCAACCATGTTGCCGCGCGGCCTAGGCATCCACACCCCCCGGTTGCGTCGACAGCTTGATGTGAGGCTTTTCCGATGTTTGATCCAGTCATAGCGCCGAGCGGCACGCTGCTCGGCCTGTTGCAGAGGGGCCGTGGCGACGGCACGCTGCACGCGCTCGCCGCGCCCCGGGCGGAGGCGCTCGCCGCCCTCAACCACTGCGTCATGAACGACCCACGCCACGACTGGCAGGTCGAGAACCGCTCGCTGTACTACGCACGCCTGTATCTGGGTCTGCACGGCGGTCTCGACGCCATCGACCACCATCTCTTCCGGTCCGAGGACCACTTCGACACCGAGGAGTCGAGGACCGGGCTCTCGCTCGCCGTGCTCGGCCATCTCGCCTCGTACGGCCGGCGCGACGCCCTCGACCTGCTCCGGCGCTACGCCGCGGCGGGCACCAACTGGGCCTGGGCGCTGGACGAGCTCGCGCTGCGCGACGACGACGCGGGCCTGCGCTCGCTGGCCGTGCCGGTCCTCGCCAGATTCCCCGCCACCCCGGAGGGCGACGCCGAGCTGGCGGCCGCCGTACGGGACGCCTTCGAGCCCCGGCCCTGGCGGCTCTGGGCCGACGACCCGCGGCAAGCGGTCGGCGCGCGGATCAGGGCGGCCGGTGAACAGGGCTCGTTCGACCGCTGGCAGCGACAGATGCGGCCGAGCGGCCCCCGCCCCGGCTGGAGCGTGCAGGCCGTCTTCGACTGGGCGCAGCAGGCCCTCGAACGCGGCAGCGTGCTGCATGTGCCCGCGGCCCGCTGCCTCTCCGCCGTCGCGGGGCCCGACGACCGCCCGCTGATCGTCGAGGCCGCCCGCAACGGTCCCGACGGGGCGCGCTGCGCCGCGCTCCACTATCTCGCCGAGGTCCGCGACCCCGTCGTGCTCGATCTGATCGAGGCGGCGGCGCTCAGCGCCGACCGCACCGTCGCCGACGCCGCGGTCTCCGCGTTCGAGCGGATGTGCGGCGAGGAAGCCGTCGACCGGGCCCGTGGCTGGGTGCACCGGCCCGACGCCCTCGGGGCGTCCGCCGCGGGCGTGCTCGCCTGCCGGGGCGGCACCCAGGACACCCAGCTGGTGCTCGGCGCACTGCGCGAGACCGTACGGGCCGAAGGCCCCGACGCCCCGCCGCTGTGGACCCTCGTCGACGGCGCGGGACGTCTCGGCATCGTCTGCGCCGCTCCCGTACTGCGCCATGTCTACCGCGAGACCGCCTCCTCGCAGCTGCGCGGCCGCGCGGCCCGCGCGCTCGCGGCCACCGATCCCTCCTACGCCAACGGGTTCGCCGTCGAATGCCTGTGGGACTGCGAGGAGACCACCAGAGAGGTCGCCGCGCTGCACGCGGAGACCGGTGACGTACGGGTGGTGGACCGGCTGCGGCGACTGGCCGCGGATCCGGCCGAGGAAGCCGAGGTGCAGACCGCCGTACGCAGCCGGATGGGCCCGGACGCCGCCGCGCTCTGAGGCCGGAATCTCTCGCTCCGTAAGAGCGCGCGCACGGCCTGTGCACCCTGCCGTCCCCGGGGAACGTCCCCGCGTCCAATGCTCACGGGACGTTCCCCGCGCGGAAAGATCCACGTTGGCGGGGACACGCTCGGTGCGACGACAACACGGGTATGCGTGTCGTCATCGTCACCGAATCCTTCCCGCCCGACGTCAACGGCGTAGCTCATTGCGCCTTGCAGACCGCGCGGCATCTCGCCGCCCGCGGTCATGATCCGCTCGTCATCGCCCCGGCGGTCGCCGGCGATTCCGAGACCGACGCACCGTGCCCCGTGGTACGTGTGCCCTCGCTTCCCCTTCCCGGCTATCCGCAGGTGCGGGTGGCGCTTCCCAGCCGGCGGGTGGCGGCGACGATCGCCGCGCACCGGGCCGAGCTCGTCCATCTCGCCGGGCCCTTCGTGCTCGGCGTGCGCGGCATGACCGCCGCCGCGCGGCTCCGGGTGCCCGCCGTCGCCGTCTACCAGACCGACCTGGCCGGCTACGCCCGTACCTACGTCGGCGCGGGTGAGGCCGCGGCCTGGCGGCGGATCCGCGCCGTGCACACCGCCGCCGACCGCACCCTCGCGCCGTCCAGCGCCGCCGTCCGCGATCTCGCCGAGCACGGCGTACCGCGGGTACGGCTCTGGCCGCGGGGCGTGGACACCGTACGGTTCCGGCCCGCGCTGCGGGACGAGGCGCTGCGCCGGCGCCTCGCGCCCAACGGGGAGCTGATCGTCGGATACGTCGGCCGGCTGGCGCCCGAGAAGCATGTCGAGCTCCTCGCCGGTGTCTGCGCGCTGCCGGGCGTCCGGGTGGTGATCGTCGGGGACGGCCCCAGCGAGACGTCGCTGCGCGGCGCGCTCCCCGGCGCGGTCTTCCTCGGCCGGACGACCGGGGACGAACTGGCACGGGCCTTCGCCTCGTTCGACGTGTTCGCGCACACCGGCCCGTACGAGACCTTCTGCCAGACCGTGCAGGAGGCCATGGCGAGCGGGGTGCCGGTGATCGCGCCCGCCGCCGGCGGCCCGCTCGACCTCGTCGACCACGGGCGTACCGGACTGCTGGTGACGCCGCACGACGCCGGCGCCGTCACCGCGGCGGTGACGGACCTCATCTGCGCCCCCGCGCTCCGCGCCTCCTACGGGCGCGCGGGACGGGCCATGGTGGAGGACAGGACCTGGGCCGTGGTGGGGGACCAGCTGCTCGGCCACTACGACGAGGTGCTCGGCGCGCGCACGGCGGTGGTCGCGTGAGCGCCCTGCGGATCGTACGGCTGGCGAACTTCGTCACCCCGTCCTCCGGCGGTCTGCGTACCGCGCTGCGGGAGCTGGGCAGCGGCTATCTGGCCGCGGGGCATCACCCCGTGCTGATCGTGCCCGGGGAGCGGGAGACCGACGAGGAGACCGCGCAGGGCCGGGTGATCACCCTGCCGGGGCCGGTGCTGCCCGGCACCGGCGGCTACCGGGTGCTGACCGCCAGGCGCCGGCTCAGGGAGGTCCTCGAAGGGATCGGGACCGACCGGCTCGAAGTGTCCGACCGGACCACCCTGCGCTGGACGGGGGAGTGGGCACGGCGCCACCGGATCCCCTCCGTGATGGTCTCCCACGAGACGGCGGACGGGGTACTGCGTACCTGGGGCGTGCCCGCGGTCGCCGCGGGGCGGGCGGCCGACCGGATCAACCTGCGCAGCGCGTGGGCGTATTCGCGGATCGTGTGCACCACCGAGTGGGCGGAGCGTGAATTCCTGCGTGTGGGTGCGCGCAACGTGGTGCGCGCACCGCTCGGGGTCGATCTGAGCCGGTGCAGGCCGGGACGGCGTGACACGGCCCTGCGCGAGCGGTACACGCGCGGGGCGGACGCGTTGCTGGTGCTCGGCTCGCGGCTGTCGGTGGAGAAGCGGCCCGGTACGGCGCTCGACGCGCTCGCCGAGCTGCGGAACCGGGGCGTACGGGCGGTGCTGGTCGTCGCCGGCGAGGGACCGCTGCGGAGCAGTCTGGTCCGCAGGGCCCGCGCGCAGCGGCTGCCCGCGCTGTTCCTCGGGCACGTCGCAGACCGGGAGGCGATGGCCGATCTGCAGGCCGCCGCGGACATCTGCCTGGCGCCCGGCCCGGCCGAGACGTTCGGACTCTCGGCCCTGGAGGCGCTCGCCTGCGGCACCCCGGTCGTCGCGAGCGCGTCCTCGGCGCTGCCCGAGGTGATCGGTGACGCGGGCGTGGCCGCCGCGGACCACGCGACGTCCTTCGCCGACGCGGTCCAGACCCTGCTGGCCCGCCCGGAGCAGGACCGCCGCGCCGCGGCCCGCGCCCGCGCGGAACTCTTCAGCTGGGAGAACTCGGTGGCCGCGTTCCTGTCGGCCCATGACGCCCCGTTGGCGAAGATCCCGGCGCCACGACGCCCGGACGGAGCACCGAGATGACGATCCGTACGGAGACGGAGAGACAGACGCAGACGGAGACGGAGACGGGGGCGCAGACGCAGGCCGCCGCGCCGCCGCGGGTCCTGCGCTTCGCCGCGCTCGGGGACTCCCTCACCGCCGGGGTCGGCGATCCCGTGCCCGGCGGATGGCGCGGATGGGCCGCGCTGCTCGGCGGGGGCTCCGCCGAGCCCCAGGCGGGCGTCCTGTTCCACAACTTCGCCATCAGCGGCGCGCTGACCCGGGACGTCGAGGAGCGGCAGGTCCCGGCCGCCCTCGATTTCGAACCCTCCATCGCCTCCGTCCTCGTCGGCGTCAACGACACCCTGCGCCGCGCCTTCGACATCCAGGACCTCGCCCCACGGCTCGACCGGGCCTGCGGCGCCCTCGCCGCGCGCGGCACGGTCCTGCTCACCGCCTGTCTGCCGGACCCCGGCAGCATGCTCGGCCTGCCCGCGCCCCTCGCCCGGCCGCTCGCCCGTCGCCAGCGCGCCGTCAACGCCGTCGTCCACGCCCTGTCCGCGCGGTACGACGCCATCCATCTCCATATGGCGGACGCCTCCTGGGTGGCGGAGCGGTCCCTGTGGAGCGCCGACCGACTGCACCCCGGGGAGCGCGGCCACCGGATGATCGCCGCGCGCTTCCACGAGCTGCTCACGGCACGGGGACTCACCCTCGGCCCGCCGCCCGCCCTCGAAGCCGACCAGCCCCCGCCCACCCGTACGGCCGCACTGCGCTGGCTCGCCACCTCGGGCACCGGATGGGTCGCACGCCGCTGCAAGGATCTCCTCCCGGAACTGCTGCGGCTGGCGGGTGACGAGGTACGGCACCGGGCGCGCGGCAGCAGCGCCCGGCTCGATCTCCACGCCGATCACACGCTCTCCTGCGCGCTCGCCGCCCTCTCCCCGGGCGCTCCCGTTGCGAGAATGGGGGAATGACCGGGCGCTGGGAATTCTGGATCGACCGGGGCGGCACCTTCACCGATGTGGTGGGTAGGCGCCCCGACGGGGAGCTCGTCACCCGGAAACTGCTCTCGCACGATCCGGAGCGGTACAAGGACGCGGCGGTGGCCGGCATCCGGCTGCTGCTCGGGATCGGGCCGCACGACCCGATCCCGGCCGACCGGATCGATGTCGTCAAGATGGGGACGACCGTCGCCACCAACGCCCTCCTGGAGCGGCGGGGCGAGCCGACCGTCCTGCTCATCACCGAGGGCTTCCGGGACGCCCTGCGCATCGCCTACCAGAACCGGCCCCGGCTGTTCGACCGCCATATCGTGCTGCCCGAGGCGGTGTACGAGCGCGTCATCGAGGTTCCGGAGCGCGTCGACGCGCACGGCGCCACCGTACGGCCGCTCGAACCGGACACCGTCGCCGAGCAGCTGCGCGCGGCCCACGGTGACGGCTTCCGCAGCGCCGCCGTCGTACTGATGCACGGCTACCGTCACCCCGCGCACGAGAGCGCCGTCGCCGAGGCGGCCCGCGCCGCCGGCTTCACCCAGGTCAGCTGTTCGCACGAGGTCAGCCCCCTGATCAAACTGGTGCCGCGCGGCGACACCACCGTCGTGGACGCCTATCTGTCACCGATCCTGCGGCGCTATGTCGACGAGGTCGCCGGGGAGCTCCAGGGCATCCGGCTGATGTTCATGCAGTCCAACGGCGGGCTGCGGGAAGCCGCTCACTTCCGCGGCAAGGACGCCGTGCTGTCGGGACCGGCCGGTGGTGTCGTCGGGATGGCCCGTACGTCGCAGCAGGCGGGCTTCACCCGCGTCATCGGCTTCGACATGGGCGGCACCTCCACCGATGTCTCGCACTACGCGGGCGCGTTCGAGCGCGAGCTCGGCACCCAGGTCGCCGGGGTCCGGATGCGCGCCCCCATGATGAACATCCACACCGTCGCGGCGGGCGGCGGCTCCGTCCTGCACTTCGACGGACAGCGCTACCGCGTCGGCCCCGACTCGGCGGGCGCCGAGCCGGGCCCCGCCTGCTACCGGCGCGGCGGCCCGCTCACCGTGACCGACGCCAATGTGATGCTCGGCCGCGTCCAGCCCGCCCACTTCCCCGCGCTGTTCGGGCCCGGCGGCGACCAGCCCCTGGACGCCGAGGTGGTGCGCGCACGGTTCACCGAACTCGCCGAGGAGGTACGGCAGGCAACCGGCGTGCGGCGCACCCCGGAGGAGGTCGCGGCCGGCTATCTGGAGATCGCCGTCCTCAACATGGCCAACGCCGTCAAGAAGATCTCCGTACAGCGCGGACACGACATCACCCGCTACGCGCTCACCAGCTTCGGCGGCGCGGGCGGCCAGCACGCCTGCGCGGTCGCCGACTCCCTCGGGGTCGACACCGTGATCGTCCCGCCGCTCGCCGGGGTTCTCTCCGCGTACGGCATCGGACTCGCCGACGCCGCCGCCATGCGGGAACAGTCCGTCGAGGCCGAGCTGACCGACGACACCGTGCGCCGGGTGCGCGAGCTGTGCGACTCCCTCGCGGCGCGCACCCGCGCCGAACTGCGCGCCGACTCCGTCCCGGACAGCGCCATCACCACGCACGCGCGCGTGCTCCTGCGCTACGCCGGTACGGACGCGAGCCTGCCGGTCGCCCTGGACACCCGCTCCGCCATGACCGCGGCGTTCGCCGGCGAACACCGGGCCCGCTACGCCTTCACCATGGACAAACCCCTGGTCGTCGAGGCGGTCTCCGTCGAAGCCGTCGGGACGGCGGGCGCGCACGGCCCGCACACACCGCGGCGCTCCGGCGGGCCGGGCGGGACGGGGCCGTACGCGACCGTCAGGATGTTCACCGACGGCCGCACACGGGACACCCCGCTGCACCGCCGCGAGGACCTGCGGCCGTCCGACACCGTGACCGGACCCGCGGTGATCGCCGAGGCCGACGCCACGACCGTCGTCGAACCGGGCTGGCAGGCGGCCGCGGGCGAGCTGGGCCATCTGCTGCTCACGCGCGTACGGCCCCGCCCCTCACGGGTCGCGGTCGGCACGGACGTCGATCCCGTGCTCCTGGAGGTCTTCAACAGCCTCTTCATGGCCATCGCCGAGCAGATGGGCGTGCGGCTGGAGAACACCGCCCACTCCGTCAACATCAAGGAACGGCTCGACTTCTCCTGCGCGCTCTTCGACGCCGAAGGCAATCTGATCGCCAACGCGCCCCATATCCCCGTCCATCTCGGCTCGATGGGTGAATCCATCAAGGAGGTGCTCCGGCGCAACCGGGGCACACTGCGCCCCGGTGACGTGTACGCCATCAACGACCCGTACCACGGCGGCACCCATCTGCCCGATGTGACCGTGGTGACGCCCGTCTTCGACGAGGACGACGAACAGGGCGACCGGCCGCGCTTCCTGGTGGCCTCGCGCGGCCACCACGCGGAGATCGGCGGCATCACCCCGGGCTCCATGCCCGCCTTCAGCACGACCGTGCACGAGGAGGGCGTCCTCTTCGACAACTGGCTGCTCGTCCGGGACGGCCGGCTCCGCGAGGCCGAGACCCGGGACCTGCTCACCACCGCGCGGTATCCGTCCCGCGACCCGGACACCAACCTCGCCGACCTGCGGGCCCAGATCGCGGCCAACGAGAAGGGCATCGCCGAACTGCGCCGCACGGTCGAGGAGTTCGGCCTCGATGTCGTCCAGGCCTATATGGGGCACGTACGGCGCAACGCCGAGGAGTCCGTACGCCGGATCGTCGCCGGGCTGCACGACGGCTCGTACCGCTACGAGACCGACGGCGGCGCCGTGATCGAGGTCGCGCTGCGGGTCGACCGGGCGGCGCGCGGCGCGGTCCTGGACTTCACCGGCAGCTCGCCCCAGCTGCCCGGCAACTTCAACGCCCCCACCTCCGTGGTGATGGCCGCCGTGCTGTACGTCTTCAGGACGCTCGTCGCCGACGACATCCCGCTCAACAGCGGCTGTCTGGAGCCGCTGGAGGTGCGCGTCCCGGACGGCTCGATGCTGGCGCCCCGCTACCCGGCGGCGACCGTCGCGGGCAATGTGGAGACCTCTCAGGCCGTCACCGGGGCGCTGTACGCGGCGCTCGGCGCCCAGGCGGAGGGCTCGGGCACCATGAACAACCTGACCTTCGGCAATGCCCGGGTGCAGTACTACGAGACCATCGCGAGCGGCTCGGGCGCGGGGGACGGCTTCGACGGCGCCGACGCCGTACAGACCCATATGACCAACTCCCGGCTCACCGACCCCGAAGTGCTGGAGTGGCGCTACCCGGTACGGGTCGACGCCTTCTCCATCCGGGACGGCAGTGGCGGAACCGGGCGATGGCACGGCGGCGAGGGGGTGGTACGGCGGCTGCGCTTCCTGGAGCCGATGACGGTGACGCTGCTCACCGGCCACCGCACCGTCCCGCCGTACGGCATGGCGGGCGGCGGACCCGGAGCGCTCGGCAGCAACGAGGTGGAGCGCGCGGACGGTACGGTCACGCCGCTGCGGGGCGTCGACTCGGCGGAGGTGGGACCGGACGATGTGCTGGTCATCAGGACGCCGGGCGGTGGTGGCTACGGGACACCGGACGGCCGCCGCTGATCAGCGTCCGGCGTACACGAAACGCACCGGCGTGCCCGGCGCCGCCTGCGCCGCCGCCGGGAGGTCCCGCTCCGCGACCACCGCGACCACCGGATAGCCGCCGGTCGTCGGATGGTCGGCGAGAAACACCAGCGGACGGCCGTCCGGCGGCACCTGCACGGCCCCGGTCACCAAGCCCTCGCTGGGCAGTTCGGTGTGTACGGCGCGCTCCAGGGGCGGACCTTCCGTGCGCAGCCCGATGCGGTTGCTCGCGGGCGACACCCGGTAGGCGCGGGTGACCAGCGTCCGCAGCGCCCCGGCGGTGAACCAGTCGTCGCGCGGCCCGAGCCGTACACGCAGCACCAGTTCGGCGGGCGGGGCCTGCGTCGGAGCCCCGTCGACCGGCGCCGCCCCGCCCACCGTACGGCCCAGCGACAGCACGGCCCCGTCGCGCAGCGGCCCGGGTCCGAGGCCGGACAGCAGATCGGTGGACCGACTGCCCAGCACCGGTTCCACCGCGATCCCGCCGCCGAACGCCACATAGCCGCGGACCCCGGAGACCGCCGCCCCGACATCGAGCACCGCGCCCGCCGGTACCCGTACGGGGGCGCCCCAGGGCGCCGGACGCCCGTCGACCGTGACCGGGCACGGCGCCCCGGCGACCGCCACGGTGACCGCGCAACGCGGCCGTACCGCGCACCCGCTGAGCGTCGTCTCCAGAGCCGCAGCGCCCTCCGGATTGCCCACCAGCCGGTTGACGAGCCGCAGGGCCGGCAGGTCGAGCGCGCCGGAACGCGGCACTCCCAGGTGGGCGTGCCCGTACCGGCCCAGATCCTGCACCGTGGTCAGCGCACCGGCCCGGACGACCGAGAGGGCCCGGTCCGTCATCGGCCCGCCGCCGTGAACCGCACCCGCGTCCCGGGCGCGAGCAGCGCGGCGGGCTCGCGGGCCGGATCCCACAGCACGCTGTCCGTCGTCCCGATCAGCTGCCAGCCGCCGGGTGAGGAGCGTGGGTAGACCCCGGTGTACGGGCCGGCGAGACCGACGGATCCTGCCGGTACCGCCGTACGGGGCGTGGGCCTGCGGGGTACGGCGTACCGCTGGGGGAGCCCGGTGAGGTAGCCGAAGCCGGGCGCGAACCCGCAGAAGGCGACCCGGAATTCCGTCGCCGAGTGGATCCGTACCACCTCCTCGGCCGGCACCCCCCACAGCGCCGCGACCTCCGCCAGATCGGGACCGTCGTAGCGGACGGGCAGCTCGACCGTGTCCGTGGCGCGCGCGTGCGGCGCGGGGGCCTCCCAGCCGTCCAGCCGCGCCGCGAAGCCCGCCGGATCGTCGAGCCCCTCCAGCAGTACGGTGCGGGCCGCGGGCACGATCTCCCGCACCGGCGGCAGGGTGCCGGCGGCGCGGCGGCGCAGCAGCTCTCCATGGAGCGCCGCGGTCTCCTCGCCGTCGGCCAGCTCCACGAGGAGCGCCCGGTCGCCGACGGGCAGCGCCCTCATACGAAGGCCTCCACGCGGACGCCGGCGGCCTCCAGCTGGCTGCGGACGCGGCGGGCGAGATCGACGGCGCCCGGGGTGTCCCCGTGCAGGCAGAGCGAGCGGGCGCGGACGCCGACGGACTGCCCGCAGCGGGAGGTCACCACCCCGAACCTGGCCATGGAGACGGACCGTTCCACGACGGCCGACGCGTCGGTGATCACGGCGCCTTCCTGCCCGCGCGGCACGAGCGTGCCCTCCGCGGTGTACGCCCGGTCGGCGAACGCCTCCGTGACGACCGGCAGTCCGGCCTTCTCCGCCATCTCGTGCAGCGTGGATCCTGGCAGTCCGAGCAGCGGCAGCCGTTCGCCGGTGAGCTTGACGCCCTCGGCCACTGCCTCGGCCTGCGCCGCGTCGTGGACGACACGGTTGTAGAGCGCGCCATGGGGTTTGACATAGGCGACCCGGGCGCCGGCCGCCTTGGCGAACACCGCCAGCGCGCCGATCTGGTAGGCGATCTCGGCGGCGAGTTCGTCCGGCGGCACATCCATCGAGCGGCGGCCGAAGCCCGCCAGATCGCGGTACGAGACCTGGGCGCCGATCCGCACCCCGCGCTCGGCGGCCCACGCGCAGACCCGCCGCATGGTGGCCGCGTCCCCGGCGTGGAAGCCGCAGGCCACATTGGCGCTGGTGACGACGGAGAGCAGCTGCTCGTCGTCGGTCAGCCGCCAGCGGCCGAAGCCCTCGCCGAGGTCGGCGTTGAGATCGATGGACGCCCAGGTCATGGAGTCACCTTCCGATCGGATCGGATCAGTTCGCGGCCGCGCGTCTCGGGCAGACCGATCAGCGCGAGTACCGCGAGACCGTAGCGAAGACCAGGGCGCCGCCCACGCCCCAGCCGCCGGGCTGGGACCGTGAGCTGAGAACAACGTAGAGGATCGTTCAACGATCCGACAAGAGTCGTGTTGTTTCGTTCTTGCTTCTACGATGGGTCGCCCAGGCCGACGGAGGAGACGCTGTGGGGACGAGCGGGGCCGGACTCGGCGAACTGGCGGACGACCGACCCCTGCTGGGCCGTACGAGTACGGCGGAGCGGGTCGCCGACATCCTGCGCACCCGTATCGCCGAGGGGTACTTCCAGCCGGGGGAACGGCTCTCCGAGGACGCCATCGGCAAGGCCCTCGGTGTCTCGCGCAATACGCTGCGCGAGGCGTTCCGGCTGCTCACGCACGAGCGGCTACTCGTCCATGAGCTCAACCGGGGCGTCTTCGTACGGGTGCTCGCGGTCGAGGACGTCAAGGACATCTACCGCACCCGCCGGCTGATCGAATGCGCCGTCGTCCGGGGGCTCGACGGGCCGCCCTTCACGGTGAGCGGTCTGGAGGAGGCGGTCTCCGAGGGCGAGCGGGCCGCGATGGAGCGGGTCTGGACGGGTGTCTCGACGGCGAACATCCACTTCCACCGAGAACTGGTCGCCCTGGCCGGCAGCGCGCGCACCGACGAACTGATGCGCGGGGTGCTGGCCGAACTACGGCTCGCCTTCCATGTGGTGGACGATCCGCGCCGGCTGCACGAGCCGTATCTCGTACGGAACCGGCAGCTCCTGGAATCCCTCAAGTCCGGGGACCGGGACGGCACGGAACGCCTGCTCGCCGCGTATCTGGACGACTCGCGCGAGCAACTCGTCGAGGTGTACGCGGCGCTCGTCGCGGACAGCGGCTGAAGGCCCTTCTGCGCCGTTTCGGCCGATGTCGGTGTGAGGACATAATCTGTGCAGCGTGACTTCGCCTGCCTCGACGGACTCCGTTCCGCCCCAGCTCAGCGCGGGGCCGCGGCCCGCACAGGGCCCGGCCGCCGACGAAGGGCTGGCGCGGCGGCTGCGCGCGCTCGCCTGCACCGCGCCGCTGCACGACCTGGACACCCGCAAGGCCAATCTCGCGGGGGAGTACTCCATCTACGCGATGGCCGAGGTCGCGCTCTCCGCCATCGACCTGGTCACGCTCAACATGGACTTCGACACCGGCGCCGACCACGAACAGATAGTGGCCAGACTCCTGCCCCGCGTCGCCGCCCAGGCCCCGGGCCGCCCGGTCGCCGAGCATGAGCGCGTCGCCCGCTGGGTGCTGGAGAACCTGATCAACGTCGGCAGTGTGGACCGCGGATTCCGCGCCGTCTACGGCACGTTCGGCACCGACGGCGTGTACACCCGCAGGGACTACGACTTCAAGCTCATCGAAGAGGTGCCGGGGCACGGCGGCAGCGTCTATCTCCGTACGACCGACGAAGCGGTCAATGTGCTGGTCGGCGCGCTCGACACGGACGTCACCAGCGCCCAGATCGCCGCCGAGGTCAAGCTCGAGGTCCTGATCAACCGGGGCAGGCTCGCCGACGCCCAGCTCGCCGCCGAGCAGGCGCGCTACCGCACCGTCCAGTACGCGGAAACGCTCCGCAGGACGCTGGAGGCGACCCGGCGCAACGTGCGCGCGGTCGACTGGCTGAGCGCGGTACCGGACATGATCGACGAGGCGCTCGACCATGTCGCCGACCGCTACCGCCACGAGAACGCGATCCTGACGAACATCCGCAAGGCGCGCGACGAGACCGAGACCGGCGCCGACCCCAAGACGGCGGAGCACAAGCGGCGCGCGGCCGAACTGGTCGACATCGTCAAGGACTGCATCCGCCGCCACACCCAGCTCCAGTCCCGGCTGCTGGAGGCGGGCCCGCTGTTCCGCGCGGAGCAGGACCGGCAGGCCTTCGCCAGACCCAGCGCCCACACCGGTCTCGACCTGTACGGACAGCTGCTCGCCCCGCTGCTGCCGCTCCCCGTCGAGCAGGCGACGCGGGTGACGGACGCGTACTTCGCCCGTGGCACCGGGCTGCGTACGCCCACGTCCGTCCGGATCGGGGACCTGATCGGCCTGCTGCTGACGCCGCCGGTGGAGCGGGACCACCTGGGCGCGGAGATGCCCGAGCCGGATCTGATCGCGACACCGGACGACAGCCGCTTCAGCGAGGAGCAATTGGCGAGCGCCAAGGAACTGCTCGACCTGGAACACGACGCCCCGCGCCGCCTCTCCGGCCTCCTCGCGGAGGCCCGCCGCCGCGATCCGGAACTGCCCTATCTGGTCGCCCTCCTGGCCATCCACGCGGCCAGCCCCCCGGTGGGCACGGCCTACCGCCAGGGAGAGGGGCGCCTGTTGTTCGCGGTCGACGACGGCACCACGCTCGACGACGAGGAGTTCGGCGGAGCGGACCTCATAGTGGGCACCGCGCTCCTGGACGCGGCGGGCATGACGGCGGACCGCGCGGAGGGCCTGTGACACACAGGAGCCACCCGAAGCGAGGCGGCGGCCCACCGACGGGAGGGGGCAGGGGGTGCAGGAGGTGCGTGTCCGGACGTAAAGCGTGATTTGTCGGCGCATAGCAAGCCGCACCCTGCAACGCACCCGCACGGCGCCGTAAATCATGCAGTCCGGACACGCACCTCCGGAACCCCCGGCCCCCGCACCCCCCGGCCGGACGCCACCCCCGCACCCACCGCCGGACGCCACCCCGCACCACCGACCCCCCACCAGCCCCACCAGCAAGGAGCACCACCCGTGAGCGACCACCACGCCGAGCACACCGCCGCGTGGAGCGACCCCGGCCGCGCTGAGGCGGCCGAGGCGGCCGAGCGCGCCACGCAAGCCACGCCCGCCACGCCCGGCGCGGCCACCACCACCGCCGCCGGAGCCACCGCCGTCACCCCCGCGGACGCCGCCGACGCCGCCCGCCTCGTCTCCTTCGGCCTGCAGCCCAAGCTGCTGCCCGCCCGGGACGCCGAGTACACCGAGCTGCTCCGCCGCTACCGCGAAGACCCCGCCTTCGCGCGCGTCGCCGACGCCATCGCCACCGGATTCGGTCTGGTCGTCCTGGAGGTCTCCCCGCGCGCCGGCATGGCCGTGACCGCAGGCGAGGACTCGGTCTTCGCGGTCCGGATGGGCGACTACGCCCGCCGCGCCTCCACCGACTCCGCCGACCGCTTCCTGCACGGCCTCGCCCATCTGGCCGTCGCGGCCATGGCGTTCCCCCGGCCCGCCGACCTCGCCGACGACGGATACATCGGCCGGATCACGGTCAACGGCGTCGACACGTTCGTACGCCAGGCCTGCCGCAGGCTGGAAGAGCGCGCCGAGGAGCAGGGCGAGAACACCGACCCGTCGACCGACGCCCCCGGCCTCGAAGCCGCCTGGCGGATCTACGCACGGCGCAGCGCCACCGGCGCCACCAAGGACGCCCGCAGGCTCGCCGGCTCCACCACCGGCATCGTCGGCAAGGCCGTCGCCTTCCTCACCGACTCCGGCTTTCTGCAGCGGACCGGCGACGACGCCGGAGGCGCCTACCGCACCACCGCCCGCTTTCAGCTCCAGGTCCGGGACCTGGCCGGCCAGGCGGCCATGGCCGAGCTGCTGGAGCTGGGCGTCGTACCGGTCACCGACGGCTCCGCCACCCTGCTTCCGCCGCCCGACGGCGACGACCTGGAGCTGGCCGCCGACGCCGGGCTGCCCTTCCACGCCTGACCCCGCCCGCATCCGCCGCCCCCGCCCGCATCCCCGCCCCCGCCCCCGTCCCCGTCCCCGCCTCCACCGCTTTTCACCAGACGAGAGTCCCCCGCCATGTACGAGCTGTCCCGGGTCCGCCTCTACTCCATCGGGCCTGCCGGTGCGCGCTACGCCGACACCGTGCTCGACCTGCGCGGAGTGGGCGCGCCCGTGCCCCACCCCGCCCCCACGCAGGCGGAGTTCTTCGAGGAGGAGCCGGTGGGGCCACCGCGCCGCCCGGCCCCCGCGGGCGTGCTCTTCCTGGAGAACGGCGGCGGCAAGTCCGTACTGCTCAAGCTGATCTTCTCGGTGATGCTGCCGGGCCACCGCAACACGCTCGGCGGCGCCAGCTCCGGTGTGCTGCGGAAGTTCCTGCTCGCCGACGACTGCGGCCATGTCGCCCTGGAGTGGCAGCACACGCTCACCGGGGAACTCGTCGTGGTCGGCAAGGCCAGCGAGTGGCGCGGCCGCCAGGTGTCCAACGACCCCAGGAAGTTCGCCGAGGCCTGGTACTCCTTCCGCCCCGGCCCCGGGCTCAGCCTGGACTCCCTGCCGGTCGCCGAGGCCACCGCCGTCCGGCCGCCCGTCGAGGGCGTTTCCGGCGCGCGCGGCCGGCGCCGCACCATGAAGGGGTTCCGGGACGCCATCACCGACGCGGGCAAGGTGTATCCGCATCTCGACATCCACTGGGAGGAGATCCACGACCGTTGGAACGAACACCTCGGCGATCTGGGCCTCGATCCCGAACTGTTCCGCTACCAGCGGGAGATGAACGCCGACGAGGGCGAGGCCGCGGGCCTCTTCGCGGTCAAGAAGGACTCCGACTTCACCGATCTGCTGCTGCGCGCCGTCACCGACACCCGGGACACGGACGGACTCGCCGACCTTGTCGGGGGCTTCGGCAACAAACTGGGCCGCCGCGCCGAACTCACCGCGGAGCGCGACTTCACGGCCGGTTCCGCCGATCTGCTCGGCCGGATCGTCGAGGCCGCGGGCGTCCGCTCCCGGGCCCGTGACATCCACGCCGGCGCCGAGCGCCGCGCCCGTACCCTCGTACGCCGCCTCACGGCCCGCGCCGCCGAGGAGCGCGGCCGGGCCGCCGACCTCGCCCAGCAGGTCACCGCCGCCGCGCACACCGTCACCGGCGCCGAGCAGGCGCGCGGCCGCGGTGCGCTGATCGCCGCGGAGCTGTCCTACCGGCACGCCTCCCTGGCCCTCACCGTCGCCGAGAAGCGCGCCGCCGCCCAGCGCCGCGAGCTGACCGACGCCCGTACGCTGCACTCCGCGTGGCAGGCGGCCGAAGCCGTACTGCGCCATCGCGCCGCCGCCGACCGCTCGGCGCGTGTGGCCGTCGCGATCCGGGAGGCCGAGCGCGACGCCGCGCCCGCCCTGGCCGCGCGGGCCACGGCGGCGGCCGACCTCGTCCGCGCGCTGCACGCCGCCGCCGAGGACGGCGAGACCGTGGCGAACGAGCAGGAGGAGCGCTCCGCCGCCCTCCAGGAGACGGGCGAGGCCGCCCACCGCGACGCGACCTCCGCCGCCACCGAGGCACAGCGCGCCCGCAGCGAGGCCGGGCATCTGCGCCAGCGACTCGCCGAGGTCGGGCAGGAGACGGCCGAGGCGGTACGGGCCGGCTGGCTCGACGACACGGCGCCCGACGCGGACCCGGCCCGCGCCGCGCTCGCCGCGAGCGACGCGGAGAAGTCGGCCGTCGCGGGCTGGGACACCGCGCGCGAGGCCGCGCGTACGGCCGCCGAGCGGGCCAGGGAGAGCGCCTCGGCCGAGTCCCGCGCCGAACTGGCCGCCGCCCGCGCCGCCGACGCGGCGCTGGCCGCGGAACACGCCTACGACGCGGAGCGCCGCGCCGCCGAGTCGATCGCCGAGGACGAGCGGCTCGCCGAGCTGCTGAGCCTGCCCGCGACGGCCGCGGCCCTGGCCGGAGTCCCGGCGCCGCGCAGCGGCACGGCGGCGCGGGAGCGTACGGGCGACGCGTCCGCGGGCCACGACAGCGCGCCGAACGGCTCGGTGCCGCACCCGGCCCGCAGCCGGCCGGGCGGCGCGGCGTCCCGCGCGCCGCAGCGTTCCGCCGACGGGCCGCTGAGCCCCGAGGATCTTGACCGGTACGCCGACGATCTGCGCGAGCTGCTGGACCAGGGCATCGCCTCCGCCGAACGGCAGCTCTTCGATCTGCGCACCGCCGCCGCGGACGACTCCCGCATCCTCGGCGCGCTCGGGGACGGCGGGCTCCTGCCGCCGGGCCCCGACGTCCTCGCCACCGTCGAGTACCTGGGCGAGCAGGGCATCCCGGCCCTCCCCGGCTGGCGCTATCTGGCCCAGGCCGTCGACCCCGCCGACCACGCCGCCGTCCTGGCCGCCCGGCCCGAGCTGGTCGACGGGGTCGTGATCACCGACCCCGCCTCGCACGCCCGCGCCCGCGCCGCACTGGCCGGCGCCGCCCTGCTGCCGCGCTCCACCGTCGCCGTGGGCACCGCTGCCGCCCTGCTGGCGCCCGTCCCCGGCCCCGGCGCGGAAGGCGCCGACGACAGCGGGGTGTTCCTCGTACCGCCGAACCCCGCCATGCACGACGAACACGCCGCCGACGAGGAGCGGCAGGCGCTGCGTACCCGCGCCGCCGCCCGCGACGAGGAGATCCGCGTGCTCGCGGCCCGGCTCGCCGGTGACCGCTCGCTCGCCGCCCGGCTCGGCTCCTGGCGTACGGACTGCCCGCCCGGCATGCTCACGGAGCTCGCGGGGACGGCCAGGACCGCCAGGGACACCGCGGAGACCGCCGCGACGACGCTCGCCGAGGCCCGCACCGTACGGGCGGAGGCGGACGAAGCCGCCGCCGACACCGCCCGCGTCCGCGACGAGCGCCAGGAAGCCGCCCAGCGCGCCCGCCGGGCCGCCGATGCCCTGGCGGGCCTCGCGTTCCGGCTGCGCGAGCGGGCCGGCTGGCAGTCGAAACTCCGTGAACTGGCCGATGACGCGGCCGAGTCCGAGGCCAGGGCCGCCGTCTGCCTGGAGCGGGCCCGCGCCGCGGACGAGGACCGCAGGGCCGCCCAGCGCGCCGGTGACGACGCCCGCCGCACCGCCCGCGCGCTGCGCGCCGAGCGCGCCGAGATCGCCGGCGCGCCGGAAAGCCTCCCGGAGCCCGACGCGGCTGCCCCGCGCGCCGCGCTGCCCACCCTGCGCGAGGCCTACCGCGCCGCCTCCCAGCTGTACGAGAAGGTCGGCGTCGGCGCCGATCTCCGGGCCGAACAGGCCCGCGCGGAGAGCGACGAGAGCGCCGCCCTCGCCGAGCTGGACCGGCTCACCAACAAGGTCCGCGGCCGCGCCGCCCAGCTCCTCGAATCCACGGACGGCGCCGACGGCCCGTCCCGGCAGGCGGCCGCCGCGCGCGCCGAATCGCTCGTCCAGATGCTGGAGTCGCGCGCGTCGGCCGCCAGTGAACAGCTGGGCCGGTTCCGCGGCGAGGCGGAGCGGCTCGCGCCCGCCGACGGCGACGCGCACACCGAACTGCCCGAGGAGCTGGTCCCCGCCGACGCCGAGCAGGCGCAGAGCCTGCTCCGTACCGCCACCACCGAACTCGCCGTACGCACCGACGCGCTGGAGACGGCGCGCGCCGCGCACGGCGAGCTGCTGTACGCGCACCGCGCCGCGGAGGACGCGGCGGGCGGCTTCGACGAGACGGCCGCCCTCCTGCGCGACCTGCTGCGTGGCGCGGCGTCCGAAGACGAGCAGCGGCGCGGCGGGGACGAGGAGACGCCGCAGGCCCCTGAGCCGTATCCGGGCACCCTGGAGGAAGCGCGCAACTCCGCTGCCGAGGCCCGCCGTTCGCTGCGCGGCTGCGCGTCCGAGCTCTCTACGGCGGAAGCCGCCGTACGGGAAGCCTCCGACGTGCTCGTACGGCACGCCAACTCCACCCGCTACGAGCAGGTGCGCACCCCCGCCCGGCAGCAGATCCGTGAACTGCCCGCGTCGGCGCTGCCCGAGCACGCCGCGCAGTGGGCGCTGGCCTTCGCGCCCCGGCTGCGCGTGCTGACGGACGAGCTGGCACAGCTGGAGCGCAACCGCGACTCCATCGTCGACCGGCTGCGCGGGCTGGTGGAATCCGCGCTGACGACGCTCCGGTCGGCACAGCGGCTCTCCCGGCTGCCCGAGGGCCTCGGGGAGTGGTCGGGGCAGGAGTTCCTGCGGATCCGCTTCGAGGAACCCGACCGGTCGGTGCTCGCCGAGCGGCTCGGTGAGGTGATCGACGAGGCGACCAGCGCGGCCCTGAAGAAGAACTCCGATCTCCGCCGGGACGGTATGTCCCTGCTGCTGCGTGGTGTGCAGGCGGCGCTGCAGCCCAAGGGCGTCGCCGTGGAGATCCTCAAGCCCGATGCCGTACTGCGGGCCGAGCGCGTCCCGGTCGGGCAGATGGGAGACGTCTTCTCCGGTGGCCAGTTGCTCACCGCGGCTATCGCCCTCTACTGCACCATGGCGGCCCTGCGCAGCAACGACCGCGGCCGGGACAAGCACCGCCACGCCGGCACGCTCTTTCTCGACAATCCGATCGGCCGCGCCAACGCCACGTATCTGCTGGAGCTCCAGCGCGCGGTCTCGGACGCCCTGGGCGTCCAGCTCCTCTACACCACGGGCCTTTTCGACACGACGGCGCTGGCGGAGTTCCCCCTCGTCATCCGGCTGCGTAATGACGCCGACCTGCGCGCGGGACTGAAGTACATCAGCGTGGAGGAGCATCTGCGCCCCGGCCTGCCGCAGCAGGACCCCGACGGGGAGCCCGTGCACGGTGAGATCACCGCGACCCGGATGTTCAAGCGGACCCCCGAGTCCGTCGCGGAATAAAGACGGAGCGGGTGGACCGGAGCGCACCACCGCCTCCGGTCCGCCTCACGCCCTACGCCTCGCTGAGCCTGTTCGTCCCCCGGCGTCGTATCCGCGCTCCGTCCTGCCGCGCGCTCCGTCCCGCGCTCCGCGCCGCTCGCCGGGCCCTGCGCCGCTCCCGGCGCAACTGCCGCGCCGTACTGCTGGGAACGGACACCACTCCGTGCCGCTGGTTCCACACCTGGCGCGTCACCCATACGTCCAGCACGCCCCAGGTCGCCCCCACCGTGGACGCCACGCTGCTGAGCACCATGGGAAACGCCAGCCAGGAGCCGGCGAGCGTACTGAGGAACGCAATCATGGCCTGAATCAGCGTCACCGCCGCTATGATCACCGCCCGGACGGCGGCCTTTCTGACCGGATCCGGCATGCGATACCGCACCGCGGGCTCCTCGACCCAGAGCTCCCGGTAACCTCCCGCGAGCCCGCCCGCCGACGCGGCGTCACGCCGCTCATCCGTCTCCATGGACCGTCACTCCCCACCACTGTCCGTCTCAGGGGTGACTGCCCGGTTTCGGTCGCTTCACGCCGGCCAGGGCACCGAACGTGAGAGGCGAACCGCCCGCAGTGCTCCCAACTTCCCCCTGATCCCCGCACACAAGGACGAACAGCCGCGCGGGAAGATTCCCGGGGCATTCCGCGATCGAATGGATCCAGCCATCCGTTTGAACGAGTGAGACACCGTCCTGCCTGGTGGTGTGCGTCACCGTGGCCGAAGTCATCTCGTTGAATACCGGGACAACTCATGATCAAGGCGCCGGGGGGCGGCTGAAAAACATCCGGACGTGCCTTCGAGTTGCCGCTGTCGCAGTAGTAGGCTCGCGCCGTTTGTTGACGGAGTATCTCCGCACCGGGCGGGGATCGAGCTGGGGGAGGCCATGCGCTTTCGCGGGAAATCCATCCGCCGGAAGATCGTGGCACTGCTGCTCGTGCCGCTCCTCTCGCTCACCGCCCTCTGGGGTTTCGCCACCACACTGACCGGCCGTGAAGCCCTCCAGCTCCTCGATGTCAGCCGGGTCGTCACCAAGGTGGGCACCCCCATCGAGGAGATGGTCCACGACCTCCAGAACGAGCGCCGTCAGACGCTCATCTATCTGGCCGACCCCAGGGACACCGGTTCCCTGAGTGGGCTCCGGGACCTGCGTACCGCCACCGACCTGGCCGTGACCCTGGTCACGACGAACGCCGGGTCCGGCGTCCGGGGCCGGCTGGACCCCGCCACGGCCCAGACGCTCACCTCGCTCGTCGAGGCCCTGGACAACCTCAGGTCGCTGCGCCGCTCCGTGGACGAGCACGCCGTGACCCGCGCACAGGCGCTGTCCTCCTACAACCGGCTCGTGGATCCCAGCCACAGTTTCCTGGAGACCCTGCACCGGCAGGAGGACCTGGACAACTGGGGCCGCTCGCTGACCGGACTCGCCCGCGCCAACGAGATGTTCTCCCGTGAGGACGCGCTGATCGCGTCCTCGCTGGTCGCGCGCAGGTTCACCACGGACGAGATCCGCGCCGTCTCCGACCTGGTCGCCAACCGGACGCTGCTCTACCAGACCAACCTGTCCGACCTGCCCGCCGCGGACCGCGCGACACTGGAGCAGTACTGGCGTACCCCGGCCGCGCTGTCCCTGCGCAGCACCGAGGACCGCCTCATCGCGGCGGGCGCCGTCAAGGACCCGAAGACGATCGACGCGGTGCGCTGGCAGGAGATGACCGCCCCGGTCCTGGCGGACCTGACGCGCCAGAGCGCACGCGCCGAGACGCTCTACCAGCAGCATGTGGACCCGGTCCGCCGCGACGTGTTCCTCCGCGTCGGCGTCGCGGGCGTGCTCGGCTTCGCCGCGCTCCTCGCCTCCATCATCATTTCCGTACGCGTCGGACGCGACCTGATCCGCGACCTGTCCCAGCTGCGCAAGGAGGCCCACGAGGTCTCCGGTGTGCGCCTCCCCAGCGTCATGCGCCGCCTCGCCGCCGGCGAGCAGGTCGACGTGGAGACCGAGGCCCCACGGCTCGACTACGAGAAGGACGAGGTCGGCCAGGTCGGCCAGGCGCTCAACACACTCCAGCGCGCGGCGGTCGAGGCAGCCGTGAAACAGGCCGACCTGAGGCGCGGGGTCTCCGAGGTGTTCGTCAACCTCGCCCGCCGCAATCAGGTCCTGCTCCACCGTCAGCTGACGCTCCTCGACACCATGGAGCGCCGTACGGAGGACACCGAGGAACTCGCCGACCTCTTCCGTCTCGACCACCTGACCACGCGTATGCGGCGGCACGCCGAGGGCCTGGTGATCCTCTCCGGAGCCGCGCCGTCCCGGCAGTGGCGCAAGCCGGTCCAGCTGATGGACGTCGTACGCGCCGCCGTCGCCGAGGTCGAGGACTACGAGCGCATCGAGGTCCGCAGGCTGCCGCGGATCGGCGTCGGCGGCCCGGCCGTCGCCGACCTCACCCATCTCATCGCCGAACTCCTGGAGAACGCCACGGTGTTCTCGCCCCCGCACACCGCGGTACAGGTGCACGGCGAGCGGGTCGCCAACGGCTTCACCCTGGAGATCCACGACCGAGGTCTCGGCATGGCCCCCGAAGTGCTCCTCGACGCCAACCTGCGGCTCGCCGAGACCCCCGAGTTCGAGCTGTCCGACACCGACCGGCTCGGACTGTTCGTGGTCAGCCGGCTCGCCCAGCGGCAGAACGTACGCGTCTCGCTCCAGCCCTCCCCGTACGGCGGGACCACCGCGATCGTCTTCCTGCCGGTCGCGCTGCTCACCGACGCCCCCGAGACCGAGGGCACCGGCTTCCGGCTCGACCGCAAGAGCGCCCTGGAGCGCGGCCGCGGCCGCGCCGAGGGCGGCGGCAAGCTGACCGCGCTGGCCCAGGTCCCCGCCGGACTGGGCAGCGGCCCGTCCGCGCTCGACGGCCCGGTCGAGCTCGAACCCCCGGTCGGCGCTCGCGGCAGGCAGAGCGGGCCGGCCCTCGGCGGAGGTGACGGTGTCGCCGACATCGAGGACACGGAGAGCGAGCGCGGAGGCATCTTCCGCGCCCGGGAACACCTGCGCGACGCCGCCCGCGACCCGCGGGAGACCGGCCGTACCGCCCGTGACCGGCGTGACGGCCGCGCCGTCCAGGACGCGCGCGGCCGGTACGACCAGCATCAGCAGGCCCCGGACGCCGGGCCGGGCCGTCCCGGTGACCCCGGCAGGCTGCCCCGGCGCAAGCCCCCGACCCTGGTCGCGGACCGCGGCCGGCGGGTGGACGAACAGGGCCGTGCCCACCCGGCGTCAGAACCGCCGTCCGACGGGGCGCCTCCCGGCGGAGCGGCCCAGGTGCGGGACCAGCTGCCGCCCGACGTGGCCGAGGCCGCGTTCGGCGGACTGCCCCGCCGGGTCAGGCAGGCCAGCCTCGCCCCCCAGTTGAGGGACGCGGACCAGGGCCCCGCCACCACCGCCCCGGCGCCCGCCGCGGGCCAGGACACCGAGCGGGACGCGGACGAAGTGCGCAGCCGCATGGCTTCGCTCCAGCGGGGCTGGCAGCGCGGTCGTCGGCAGAACGATGCCGAGGACACCACCGGCCCCGGCGAGACACAAGGAACCACATCGGAGGGGGACGGTCGATGACCGCACCGAACGCCGCAGCACGCAACTTCACCGACCCCAACGGCGCGGGAGAGCTCAACTGGCTCCTGGACGAGCTCGTCGAGCGGGTCGCCAGCATCCGTAAGGCAGTGGTCCTCTCCGGTGACGGCCTCGCCACCGGTACGTCCAAGGACCTCACGCGTGAGGACGGCGAGCACCTCGCGGCCGTCGCCTCCGGATTCCACAGCCTGGCCAAGGGCGTGGGCCGCCACTTCGAGGCGGGCATGGTCCGGCAGACCGTCGTGGAACTCGACGAGGCATTCCTCTTCGTCACCGCGGCGGGGGACGGCAGCTGTCTGGCCGTGCTCTCCGACGCGGACTCCGACGTCGGCCAGGTCGCCTACGAGATGACGCTCATGGTCAAGCGGGTCGGCGCCCATCTCGGCACGGCGCCACGGACCGGTCTGCCCGCCGGAGGGTGATGGACCGGCATGAGTGACGCAGATCAGGAACAGCAGCACTGGTTCGACGGCGAAGCCGGACCGGTGGTACGCCCGTACGCGATGACGCGCGGCCGCACCAGCAGCGCGACCCGCCACCGGCTCGACCTGATCGCGGTCGTCGTCCCCGAACCGGCGGCCGATGACCCCGGCCGGGACCAGACGCTCTCCCCCGAGCATGTGGAGATCGTCGAACGCTGTTGTGAGACACCGCAGTCGATCGCCGAGCTCGCCGCCGGCCTCGACCTCCCCGTCGGGGTGGTCCGGGTCCTGGTCGGCGATCTCGTCGAGGACGAGATGGTGCACGTAACCCGTCCCGTTCCGCCGGCCGAGCTGCCGGACGTGAACATTCTCCGCGAGGTGATCAATGGTCTTCGGGCGCTCTAGCCACAGGCAGCGTCCGGTCGGTCCGGTAACGCTGAAGATTCTCGTCGCGGGCGGCTTCGGGGTGGGCAAGACCACCCTGGTGGGCGCGGTCAGCGAGATCAAACCGCTCCGTACCGAGGAAGTGCTGAGCGAGGCGGGCCGGCCCGTCGACGACGTCGACGGGGTCGAGGGCAAGACCACCACCACGGTCGCCATGGACTTCGGCCGGATCACCCTCCGCGAGGACCTGGTGCTGTACGTCTTCGGCACCCCGGGCCAGGACCGCTTCTGGTTTCTCTGGGACGAGCTGGCCCAGGGCGCCCTGGGCGCGGTCGTGCTGGCCGACACCCGGCGCCTCGCGGACTCCTTCGCCGCCGTCGACTACTTCGAGCGGCGCGGCATCCCGTTCACGGTCGCCGTCAACTGCTTCGAGGGCGCCGACCGCTTCCCCGGCGAGACCGTGCGCTCGGCGCTCGACCTCGACCCCGAGGTGCCGCTGGTGATGTGCGACGCGCGCGAGCGCGAGTCCGTCAAGGAGGTACTGGTGTCGGTCGTCGAGCACGCCATGAACCGCGCGGCGCGCCAACGCGAACACGCGACGACCTGAGCCGGTACCACCGCCGAACGCACGGAGCACGGCCCGCACCCCCGCGCCGTCGGGGATACGGGCCGTGGATCTCCGGGGCCGCCCGCGCGGCGGCCCCGGTGACGGCTGGGAGCCTGTCGGGTGACCTCTGATCGGGCGATCGAAGGTCACCCGACAGGCTCTCAGCGGGCGTCCTCCTCGTGCCAGCCGAAGCTGCGCTCCACCGCCTTGCGCCAGTTGCCGTACTCACGCTCGCGCACCTCCGCCGCCATCCGCGGCGACCACTCGACATCGCGCTTCCAGTGCGCCTTCAGCTCGTCCAGGTCCGACCAGACCCCGGTCGCGAGCCCCGCCGCGTACGCCGCGCCCAGACAGGTCGTCTCCGAGACCTTCGGCCGGATCACCGGCACCCCCAGCACATCCGCCTGATGCTGCATCAGCAGATTGTTGGCGGTCATCCCGCCGTCCACCTTGAGCGTGCTGATCCGCACCCCCGAGTCCTGGTACATCGCGTCCACCACCTCGCGCGTCTGCCAGCTGGTCGCCTCCAGCACCGCGCGGGCCAGATGCGCCTTGGTGACATAGCCGGTCAGACCGGTGATCACGCCGCGCGCGTCCGAGCGCCAGTACGGGGCGAACAGCCCGGAGAAGGCCGGCACGATGTACGCCCCGCCGTTGTCGTCCACGCTCGCCGCGAGCGTCTCGATCTCGCCGGCGGAGCGGATGAGGCCGAGCTGGTCCCGGAACCACTGCACCAGGGCGCCGGTGATCGCGATCGACCCCTCCAGACAGTAGACGGGCGCCTCCCCACCGATCTTGTAGCCGACGGTGGTGATGAGCCCGCTCTTCGACGGCACCGGCCGCTCACCGGTGTTGAGCAGCAGGAAGCTGCCCGTCCCGTACGTGTTCTTGGCGGTCCCCGTGTCGTAACAGGCCTGGCCGAAGATCGCGGCCTGCTGGTCGCCGAGCGCGGAGGCCACCGGCACCCCGGCGAGCCGGCCCACGGCCGTCCCGTACACCTCCGCCGAGGACCTGATCTCCGGCAGCACGGCCTCCGGCACATTCATCGCCGCGAGGATCGAGCGGTCCCACTGAAGGGTCTCCAGGTTCATCAGCATGGTGCGGGACGCGTTGGTCACGTCCGTGACATGCACCCCGCCGTCCGTCCCGCCCGTGAGGTTCCAGATCAGCCAGGAGTCGAGCGTGCCGAAGGCGATCTCACCGCGCTCGGCCCGGCGGCGCAGACCGGGGACGTTGTCCAGCAGCCAGGCCACCTTGGGCCCGGAGAAGTAGCTGGCGAGCGGCAGCCCCGTGGCGTCACGGAACCGGTCCTGGCCGTCCGTGCCGCCCAGCTCGTGGCAGAGCGCGGAGGTACGGGTGTCCTGCCAGACGATCGCGTTGTGCACCGGCCTGCCGGTCGCCCGGTCCCACAGGACGGTCGTCTCACGCTGGTTGGTGATGCCCAGCGCGCTGAGCTGGTCGGCCCGCAGGCCCGCCTTGGCGAGCGCGCCCGCCACCACGGCCTGGACCTTGGCCCAGATCTCGGTGGCGTCGTGCTCCACCCAGCCCGGCCTGGGGAAGATCTGGCGGTGTTCCCGCTGGTCGACGGCGACGATCGCGCCGTCGTGACCGAAGATGATGCAGCGGCTCGATGTGGTTCCCTGATCGATTGCGGCGACGAACTTGTCTGTCATGACGTCCCCTTGATCGGTCCGGCGATCGGTCTGACGGTCAGTCTGGCGACCGGTCTGGTCAGAAGGCGGCGTTGAAGACGATCCCGGCGAGGACCCCGCCGACGAGCGGCCCGGCCACCGGCACCCAGGCGTAAGCCCAGTCGGAACCGCCCTTGTTGGGGATCGGCAGCAGCGCGTGCACGATGCGCGGGCCCAGGTCCCTGGCCGGGTTGATGGCATAGCCGGTGGGTCCGCCGAGCGAGAGACCGATCCCCACGACCAGCAGGGAGACCAGCAGGACCGAGATGCCGGAGCCGTACACACCGGCACTGCCGGGGATTTCACCGATGCCGATGCCCGCGTTCTTCCCGAAGGCCAGGATCGGCAGCACCAGAGCGGCCGTGGCGATCACCTCGGTGAGCACGTTCGCCACCGGACTGCGGATCTCCGGCGCGGTGGAGAAGATTCCGAGGGTCGGCTGCGCCACGCCGGGGTCGGCGTTCGCGCGGAACTGCGCGTAGTACGCGAGCCAGCAGAGCACCGCGCCGATGATCGCGCCGGTCATCTGCCCGAGGATGTAGAGCGGGACCTTGTCCCACGCGCCGGTGTCGACGGCGATCCCCACGGTCACGGCCGGGTTCAGATGGCCGCCCGACAGCGGCGCCGCGGTGTACGCCCCCGCCAGCACCCCGAAGCCCCAGCCGAAGGCGATGACCACCCAGCCGGCGGCTCTGGCCTTGGAGTGATGCAGAGTGACCGCGGCGCAGACCCCCGCGCCGAAGAGGATGAGTATCGCGGTCCCGATGACCTCACCGACGAATATGTCCCCATTGCTCAAGGCGGCTCCTAGGCCCAGGCCGGGGCCGCAGGCCCCGGATCTCCGTGACGAGCGTGGTGAGCGTGCCGACGTGCGCTGATGTCGGCGGAATGGCAGTGTTCACCGGCCTTGACGGGTCGTCAAGACCGGTGACAGCAAGCCCAGTTCAGGGCAGTACTTGACACGCTCGGACGGAACGTAAGGCGCTCGGACGGGGCCCGGGAAGGTCAGCGGTGCTCGGCGAGCCACTCGGCGGCGATCTCCGCCAGCTCCCCGTCGCGGCCCGCCAGCATCATCCGGATCATCTGCACATCGCCGCGCAGCGACCAGGCCGGATGCCCGAACGAGGCCGGATTGTTCTTCTCGATGAAGAAGTGCGCGGGCCAGGCCGTCCCGTAGCCGATCAGCGGCAGTGCCGCCGCATACCGCTTCCGTCCGCGCGCCAGGCCGTAGACGCTGATCGCGAGCCCCGTGAGCGTCCCGGTCAGATGGACCCAGCGGGTCGCCGCTCTCGAATGCATGGCGACGTAGTAGGGCCAGAATTCCTCGTACGAATCAAACGTCTGCTGCTCACGTGTCTCCTGCGCCATAAGGGCACCGTAATGGCTCGGACAGGAACCGCAAACAGATGTCAGTGCCCGATGACCGAGCCCCATGCGACCGGGAAGTCGAAGTAGCTGTCCGGGAAGGTCTCCGGCTTGTAGGTGAAGTGCCACCACTCCTCGGGCAGGTTGGTGAACCCGGCCTCGGCCAGCGTCCCCTTCAGCAGCTGCCGGTTCGCGCGCTGCGCGCCCTGGACACGCGGATCGTCGGTGTGCGCGAGCGTGTCGAAACAGTCGTAGCCGGTGCCCATGTCCACGGAGTTGTCGGGGAACCGCTCGGCCTTCGGGCCGTAGCAGGGAGCGAGCTGCTCGCCGGGGACGTACGGCCGTGTCGGCAGAGCGGGCAGCTTCACGAGGGTCAGGTCCACCGTGCTGCCCCTGCTGTGCCCGGACTTCTCCGCGATGTAACCGTCCGCGAACAGCCGCGACTTGTCGACGCGCGGATAGAACTCCTGCTTCATCCGCTCGTCCTGGAGACCCTTCGCCCACCGCACGAAGTGATCGACGGCCCGCTGCGGCCGGTAGCAGTCGTACATCTTGAGTGAGTAGCCCTGCCGCAGCAGCCGTGCCTGGGCCCGGCGCAGCGCCTCGGCGGTGGGCCGGGTGACGATACAGACCGGCTGCCGGTAGCCGTCCACCGGCTCGCCCATGAAGGTGTGCGGGGTGACGTAGCGCATCTCCTGAATGATCGTCGGCGCGACCGAGCGGAGGGCCACGAACTCCTTCGGCGCCGCCGGCTCCGGCCCGGCCTGCGCGGCGGGCGCGGTGGCGGTGGCAGTGAGCAGTGCGGCGGCCGAGACGGCCAGGACGCGGAGTACGGACGCAAGTCTTGTCATGGGCACTTCGTTTATCAGGTCCGGCGGCCGCGGGGAAGGGAGATCGGATACAGTCCGCGCGTGTCGGAGCCCAAGAAGAAACCCGTGACGAACTCGCACTGCGGCAGCTGCGGCACGCCGTACCCCGCGGCGGCCGGCTGGCCCCGCACCTGCGCGGCCTGCGGCGCCACGGCCTACCGCAACCCGCTGCCCGTCGCCGTCGCCCTGCTGCCGGTGACGGACCACCAGGGCACCGCGCTCGTCGTCATCACCCGCACCATCGAACCCCAGCGCGGCGGTACCGCCCTCCCCGGCGGTTTCATCGACCACACCGAGGACTGGCGGCACGCGGTCGTACGGGAGCTGCGGGAGGAGACGGGTATCGAGGCGGCGTGGCAGGACGTACGGCTCGCCGACGCCCTCAGCTCGCCCCACGGCCATCTGCTGCTCTTCGGCCTGCTCCCGGAGCGCCCCGCCGCCCAGCTGCCGCCCTCGGCCCCGACGGACGAGACGGAGGGCTGGCACCTGCTGCGCGCCCCGGCGGAGCTGGCGTTCCCGCTGCACACGGAGGCCGTACGGTCCTGGTTCGCCGGCCGCTACGACCGCCGGGACCGCGCCTGACGGAGAGCCGGCGTGGCTAACGAGGAGCTCATCGCTCCGCGTGGCCCACGACGAGCTCATCCCTCTCCTCTCCTCACCTCACCCGCGCCCGCGGCGTACGGAACCCGCGCCCCGCGCCCGTACGGCCCACGCCGGCTCCGCCGTCCCCTCGTCCGTCACCCGCTCCACCAGGACCTCGCCGTCCACCAGCCGTGAGGTGTAGCGCTCCACCTCCGCCTGCTGCCAGCCGTCGCCCGGGTCGCGCACCACCAGCCCACCGCCCGTGCGGCCGGCCGCCGGCGCCCACGCCTCCAGTTCAAGACGGCCGTCCTCCGCCTGTACGGGGACCACCGCACCCGCCCGCGCCAGGACCGGGATACGTGACGGCGGCGCGTCCAGCAGTATCTGCCCCGGGCCCTCGTACGCCTGCTCCGTGGCCGTGTCGTACCACCGCCCGCGCGGCAGACGCACCGCCCGCCGGTCCGTGCCGGGTTCCAGCACCGGCGCGACCAGCAGCGAGTCACCGAGCAGAAACGCGTCCTCGCAGTCGCGCAGCGCCCGGTCCTCGGGAGCGCCCCACCACAGCGGCCGCACATACGGCGCCCCGGTGAGCCGGGCCAGCTGAGCCAGCGTCACGAAGTACGGCCGCAGCCGCTCCCGTTCGGCGAGCGCCGACCGCGCGTGTTCGAGCACCTGAGGACCGAACTCCCACGGCTCCCTGCGGCCCGCGTCGATCGCCGAGTGCGTACGGAACAGCGGCAGATACGCCCCCAGTTGGAACCAGCGCAGATACAGCTCGGGCGACGGAATGCCGTCGAAACCGCCCACATCGGGCCCGGAGTACGGCACCCCGCACAGCCCCATCCCCAGCACCAGCGAGAGCGAGGCCCGCAGCCCCGGCCAGCCCGTCGACACATCGCCCGACCAGGTGCCGCCGTACCGCTGCATCCCGGCCCAGCCGGATCGTGAGAAGAGGAAAGGACGCTCGTCGGGCCGCAGCCGCCGCAGACCGTCGAAACCGGCCCGCGCCATGGCGAGCGCGTACACATTGTGGGCCTCGCGGTGGTCGCCGCCCCTGCCCTCCAGCCGGTGCCTGGCCGACCGGGGCAGCGTCGTGTCACCGAACGGGGCGAAGGACACCGGCTCGTTCATGTCGTGCCACACCCCGGCGAACCCCTGCGCCAGCCGCTCCTCATAGAGTCCGCCCCACCACTCACGCGCCGCCGGATCCGTGAAATCGGGATAGACGCACTCGCCGGGCCAGACGACGCCCCGTACCTCCCGGCCCCGCGCGTCCCGGACGAACGCACCGGCCGCGGAGCCACCGTCGTACACCGCGCTCCCGCGCTCCGCCTTCACCGCGGGGTCGACGATCGAGACCAGCCGGACGCCGTCGGCACGCAGCTCCTTGGCGAGCACCGGCAGATCGGGGAAGCGCTCACGGTCGACGGTGAAGACCTGGTGCGCGTCGTAGTGGTCGATGTCGAGATGGACCGCGGACAGCGGCAGATTCCGCTCCCGGTACCCCGCGACGACCCGCCGCACCTCCCGCTCGCTGCCGAAGCCCCAGCGCGCGTGCTGCGGACCGAGCGCCCAGGACGGCGGCGGCACGGGCGCTCCGGTGAGCGCGGTCCAGCCGTGCAGCACGCGCGCGGGCGTGCCGATCACCACCCAGCAGCGCAGCGGCCCGCCGTCCATCCGCAGTTCGCTGGTGCCCGGCCTGTCGTGTCCCGAGCCCGCGCCCTCCTCACCCTCCCTGAGGACGACCCGGCCGTCCCACGAGTTGTCGTGGAACGCCAGATGCGTCCCCGCGTCGGCCACCACCAGCTGCACCGGCATCGTCACGTACAGCGGATCGTCGGCCGGGCCGAAGCCACCACCGGGATCGGTGTTCCACAGCCGGTACGTACCGTCCCGCAGCCGAGGCCCCGAGGCCCGCCCGCCCAGGCCGAAGAACCGCGCGTCCGCCGCCACCTCGGTCCGCTGCACCCAGCGCGCCGGACCGCCCGCGCTCCGGTCCCACCAGCGGGGCGGCAGCTCCCGGCGCAGCACGACACCGCCCGGCGTACGGACCTCGATACCGCCGTGGCGGGAGACCGCCACGGTCACCCGCTCCGACACCACCCGCCAGCCGCCGTCCGTATCGGGCTCCAGTTCGGCCCTCGGGTCCGGCTCGGGAGGGAGACCGGCGAGCGCGTACGACGGCAGCGGCTCCGCGCCGTCCCACCCCCAGAAGACGGCGCCGGCCACCGTCACGCACACATGTAGCTCGGCCCGCGCGAACCGTACGGTGCCGCCTCCCGGCAGCGGCTCGGCGCCGGTGACCTGACCCGGCACCCGGGCCCGCTCCGTGCCACGCGGCGTCGCCTCTCTGGCATCCGTACGCCGCTGGCGCCAGGCCGACCGCACAGCGCGGAGCCCCTGTACCGAGCCGACCATTTTTATCGAGCGCACCAGTTCACGACCGTCCATGCTGATCAGCCTGCCATCCGGCCGCGTTTTCCGGGGCTTCGTTCAACTCCCGTTCACCCGTGGTGAGAGCACATATCCGCCGTGTCCACCATGGGTGGCGAAACCTGGTGCGAATGACGATCACATGGCATCGTCCCTGTCAGCCGCGTCACGCGCACACCCACGCCGTGCGCGCGACATGCGCACACCACGCGTCGAGCCAGCCCGGGAGCCGCCCCATGACCGCAGCCGCCAGCCCAGCCCCCCTCTGGCAGCCGGACCCCGATCGCATCGCGGCCGCCCGCGTCACCCACTTCCAGAGCTGGGCGGCCGAGCGGTACGGGGCCCCGGCCGAGGGCGGCTACGCGGCGCTGCACCGCTGGTCCGTCGATGAGCTGGAGACGTTCTGGGCCGCCGTCGCCGACTGGTTCGACGTACGGTTCTCCACCCCGTACGAACGCGTCCTGGGCGACCGCACCATGCCCGGCGCCGCATGGTTCCCCGGCGCCACCCTCAACTACGCGGAACACGCCCTGCGCACCGCCGAAGACCCGGCCCGCGCCCATGAACCGGCACTCCTGTATGTCGACGAGACACAAGAACCGACCCCGGTCAGCTGGGCCGAGCTGCGCCGCCAGGTGACCGTGCTCGCCGCGGAACTGCGCGCCCTCGGCGTACGCCCCGGAGACCGCGTCAGCGGCTATCTCCCCAACATCCCGCAGGCCGTCACCGCGCTGCTCGCCACCGCGGCCGTCGGCGCGGTCTGGACCTCCTGCGCCCCCGACTTCGGCGCCCGCAGCGTCCTGGACCGCTTCCAGCAGGTCGAACCCGTCGTGCTGTTCACCGTCGATGGCTACCGCTACGGCGGCAAGGAACACGACCGCACCGAGACCGTCGCAGAACTCCGCCGCGAACTGCCCACTCTGCGGGCCGTGGTCCATATCCCCCTGCTGGGCACCCCGGCCCCCGAAGGCGCCCTGGCGTGGTCGGACCTCACCGCCGGCCTGGCGACACCCGGCGACGAAGAACCCGTCTTCGAACAGGTCCCCTTCGACCACCCCCTGTGGGTCCTGTACTCCTCGGGAACCACCGGCCTGCCCAAGGCCATCGTCCAGTCCCAGGGCGGCATCCTCCTGGAACACTTCAAGCAGCTCGGCCTGCACTGTGACCTCGGCCCCGAGGACCGCTTCTTCTGGTTCACCTCCACCGGCTGGATGATGTGGAACTTCCTCGTCTCCGGGCTGCTCACCGGCACCACGATCGTGCTGTACGACGGGAGCCCCGGCTTCCCCGCCATCGACGCCCAGTGGGGGGTCGCCGAGCGGACCCGCGCCACCGTCTTCGGCACCTCCGCCGCATACGTCATGGCCTGCCGCAAGGCGGAGGCACACCCCGGCCGCGACTATGACCTCTCCCGCGTGAAATGCGTCGCCACCACCGGATCACCGCTCCCGCCCGACGGATTCCGCTGGCTCCACGACGACGTCGCGGAGGACCTGTGGATCGCCTCCGTCAGCGGCGGCACGGACGTCTGCAGCTGCTTCGCCGGAGCGGTACCCACCCTCCCCGTCCATATCGGGGAGCTTCAGGCGGCCTGCCTGGGCACCGACCTCCAGTCCTGGGATCCGCAGGGCAAGCCCGTCATCGGCGAGGTCGGTGAACTCGTCGTCACCAACCCCATGCCGTCCATGCCGATCCGCTTCTGGAACGACCCCGACGGCAGCCGCTACCGCGACAGCTACTTCGAGATGTTCCCCGGTGTCTGGCGCCACGGCGACTGGATCACCATCACGGAGCGTGGCTCGGTGGTCATCCACGGCCGCTCCGACTCCACCCTGAACCGCCAGGGCGTCCGCATGGGCTCCGCCGACATCTACGAAGCCGTCGAACGGCTCCCCGAGATCCGCGAATCCCTCGTCATCGGCCTGGAGGAGCCGGACGGCGGGTACTGGATGCCGCTCTTCGTCCATCTCGCCGAGGGGGCCGTCCTCGACGACGCCCTGCGGACGCGCATCCAGCAGACGATCCGTACGCAGCTCTCGCCGCGCCATGTCCCGGACGAGATCATCGAAGTCCCCGGTGTCCCGCACACCCTGACCGGCAAGCGCATCGAAGTCCCGGTCAAACGCCTCCTCCAGGGCACCGCGCTGGACAAGGCCGTCAACGCGGGATCCGTCGACAACCTCGAACTGCTGCGTTTCTACGAGAACCTCGCCCGCGAACGTCACTGACCGCCTGACCGCCACCGGCCGCCGACGGCTCGCACGGCCGACTGTCAGACCCCCTGGTTACTGTCAGTGAGTCATTATCGACAGCGCTCAGGGGGAGTCATGGCGCACACCGAGCACAGCCGGCCGGCAGGCCGGGCGGAGAGGTCCGGCCAGGAGAGGACGGCCAGGACCATGCGGCGCAGACTGCGCCGCGAAGTCCCCAGCACCGTCGGCCTGCTGGCCGACGAGCGGGACTTCACCGCGATGCGGTGCTACCGCACCTTCACCTTCGACGACCACGCCACGTATCTGCGGCAGATCGACGGCCTGCTGAGATCCCTGGCGGCCCAGGGCGTGCACACCACCGTCGCCCTCTTCGACCCCGAGGAGTTCGCGGAGTACTGCGAAGACGCCGGGCTCGACCCCGACACCGCGGTCAGCCGCAGCCGCTTCACGGCCCGCATCGCCTCCGGCGGCGCCGCCGTCGCCTACACCGGCCAGTCCCTGGACAGCCTCGTCCCCCTCCTCATCAACACCGCGGTCCGCAAGGCCACCTGGGAGTACGCGACGACGCTCCTCGCCGACCTCGGAGCGTGCGCCGACTGCGGACTGGACATCGGACGCGCGGCCTTCGAGCGTGCCTCCCACATCCTCTTCCGACTGATCGAAGTGGCGGAACGAGGCACCCACCACCTCGTCTGCTCCATCCCCGCGGCCGACGAACAACTCCTTGCCGTCCTCCACACCGACCGCCCCGACGGGGAGCCCGGCCAACTCGACTCGTCCGAAGGCGCCGAATTCGTCAGCGTGCTCGCCGTCGGTATCGCCCTGGAGAGCTCCGGGGGAGTGGTGCTCCGTACGACAGCACCCGACACACCGGACCGGCTGCACGGCTGGCGCCTCCACCGCGGCAGCCTCGTCCCGCTCACCGAGGGCGAGGTCTTCAGCGCCTACTGCACCGACGCGGACACCGGAGAGCCGCTCTCCCCGGAGCCAGGGGTGGAGTACCGCGCGGGCTTCGACCTCGGCCTCGACGACACCGGCACCCACCACTGAACGCCGAAGGGGCTTCCCGCCACAGTGCGGCGGGAAGCCCCCTCAGAACCCGGCCGGAATCCGGCCGGCCGGCTCACTCGCCGGACAGCACCGCCTGTGCGGCCTCCCTGGCGCCCTCGGCCGTGTCCGCGGCCCGCGCGGCCGCGGCGGCACGCTCGCACTGCGCCAGCGTGTGCTTCGCCAGGGCCGACCGCACATAGGCGATGGACGCCGCACCCATCGACAACGACGTCACCCCCAGCCCGGTGAGCACACAGGCGAGCAGCGGATCGGAGGCAGCCTCACCACACACACCACAGCTCTTGCCCTCGGCCTTGGCGCCCTCGGCCGACAGCGCCACCAGATCGAGCAGCGCGGGCTGCCACGGATCCTGCAGCCGCGACACCGCACCCACCTGCCGGTCGGCGGCGAAGGTGTACTGCGCCAGATCGTTGGTCCCCAAGGAAAGGAACTCGACCTCCTGAAGAATCGACCGGGACCGCAGAGCGGCGGACGGAATCTCCACCATCGCGCCGACCTTCGCGGTCAGCCCCGCCTCACGGCACGCGTCCGCGAACGCCTTCGCATCCGTACGGTCGGCCACCATCGGCGCCATGACCTCCAGATACACGGGCAGCCCCGCAACGGCCTTCGACAGCGCCGTCAGCTGGGTCCGCAGCACATCCGGGTGATCCAGCAGACTCCGCAGACCACGCACACCGAGCGCCGGGTTCGGCTCGTCGGCGGGGGTCAGGAAGTCCAGCGGCTTGTCGGCGCCGGCGTCCAGCACCCGCACGACCACCCGGCCCTCGGGGAACGCCTCGAGCACCTTGCGGTACGCCTCGACCTGCTTCTCCTCCGACGGCGCCTGCCGGCTGTCGTCCAGGAACAGGAACTCGGTACGGAACAGCCCGACGCCCTCGGCACCCGCCTCGACGGCCGCCGGCACATCCGCGGGTCCGCCGATATTCGCGAGCAGCGGCACCTTGTGACCGTCCGAGGTCGCACCCGGCCCGGTGGCAGCGGACAGCGCGGCCTTCCGCGCGGCGGCCGCCCGCTCGAGCTCCGACCGCTTCTCGGCGCTCGGCTCGACAAAGACCTCACCGGTACTGCCGTCGACCGCGATCAGGGTGCCCTCGGCCAGCTCCTTGGCCCCCGGCAGCGCGACCACGGCCGGCACCCCGAGCGCCCGCGCCAGAATCGCGCTGTGGCTCGTCGGCCCGCCCTCCTCGGTCACAAAACCGAGCACCAGAGCCGGGTCGAGCAACGCCGTGTCCGCGGGGGCGAGATCGCGCGCGATCAGTACATACGGCTCGTCGCTGTCCGGCACACCCGGCATCGGAACGCCCAGCAGCCGGGCGACGATACGATTCCGCACGTCGTCCAGGTCCGCGACCCGCCCCGCCAGATACTCACCGGCATTGGCGAGCAGCGCGCGGTACGAGGCGAACGCGTCGTACACCCCGCGCTCCGCCGTGCTCCCGACGGCGATCCGCCGGTCCACATCGGCCATCAGCTCAGGATCCTGAGCCATCATCGCCTGCGCCTCGAGCACCGCCTGCGCCTCGCCGCCGGCCAGATTGCCCCGGGCCATCAGGTCGGCCGCCACCGCGTCGACGGCCTGGCGGGCGCGCCCCTGCTCGCGCTCCGCCTCCTCCGGCGGAATCTGCTTGGCCGGCGGCTCCAGTACCGCGGTCCCCATATGACGGACTTCGCCGATCGCCACTCCGTGGCTGACCCCGACCCCTCGCAGCGTTGTCTGCATTTCACCGTCTCCGATTGTGCGACGACCCTGTCGCCGCGATGGATGTGCGACGAGCGCTCAGTGCCCGTCCCTGAGATACGGCGCCGCCGTCACTGCCAGCCGAAGAGAGAGTCGCCGGCCTTCACCTCGCCGTCCTCGCGGAGGTCGGCGAGGGAGCCGGCCGACGCGTCGAGCGCCACGACCGGACAGACAGGGGACTTGCCGGCCGCTTCGACGGCAGCGGGGTTCCAGCGCACGACGGCCTGTCCGCGCGCGACCGTGTCGCCCTTCTCTACGAGCAGCTCGAAGCCCTCACCGTTGAGTTGCACGGTGTCGATGCCCAGGTGGGTCAGTACGCCGTGGTCGGCGGAGTCGACGACGACGAAGGCGTGCGGATGCAGGGAGACCACCACGCCGTCGACCGGAGACACGGCCTCGCCCGGCTCCCGCACCGGATCGATGGCGGTGCCGGGCCCCACCATCGCGCCGGAGAACACCGGATCGGGGACAGCGGCAAGCCCGATGACGCGTCCGGGCAGTGGGGCGGTCACGAGGGTCATGGGGAGCCTCCCAAGAGCGGAGAAAATCGGGTCCGCCGTCACCGCCTGTGAGGGGACGACGTGCTGTTCAGAAGGGTAAGTCATAGGAAGTGACGGTTCCGCATGAGAGCTGACGGTTGACAGATCGGGGGACGCACCGGAATGGATTTGCCTGCGTCGGCCGACCGCATGTAGTGTCGTACTCCTGCCTGACCCCAGCGCGACTTTGAGTCGGGGGTCGGCGGCATCTATCAAGTCTTGATCATTAACTCGATCTCCTTTTGCGTGTCCGCGAAACGGTGGTCGGGGAGAGCGAAAAAGCCTGATAGAGTTTGAAACACGAAATGCCGAAGGGAAGCCCGGAGGAAAGCCCGAGAGGGTGAGTACAAAGGAAGCGTCCGTTCCTTGAGAACTCAACAGCGTGCCAAAAGTCAACGCCAAATATGTTGATACCCCGACCTACCGCAAGGTGGGTTGAGGTTCCTTTGAAGAAAACACAGCGAGGACGCTGTGAACCATCGACCTTATTCCGGCCG
>NZ_JBVJDS010000014.1:21121-206074 GCF_055582185.1 Streptomyces sp. NPDC042201 | reverse complement strand
AACGCTCGGCTGGGAAACCCCAGCCGAGCGCCTGCAAAAACTACTCGCGGCCCGATCAGACCAACCACGTGTTGCAACAACCCCTAGAAACCGCCCGGTCGGTCGTGGGGCCCTTTCGTGAGCGTCAGCTCAGACGTTGAAGCCCAGCGCGCGCAGCTGCTCGCGGCCGTCGTCCGTGATCTTGTCCGGTCCCCACGGCGGCATCCAGACCCAGTTGATCTTGAGTTCGCTGACGATGCCGTCCGTCGCCGACTTCGCCTGGTCCTCGATCACATCGGTCAGCGGACAGGCCGCGGACGTCAGGGTCATGTCCAGGGTGGCGATATTGGAATCGTCGATGTGGATGCCGTAGATCAGACCGAGGTTGACGACATCGATGCCCAGCTCGGGGTCTACGACGTCGTACAGCGCCTCGCGGACCTCGTCCTCCGAGGCCGGCTTCATGGTCACGGTCTCGTTCTCGCTCATGCCGTCTCCTTCGTCGCGCTGCCGCCCAGAGCCTGGGCCGTCGCGTCCTTCCACGCCATCCAGCTCAGCAGAGCGCACTTGACGCGGGCGGGGTACTTCGAGACGCCGGCGAACGCGACCGCGTCCTCCAGCACCTCCTCCATGGCGTCGTCCGGCTCGATCTGCCCCTTGGACTGCATCAGCTCCAGGAAGGTGCCCTGGATCTTCTGCGCCTCGGCCAGCTCCTTGCCGACCAGGAGTTCGTTCAGTACGGATGCGCTGGCCTGGCTGATCGAGCAGCCCTGGCCCTCGTACGAGACATCCGCGATCAGCGAACCCTCGTACCGCACCCGCAGGGTGATCTCGTCACCGCAGGTGGGGTTGGTGTGGTGCACCTCGGCGTCGCCGTCCCGCAGACCGCGCCCGTGCGGGTGCTTGTAGTGGTCCAGGATGACGTCCTGGTACATCGAATCCAGCTTCACGGACAGCCTCTCAAGTCCTCATCCGAAGAAGTTACGGACGTGCTCCAGCCCCTCGACCAGAGCGTCGACCTCGGCGGGAGTGGAGTACAGATAGAAAGACGCCCTCGTGGTCGCGGGAATTCCGTACCGCAGGCAGACCGGCCGCGCGCAGTGGTGGCCGACCCGGACCGCGATGCCCTGCTCGTCGAGCACCTGCCCCACATCGTGCGGATGGATGTCCCCGAGCGTGAAGGAGATCGCGGCGCCGCGGTCCTCGGCCGTGGCCGGGCCGATGATCCTGAGGTCCGGGACCTCCAGCAGCCGCTTCACCGCGTACGCGGTGATCGCGTGCTCATGCGCGGCGATGGCGTCCATGCCGATCGCGGAGAGATAGTCCACGGCCGCGCCGAGGCCGACGGCCTGGGCGATCGGGGGCGTACCCGCCTCGAACTTGTGCGGCGCCGGAGCGTAGGTCGACGAGTGCATCGACACGGTCTCGATCATCTCGCCACCGCCCAGGAACGGCGGCAGGTCCTCCAGCAGCTCCTGCCGGCCCCAGAGGACCCCGATGCCGGTCGGACCGCACATCTTGTGGCCGGTGAAGGCCACGAAGTCGGCCTGGAGGGCCTGCACGTCGACCGTCATGTGCGGGGCGGCCTGCGAGGCGTCGATCAGCACCAGCGCGCCGACCTCCTGCGCCCGCCGGACGATCGCCTCGACCGGGTTGACCGTGCCCAGGATGTTGGAGACCAGTACGAAGGAGACGATCTTCGTCTTCTCCGTGATGACCTCGTCGATGTGGGACAGGTCGAGCCGGCCGTCGTCGGTGAGGCCGAACCACTTCAGCTTCGCGCCGGTGCGCTGCGAGAGCAGCTGCCACGGCACGATGTTGGAGTGGTGCTCCATCTCCGTGATGACGATCTCGGTCTCGTGGTCCACCCGGTACGGCTCGTCCGCCCAGCCGAGCATGTTGGCGACGAGGTTGAGCGACTCGGAGGCGTTCTTGGTGAAGATCACCTCATCGCGGCTGGGCGCGTTGATGAAGGCGGCGACCTTGTCACGGGCGCCTTCGTACAGCGCCGTGGCCTCCTCGGCGAGCACATGCACGCCACGGTGGACATTGGCGTTGTGCTGCTCGTAGTACTCGTTGAGGGCGTCGAGCACCTGGCGCGGCTTCTGCGAGGTCGCCGCGTTGTCCAGGTAAACGACCTTCTTCCCGTCGTGGACCACACGATCCAGCAGGGGGAAGTCCTTGCGGATCGCCTCGGTGTCGAGAAGGCCCGGCAACTGTGTCACGCCGTGACGCCACCCTTCGCGTATGCCTCGTAGCCCTCGTTCTCCAGCTTGTCGGCCAGCTCCGCGCCGCCGGACTCGGCGATGCGGCCCTGTGCGAAGACATGCACGAAGTCGGGCTTGATGTAGCGGAGAATCCGCGTGTAGTGCGTGATCAGCAGGGTGCCGACCTCGCCGGTCTCCCGGACGCGGTTGACGCCCTCGGAGACGACGCGCAGCGCGTCGACGTCGAGGCCGGAGTCGGTCTCGTCGAGGATCGCGATCCTGGGCTTGAGCAGTTCGAGCTGGAGGATCTCGTGGCGCTTCTTCTCACCGCCGGAGAAGCCCTCGTTCAGGTTCCGCTCGGCGAAGGCGGGGTCCATCTGGAGGCGCTCCATGGTCTCCCTGACCTCCTTCACCCACGTACGCAGCTTGGGGGCCTCGCCGCGGACGGCGGTGGCGGAGGTGCGCAGGAAGTTGGAGACCGAGACGCCGGGGACCTCGACCGGGTACTGCATCGCGAGGAAGAGGCCGGCGCGGGCGCGCTCGTCGACGGTCATCGCCAGGACGTCCTCGCCGTCCAGCGTCACGGTGCCACCGGTGATCGTGTACTTGGGGTGGCCCGCGAGGGAGTAGGCGAGGGTCGACTTGCCGGAGCCGTTGGGGCCCATGATGGCGTGCGTCTCGCCCTGCTTGACGGTCAGGTCGACGCCCTTGAGGATCTCGCGGGCGCCGTGCTCGGCCTCGACGGAGACGTGCAGGTCATGGATTTCAAGCGTTGCCATGGGTGACTCAGGACTCCTGGGTGACGGAGACGAGCACATCGTCCCCTTCGATCTTTACGGGGTATACGGGGACGGGGCGCGTCGCGGGAAGACCGGACGGTTTACCGGTACGGAGGTCGAAGCTGGAGCCGTGCAACCAGCATTCGATCATGCAGTCCTCGACCTCGCCCTCCGACAGCGACACATTCGCGTGCGAGCAGATGTCGTTGATCGCGAACACCTCGCCCTCGGTACGGACGATGGAGACCGGCGTGCCGTCGAGTTCCACCCGCTTCGGGGTGTCCTCCTCCAGCTCGCCCAGCCCACAGACACGGACGAAGGCCATCAGAGCGATGCCTCCAGCTCCGCCTCGATCTTGGCCAGCAGGCGTTCCTCGACGTCCGGCAGACCGATCTGCTGGACCAGCTCGGCGAAGAAGCCCCGGACGACGAGGCGGCGGGCCTCGGTCTCCGGAATGCCGCGGGCCATCAGATAGAAGAGCTGCTCGTCGTCGAACCGGCCGGTGGCCGAGGCGTGGCCGGCGCCGGCGATCTCACCGGTCTCGATCTCCAGGTTCGGCACGGAGTCGACCCGCGCGCCGTCCGAGAGGACCAGGTTCCGGTTCATCTCGTAGGTGTCGGTGCCCTCGGCCGAGGCGCGGATGAGCACATCGCCGATCCATACGGCGTGCGCGTCGATGCCCTGCAGCGCGCCCTTGTACGCGGCGTTGGACTTGCAGTGCGGGGCGTTGTGGTCGACGAAGAGGCGGTGCTCCTGGTGCTGGCCGCGGTCGGTGAAGTAGAGGCCGAGCAGCTCGGCCTCACCGCCGGGGGCGGCGTACTGGACGCGCGGCTGGAGCCGTACGAGATCGCCGCCGAAGGTGACCACGATCGACTTGAAGGAGGCGTCCCGGCCGACCAGCGCGTTGTGCTGGGCGACATGGACGGCCTTGTCGTCCCAGTCCTGGACGGAGACGACGGTCAGCTTGGCGCCGTCGCCGATGAGGTAGTCGACGTTACCGGCGATCACCGCGTCGCCGGTGTGGTCGATGACCACGACCGCCTCGGCGAAGGCTCCCAGCTCGATGATCTGGTGGCCATAGGCGGTCCCGCCCTCGCCGTGGACGGCGATCCGGATCGGCTCGCTCAGCACCGTCTCCTTGGGCACCGAGACGACCGAGGCCTTCTCGAAGGAGGAGTACGCCTGGGCGGCGACCCGGTCCACCGGCGTACCGGCCTTGCCGACGCGTGCGTCGTCACGGCCGACGGTCTCGACGATGACGCCCTCGGGGGCGGTCACCTCGATCGTGACGCTGCCGTCCACCGCGACGGCGGTGCCGTCGTGCAGACCGCGCAGCCGCTCCAGCGGCGTGAACCGCCACTCCTCCTCACGGCCGTGCGGGACGGGGAAGTCCGCGACGTCGAAGGAGGGGGGCGCGCTCATGCGCGTGGCGACGGTGGACTCGGCGGCCACCGCGATCGACCCGGCGGTGGTGGAACCCGCCGGAATGTTCTGAGCCTCAGCCATGGCTGTCGTCGTGCTCTCTCTCTGCCTCTGCGTAAGAAAACGGTCGCTGCTGGGGAAGGGCGTGTCGAGCCGGGTCAGCCGACGGAGCCTTCCATCTGCAGCTCGATCAGCCGGTTGAGCTCCAGCGCGTACTCCATGGGCAGTTCCTTGGCGATCGGCTCGACGAAGCCGCGCACGATCATCGCCATCGCCTCGAACTCGGAGAGACCGCGGCTCATCAGATAGAAGAGCTGGTCCTCGGAGACCTTGGAGACGGTCGCCTCGTGGCCCATGGACACGTCGTCCTCGCGGACGTCCACGTACGGGTAGGTGTCGGAGCGCGAGATGGTGTCGACCAGCAGCGCGTCACAGAGCACGTTGGACTTGGAGCCCGCGGCGCCCTCGCCGATCTCGATCAGACCGCGGTACGAGGTACGGCCGCCACCGCGCGCCACCGACTTGGAGACGATGTTCGACGAGGTGTTCGGGGCCATGTGGACCATCTTGGCGCCGGCGTCCTGGTGCTGGCCCTCGCCCGCGAAGGCGATGGACAGGGTCTCGCCCTTGGCGTGCTCGCCCATCAGGTAGACGGCCGGGTACTTCATGGTGACCTTGGAGCCGATGTTGCCGTCGACCCACTCCATGGTCGCGCCCTCGTACGCCACGGCGCGCTTGGTGACCAGGTTGTAGACGTTGTTCGACCAGTTCTGGATGGTCGTGTAGCGGCAGCGCGCGCCCTTCTTGACGATGATCTCGACCACGGCGCTGTGCAGCGAGTCCGAGGAGTAGATCGGGGCGGTACAGCCCTCGACGTAGTGGACGTAGGCGTCCTCGTCGACGATGATCAGCGTCCGCTCGAACTGGCCCATGTTCTCCGTGTTGATACGGAAGTAGGCCTGGAGCGGGATGTCGACGCGCACACCCTTCGGCACATAGATGAACGATCCGCCGGACCACACGGCCGAGTTCAGCGAGGCGAACTTGTTGTCGCCGACCGGGATGACCGTGCCGAAGTACTCCTGGAACAGCTCCGGGTGCTGCTTGAGCGCCGTGTCGGTGTCCAGGAAGATGACGCCCTGCTCCTCCAGGTCCTCGCGGATCTGGTGGTAGACGACCTCGGACTCGTACTGCGCGGCGACACCGGCGACGAGACGCTGCTTCTCCGCCTCGGGGATGCCGAGCCTGTCGTACGTGTTCTTGATGTCCTCCGGCAGTTCCTCCCAGGAAGCGGCCTGCTTCTCGGTGGACCGTACGAAGTACTTGATGTTGTCGAAGTCGATGCCCGACAGGTCCGAGCCCCAGTTGGGCATGGGCTTCTTGTCGAACAGGCGCAGACCCTTGAGCCGCAGCTTCAGCATCCACTCCGGCTCGTTCTTCTTCTCCGAGATGTCGCGGACGACAGCCTCGGAGAGACCGCGCTTGGCAGCGGCGCCGGCCGCGTCGGAGTCGGCCCAGCCGAATTCGTACGTGCCCAGACCCTCGAGCTCAGGATGGGCAGTCTCCGTGGGGAGCGTCATTCGGGGTTCCTCCCGGCTGTGCTTGCAGATGCGTGATGGGTGGTCTGTGGGGTGGCACGGGGAATGAATGTCGTGCAGACCCCGTCACCGTGCGCGATGGTGGCCAGCCGCTGCACATGCGTCCCGAGCAGCTGGGAGAAGAATTCCGTCTCCGCCTCGCACAGCTGGGGGTACTGCTCGGCGACATGCGCGACCGGGCAGTGGTGCTGGCAGAGCTGCTCGCCCTGCTGGTTGGGCGCGCTACGCGCCGTAGCAGCGTACCCGTCGGTGCTCAGCGCCTTGGCGAGTGCCTCGGTACGCTTCCCGGGCTCGGCGGCCTCGACCGCCTCGCGGTAGGCCCCGGCCTGGGCGGCGATCCGGGCGCGGGCGAAGGCGGCGACGGCCGCCTCGCCCCGCTCTCCGCCGCCGGCCGCCCGGGCGATCCACTGCAGGGCGTCGGCGGCGAGCTGGTCGTAGGACTGATCGAAGGCGTCCCGGCCGCAGTCGGTCAGGACGAACACCTTGGCGGGGCGGCCGCGGCCACGCGAGCCGTAGACACGCTGGTCGCGCGGTTCCACCACGGAATCGGCGGCGAGGGTGTCGAGATGACGGCGGACGGCGGCCTGGGTCAGGCCGAGGCGCCCCGCCAGCTCGGAGACGGTGGACGGGCCGTGGTCCAGGATGGAGCGCGCGACCCGGTTGCGAGTCGAGTGCTCGCCGGTCGCGAGTTCCTCCTGGGGAGCCTCGCCAACGTATTTCACAACGCCATTGTTGCGTAATTCCTCCGACCGTGACAACCGTCGTCCGGCGCAGGTCACCGTGCGCTCCATCACTAAGGGTTACCTAATAAGGCGCGTTCCACCCGTGCTGACCGCCCCTTTCGCCCCCGCGGACCGGGGCCCTCGCGGCGCTGCCTAGACTTCCCGGCATGTACAGCGACCTCCCGGGTGATTCCCTGCCCGAAAGCGGCACCGCCGCGGGCCGGACCCCCGGAGAGCCCGTCGTGGAGATCCGGGGCCTGGTCAAGCGCTACAGGGGCAAGGCCGCCGTGGACGGCCTGGATCTGGTGGTCCGCGCCGGTACGGTCACCGCCGTCCTCGGCCCCAACGGAGCGGGCAAGACCACCACGGTCGAGATGTGCGAGGGCTACCGCAGACCCGACGCGGGCACCGTACGCGTCCTCGGTCTCGACCCCGTCGCCGACGCCGCCCGGCTCCGCCCCCGTATCGGCGTGATGCTCCAGTCGGGTGGCGTGTACTCCGGCGCGCGCGCCGACGAGATGCTCCGCCACATGGCCCGGCTGCACGCGCGCCCGCTCGATGTGGACGCCCTGATCGAGCGGCTCGGCCTGGGCGGCTGCGGCCGTACCACCTACCGGCGGCTCTCCGGCGGCCAGCAGCAGCGGCTCGCGCTCGCCCTGGCCGTCGTCGGCCGCCCCGAACTGGTCTTCCTGGACGAACCGACCGCCGGGCTCGACCCGCAGGCCCGCCGCTCCACCTGGGATCTCGTGCGCGAGCTGCGCGCCGACGGCGTGGGCACGGTACTGACCACGCATTTCATGGACGAGGCCGAGGCGCTGGCCGACGATGTCGTGATCATCGACGCCGGCAAGGTCATCGCCCAGGGCAGCCCCGAGGAGCTGTGCCGCGACGGCGCGGAGAACACCCTGCGCTTCACCGGGCGCCCCGGGCTCGACCTCGGCTCGCTGCTGAAGGCGCTGCCCCACGGCAGCACGGCCGACGAGCCGGCGTCGGGCGCGTACCGGATCGGCGGCACGGTCGATCCGCAGCTGCTGGCCACGGTGGCCTCCTGGTGCGCACAGCACGGCGTGATGCCGGACGGCATCTCCGTCGAGCGGCACACCCTGGAGGACGTCTTCCTCGAACTGACCGGCAGGGAGCTGCGTTCATGAGCACCGGTACGTACGCCCCGGCGCCCGGCGCCGCCCCGCTGCTCCGCATGATCACGGCGCAGACGGCGTTCGAGACGAAGCTGCTGCTGCGCAACGGCGAACAGCTGCTGCTGACCGTGATCATCCCGTCGCTGCTGCTGGTGCTGTTCTCGACGGTCGACATCATCGACACCGGCACCGACAAGGCGGTGGACTTCCTGGCCCCCGGTGTCCTCGCGCTGGCCGTGATGTCCACGGCGTTCACCGGCCAGGCCATCGCCACCGGCTTCGAGCGGCGGTACGGAGTGCTCAAGCGGCTCGCCGCCTCGCCACTGCCGCGCTGGGCCCTGATGACCGCCAAGACGCTGTCCGTGCTGGTCACCGAAGTGCTCCAGATCGCGCTGCTGACGGTGATCGCCTTCGCGCTCGGCTGGTCGCCGCACGGCAACCCCTTCGCCGTCCTGCTGCTGCTCGTGCTGGGCACCGCGGCCTTCTCCGGGCTCGGCCTGCTGATGGCCGGGACGCTCAGGGCCGAGGCGACCCTCGCCGCCGCGAACCTGGTCTTCCTGCTGCTCCTGGTGGGCGGCGGAGTGATCGTGCCGCTGGACAGGTTCCCGGACGCGGCGCAGTCGGTGCTCGGGCTGCTGCCGATCTCGGCGCTCTCCGACGGGCTGCGGGACGTCCTCCAGCACGGCGCGGCGATGCCCTGGGGCGACCTGGGCGTCCTCACCGTCTGGGCCGCCGCCGGCCTCGGCGCGGCAGGTGTGTTCTTCCGCTGGGAGTAGGCGGGAAACGGGCCTCCGTGGCCGTGGAGACGCGGCATACGTACCCCTCGTGAAAACCTGCACAAGCTCGCGCCTACCATGGTTGCCGTGCTGACCCCCCTCGCCTACATCGCCCAGCGCTGGACGCCGTCCCCCCGTACGCTCCAGCGCGCCGCGCTCGGCGCCGTCCTGATGAGCGTGCTGATCATCATCACCGGCGGCGCGGTCCGGCTGACCGGTTCCGGCCTCGGCTGCGACACCTGGCCCAAGTGCACGGACGACAGCCTCTTCGCCACACCGGAACAGGGGCTGCACGGCGCGATCGAGTTCGGCAACCGGATGCTGACGTACGTCCTGTGCGCGGCGGTCGGCTGGGCGATCATCGCGGCGCGCTCCACCAAGCCCCGGCGGCGCGGACTGACCCGGCTCGCCTGGTCGCAGTTCTGGATCGTGATGGGCAATGCCGTCATCGGCGGCGTCACCGTGTGGATGGGGCTCAACCCCTGGACCGTGGCGGGCCACTTCGTCCTCGCCACCGGCCTGCTCACCGTCACCACCCTGACCTGGCTGCGCACCCGCGAGGGCGACGGCGCCGCACGCCCGCGCGTCCCGCGCCCCGTGCGCAAGCTGTCCTGGGCGCTCGTCGTCGCCTCGGTGGTACTGATCGCGGCGGGTACGACGGTGACGGGCTCAGGACCGCACGCGGGCGACAGCAGCGATGTCCCCAGGATGCCGTTCGACTGGGCCACCGCCGCCCATGTGCACGCGGTGTTCGCCTGGATCGTCTGCGCGCTGGCCCTGGCGATGTGGCTGGTCCTGCGCGTGGTGGACGCCCCCCTCGACACCCGGGCGCGCGCCCGCGACCTGCTGCTGGTCCTGCTCGCCCAGGGCGCCATCGGCTATGTGCAGTTCTTCACCGATCTCCCCGAAGTCCTGGTCGGCGCCCACATGTTCGGCTCCTGCCTGGTGTGGATCTCCGTCCTTCGGGTGGCGATGAGCCTGCGCGAGCGGCCGCGGACCACGGCGGAGATCCCCGCGCAGTCGGACACGGCGCTGTCCACCGTCTGACAGCCGTAGCGCTGTCAGCATCCGACAGTCGTCCGACAGCCTCAGGGGCGGCCCGTCAGCTGTGGGCGCGGCCGCCGACCTGGATGCCGGCCATCCGGCTCCACTCGTACGGCCCGGTGCGCACCTTGGCCGCGAACTCCCCGTCGAAGGACTCGTGCAGGGTGAGCCCCGCCTTCTCGGCGGCGTTCTTGGCGAGGGCGTGCGAGGGAGCGACGAGATCGCCCCAGTGGCCGTCCTCCCCGACGAGCACGATGCGGGTGCCCGCCTGTCCGAGGTACGCGAGCTGCCCCTCGGCGCCGCCGTGCCGCTTGGTGAAGGCACCGATCTGCTTCGCTAGCCGGGCGGCCCTGCGCTCGTCGCGCGCCTCCCGCCGGGACCGGTCCTTGTTCTCGTCGCTGTTCTCGTCGCTCTGGTCGACCTGCTCGATCTCTGCCATGAACGGGATGCTACCGACGGGTAGATCAATAAGCGACGGGCGGGGCACGTGGCCTCGGCCACGCACCCCGCCCGCGATGTCTGTCTCCCGGCGGTTACCGCAGGAAGGGATCCACCGCCACCGCCACGAAGAGCAGCGAGACATAGGTGATGGACCAGTGGAACAGCCGCATCTCCTTGAGCTTGCCGCCGCTCTCCCCGGCCTTGGCGCGCGACTGGAGTCCGTGCGCCTCCCAGAGCCAGTAGCCGCCGGCCACCAGCGCCACCGCCGTGTAGAACCAGCCGGTGTAGCCCAGCGGGGTCAGCAGCAGCGAGACGGCGACCATCACCCAGCTGTAGAGGACGATCTGGCGGGCCACCACCCGGTTGGACGCGACGACCGGGAGCATCGGCACCCCGACGCGCGCGTAGTCCTCCTTCACCTTCATCGACAGCGGCCAGTAGTGCGGCGGCGTCCAGAAGAAGATGACAAGGAAAAGAATGACCGCGGCCCAGGACACCGAATTCGTGACCGCGGACCAGCCGATCAGCACCGGCATACAGCCCGCGATACCGCCCCAGACGATGTTCTGCGAGGTACGGCGCTTGAGAATCATCGTGTAGACGACGACGTAGAAGAGCAGCGCGCCCAGCGAAAGGGCCGCGGAAAGCCAGTTGACCAGGAATCCGAACCAGAGCGTCGAGATCACGGTCAGCGCGAGGCCGAAGACCAGCCCCTCACGGGGCGAGACCATCCCGGTGACCAGGGGACGCTGCGACGTACGGTCCATCAGGGCGTCGATGTCGCGGTCGATGTACATGTTCAGGGCGTTGGCGCCACCGGCGGAGAGATAACCGCCGATACAGGTGGTGAGCACCAGCCACAGGTCCGGCACGCTCTGAGCGGCCAGGAACATCACCGGCACGGTGGTGATGAGCAACAGCTCGATGATCCGTGGCTTGGTCAGCGCCACGAATGCCTTGACGCGGGCCCCGAACGGCCGATGGCCCCCCGGGCTCGGAGTCAAGACGACCCCTGCGGGTCGGGACTCGACGGCCGTCACGCACACCCCTGACAGAGAAATCCCAGCAAGCTCCCGGCGTGAAGACCGGGTAAAGACTTGCGCGTACCACGCCACTCTAGACGTTGCCCAGATGCCGTTCTTCGCGGGGGTGGTGTCGTGTTGAGGGCCCTCCCGGGACGGCCCGAGACCGTGCCGGGAGGCGAAGTCGGCACACGCGGCGCACCCTGGTAACGCACTCGGAAAGATGGCTGTTGGCTGCGGGTAGGCTCGACAGCGAACCGGTGCGCCCTCAGACACCGGGATTCGATCATGTGGAGAGGAGCCCTGACTCAGGGTGAGCACCAAGCCGATCACCACAGACCTCGAGTGGACCGAATTGGACGGGAGGGCAGTCGATACTGCCCGCGTCCTGGCCATGGATTCCGTACAGAAGGTCGGCAACGGCCATCCGGGTACGGCCATGAGCCTGGCGCCCGCCGCCTACGTACTGTTCCAGAAGCTCATGCGGCACGACCCGGCAGACGCTCAGTGGACCGGCCGCGACCGGTTCATCCTCTCGGCGGGGCACTCGTCCCTGACCCTCTACATCCAGCTCTACCTGGCCGGCTACGGCCTGGAGCTGTCTGATCTGGAGGCATTCCGCACCTGGGGTTCGAAGACCCCGGGCCACCCGGAGCACGGACACACCGTCGGCGTCGAGACCACCACGGGCCCGCTCGGGCAGGGTGTCGCGAATGGTGTGGGCATGGCGATGGCCTCCCGCTACGAGCGCGGTATGTACGACCCGGACGCGGCGGCCGGCACCTCCCCCTTCGACCACACCGTCTGGGTCATCGCCGGTGACGGGTGCCTTCAGGAGGGTGTCTCGGCCGAGGCGTCCTCGCTGGCCGGCCACCAGAAGCTGGGCAATCTGGTCCTGCTCTGGGACGACAACCACATCTCGATCGAGGGCGACACGGAGACCGCGGTCTCCGAGGACACCCTCAAGCGGTACGAGGCGTACGGCTGGCACGTCCAGCGCGTCGAGCAGCTGCCCAACGGCGACCTCGACCCGGCCGGTCTGTACAAGGCGCTGAGGGCCGCGCAGGCGGAGACCGAGCGCCCCTCCTTCATCGCGGCCCGCTCGATCATCGCCTGGCCCGCCCCGCACGCGCAGAACACCGAGGCCGCGCACGGCTCGGCGCTCGGCGACGAAGAGGTCGCGGCCACCAAGAAGGTCCTCGGCTTCGACCCGGAGAAGTCCTTCGACGTCGCCGACGAGGTCCTCGCGCACACCCGTGAGGCGCTCGACCGCGGCCGCGAGACGCGCGCCACGTGGGAGAAGACGTTCGCCGCGTGGCGTACGGCCAACCCGGAGCGCGCGGCCACCTTCGACCGGGTCAGGGCGGGCGAACTGCCCGCGGGCTGGGAGGACAAGCTCCCCGCCTTCGAGACCGGCAAGGCCGTCGCGACGCGCGCCGCGTCCGGCAAGGTCCTCCAGGCGCTCGGCGAGGTCATCCCCGAGCTGTGGGGCGGCTCCGCCGACCTCGCGGGGTCGAACAACACGACGATCGACAAGACGTCGTCGTTCCTCCCGGTGGGCAACCCGCTGCCGGGGGCCGACCCTTACGGCCGCACGGTGCACTACGGCATCCGCGAGCACGCCATGGGCTCGACGATGAACGGCATCGCGCTGCACGGCAACACCCGTATCTACGGCGGCACTTTCCTGGTGTTCTCCGACTACATGCGCCCGGCCGTCCGGCTCGCGGCGCTGATGCAGGTGCCCGTCACCTATGTCTGGACGCACGACTCCATCGGTCTGGGCGAGGACGGCCCGACCCACCAGCCGGTCGAGCAGCTCTCGGCGCTGCGTGCCATCCCGGGTCTGAACATCGTCCGGCCGGCCGACGCCAACGAGACGGCCATCGCCTGGCGCGAGATCCTCAAGCGGCACGCCAAGGGCGCCCCGCACGGTCTGGCTCTCACCCGCCAGGGCGTGCCCACGTACGAGGCCAACGAGGATGCCGCCAAGGGCGGTTACGTCCTGTTCGAGGCCGAGGGCGGCACACCGGAGGTCGTGCTGATCGGTACGGGCTCCGAGGTGCAGCTGGCCGTGGAGGCGCGCGAGCAGCTCCAGGCCGCAGGTATCGCGGCCCGGGTGGTCTCGATGCCGTCGGTGGAGTGGTTCGAGGAGCAGGACCAGGGGTACCGGGACTCGGTGCTGCCGCCGTCCGTCAAGGCGCGGGTGGCGGTCGAAGCCGGGATCGGGCTCACCTGGCACCGCTTCGTCGGTGAGGCCGGTCGCATCGTCTCGCTGGAGCACTTCGGTGCTTCCGCGGACGCCAAGGTCCTCTTCCGCGAGTTCGGCTTCACCGCTGACGCGGTGGCCGCCGCAGCCCGGGAATCTCTTGCGGCGTCAGCGCGCTGACGCCCGTATACGACAGTAGGAGATGCAAACCTCATGACAGACGCACTCAAGCGCCTCTCCGAAGAAGGCGTCGCGATCTGGCTCGACGACCTCTCGCGCACGCGCATCACGTCCGGCAATCTCGCCGAACTGATCGACCAGCAGCACGTGGTGGGCGTCACGACCAACCCGTCGATCTTCCAGAAGGCGATCTCGCAGGGCAGCGGCTACGACAGCCAGCTCACCGACCTCGCCACCCGCAGGGTCACCGTCGAAGAAGCCGTCCGCATGATCACGACGGCGGACGTCCGTGACGCCGCCGACATCCTGCGTCCGGTCTTCGACGCGACGCAGGGCCAGGACGGCCGGGTCTCCATCGAGGTCGACCCGCGCCTGGCGCACAGCACGGCGGCGACCATCGCCGAGGCCAAGCAGCTCGCCTGGCTGGTGGACCGCCCGAACACGCTCATCAAGATCCCGGCGACGAAGGCCGGTCTGCCGGCGATCACCGAGACCATCGCCCGCGGCATCAGCGTCAACGTCACGCTGATCTTCTCGCTGGCGCGCTACCGCGAGGTCATGGACGCCTACCTCACCGGTCTGGAGAAGGCCAAGGCCGCGGGCCTGGACCTCTCGAAGATCCACTCGGTGGCGTCCTTCTTCGTGTCCCGGGTGGACACCGAGATCGACAAGCGGCTCGACGCGCTGGGCACGCCCGAGGCCAAGGAGGCCCGCGGCAAGGCGGCCGTGGCCAACGCCCGCCTCGCGTACGAGGCGTACGAAGAGGTCTTCTCCGGCGACCGCTGGACGGCCCTGGACCGGGCGCAGGCCAACAAGCAGCGTCCGCTGTGGGCCTCGACCGGTGTGAAGGACCCGGCGTACAAGGACACGATGTACGTCGACGAGCTGGTGGCCCCCAACACGGTGAACACCATGCCGGAGGCCACGCTCGACGCCACGGCGGACCACGGCTCGATCACGGGCGACACGGTGCGTGGCACGTACGACCAGGCGCGCGCCGACCTCGAGGCCGTCGAGAAGCTCGGGATCTCGTACGACGACGTCGTCCAGCTGCTGGAGGACGAGGGCGTCGAGAAGTTCGAGACGGCCTGGACCGATCTGCTCAAGTCGACGGAGGCGGAGCTCAAGCGCCTCGCTCCTTCGGAGGGCTGAACCCTTGACCGCAACCCACGGAGCAAACCCGCTCCGTGACGCCGCGGACCGACGGCTCCCGCGTATCGCGGGGCCGTCGGGCCTGGTCATCTTTGGCGTTACGGGCGATTTGTCCCGCAAAAAGCTCATGCCTGCCATCTATGACCTGGCCAACCGTGGTCTGCTGCCGCCGGGCTTCTCGCTCGTCGGTTTCGCCCGCCGCGAGTGGAAGGACGAGGACTTCGCGCAGGAGGTGCACGACGCCGTCAAGGAGCACGCGCGCACCCCGTTCCGCGAGGAGGTCTGGCAGCAGCTCATCCAGGGGATGCGCTTCGTCCAGGGCGACTTCGACGACGACGACGCGTTCGAGAACCTGAAGTCGACGATCGAGGGGCTCGACAAGTCGCAGGGCACCGGCGGCAACTTCGCGTTCTATCTCTCCGTGCCGCCGAAGTTCTTCCCCCAGGTCGTCAAGCAGCTCAAGAAGCACGGGCTGGCCGAGAAGGAGGGCTCCTGGCGCCGCGCGGTCATCGAGAAGCCGTTCGGCCACGACCTGGTGTCCGCGCAGAACCTCAACAAGGTCGTCCACGAGGTCTTCCCGTCCAACGAGGTCTTCCGGATCGACCACTACCTGGGCAAGGAGACCGTCCAGAACATTCTGGCGCTGCGGTTCGCCAACACCCTCTTCGAGCCGATCTGGAACCGGTCGTACGTCGACCATGTCCAGATCACCATGGCCGAGGACATCGGCATCGGCGGCCGCGCCGGCTACTACGACGGCATCGGCGCCGCCCGTGACGTCATCCAGAACCACCTGCTCCAGCTGCTCGCGCTGACCGCGATGGAGGAGCCCGCCTCCTTCGACGCGGACGCGCTGGCCGCAGAGAAGACCAAGGTGCTGGGGGCCGTACGGCTGCCCAAGGACCTCGGCGCCCACACGGTGCGCGCGCAGTACGCGGCGGGCTGGCAGGGCGGTGAGAAGGCCGTCGGCTATCTGGAGGAAGACGGGATCAACGCCACGTCGAAGACCGACACCTACGCCGCGGTGAAGCTGGAGATCGACAACCGCCGCTGGGCGGGTGTCCCGTTCTATCTCCGTACCGGCAAGCGGCTCGGCCGCCGGGTCACCGAGATCGCGGTCGTCTTCCAGCGCGCCCCGCACTCCCCCTTCGACCACACGGCCACGGAGGAACTGGGACAGAACGCCCTGGTCATCCGGGTCCAGCCGGACGAAGGCGTGACGATGCGCTTCGGCTCGAAGGTGCCGGGCACCTCGATGGAGGTGCGGGACGTCTCGATGGACTTCGCCTACGGCGAGTCCTTCACGGAGTCGAGCCCCGAGGCGTACGAGCGGCTCATCCTCGATGTGCTGCTCGGCGACTCCAACCTCTTCCCGCGCGTGGAGGAGGTCGAGCTCTCCTGGAAGATCCTCGACCCGATCGAGGAGTACTGGGAGAAGCACGGCAAGCCCGCGCAGTACGAGTCCGGGACCTGGGGTCCGGCCGAGGCGGACGAGATGCTCGCACGAGACGGACGGAGCTGGCGCCGGCCATGAAGATCGACCTTACGGACACCACGTCCAGCAAGATCAACAAGGCACTGGTGCAGGGACGCCGGGCGATCGGCACCCCCGCCGTCGGCATGGTTCTCACGCTGGTCATCGTCACCGACGAGGAGAACGCGTACGACGCGCTCAAGGCCGCCAACGAGGCGTCCCGTGAGCATCCGTCGAGGAAGCTCGTCGTCGTCAAGCGCATCTCGCGTTCGCCGCGTGACCGGGCCAAGCCCCGGCTCGACGCCGAGGTACGGGTGGGCGTGGACGCGGGCACCGGTGAGACGGTCGTCCTGCGGCTGTACGGCGAGGTCATGGACCACGCCCAGTCGGTGGTGCTGCCGCTGCTGCTGCCCGACGCTCCCGTCGTGGTGTGGTGGCCGGTGAACGCGCCGGTGAACCCGGCGGCGGACGCACTGGGCAAGCTGGCGCAGCGCCGGGTGACGGACACCTACGCCGCCGAGCACCCCGTCGAGGAGCTGACGGCCCGCGCCGACGCGTACACCCCGGGCGACACGGATCTGGCCTGGACCCGGATCACGCCGTGGCGCTCGATGGTCGCGGCCGCCCTGGACCAGGTGGACTGCGCGGTCACCTCGGTGGAGGTGGAGGGCGAGGAGCACAACCCGAGCTGCGAGCTGCTCGGCATGTGGCTCGCGAGCCGGCTGAAGGTACCGGTGAAGCGCGGCGTCTCGTCGGGTCCTGGCCTCACGGCCGTACGGATGGAGACGACCTGCGGGCCGATCAAGCTGGACCGGGCGGACGGCTCACTGGCGACTCTCGCCATCGAGGGGCAGCCGGACCGGGCGGTGGCGCTGAAGCGCCGCGAGACCTCGGAGCTGATCGCGGAGGAGCTGCGCAGGCTGGACCCGGACGACACCTACGCGTCGGTCCTGCGGTTCGGTGTGCACCGGCTGGGTGAGGCATCGGAGCCGGCGTCCGCTTCGTCGAAGGCCGGCCCGCCGGCCGCCGCTGCCGCGGCGAAGAAGCCACCGGCCAAGAAGGCGGCCTCGAAGTGAGCGCTCCCCAACTCGTCGTCCACCGCGACAAGGAGCTGATGGCGCAGGCCGCGGCGGCCCGGCTGATCACGAAGATCGTGGACGCGCAGGCCGCCCGGGGCTCCGCCTCGGTCGTCCTGACGGGCGGACGCAACGGCAACGGGCTGCTGGCCGCGATGTCGGCGGCGCCCGCGCGTGACGCGGTCGACTGGTCGCGGCTGGATCTGTGGTGGGGCGACGAGCGCTTCCTCCCGGAGGGCGATCCGGAGCGGAACATCACCCAGGCGCGGGAGGCACTGCTCGACTCGGTGCCGCTCGACCCGTCGCGGGTGCATGTGATGCCGGCCTCGGACGGTGCGTACGGGAGCGACGTGGAGGCGGCGGCCGCCGCGTACGCCACGGAACTCGCCGCCGCGTCCCGGCCGGAGGACCACGCGCAGGTGCCGAGCTTCGACGTCCTGATGCTCGGTGTCGGTCCGGACACCCATGTGGCGTCGCTCTTCCCGGAGCTGCCGGGCGTACGGGAGACCGAACGCACGGTGGTCGCGGTGCACGGCGCCCCAAAGCCCCCGCCGCTCCGTATCTCCCTCACGCTGCCCGCGATCCGCGCGGCACACGAGGTGTGGCTGCTGGCGGCGGGCGAGGACAAGGCGAAGGCCGCTGAGATCGCCCTGTCGGGCGCGGGCGAGATCCAGGCCCCGGCCGCCGGCGCCTACGGCCGCAGCCGCACGCTGTGGCTGCTGGACGCGGCGGCGGCGTCGGCCCTCCCCCGCGGCCTCTATCCCCCGGCGTCCGCCTGACGCCTCAGCGGTACGACAGCACGCGGCCCGGCTCGCCTCCCCGGCGGTCCGGGCCGCGCCGTTTGTGCTCGTCAGGTTTCGAGGAAGGGCGTCAGCAGGCCGGGGACCGCCGCTTCCGCGAAGCTGAGGCCCTCTTCCTCCGCCGCGTCGAACACGTGGTACGCGCCCGCGCCGGCCGCCGTGGTCGCCGTCAGCGTGAGCAGGCCCGCGCGACGCTGGAAGTACGACTGTCTGACGGTCCAGCCGATCACGCCGCCGCGCTGGAGGGCGACCGTCGTACGGCGCAGCGTCCCCGAGCGGGCGACCAGATAGGAGCCGCTGAGGCCGTGGCCCAGGCTGCGGTAGGCGTCGAGGGCGAGGAGGACGGCCGCCGGCAGCAGGATCACGGCGGTCGCCGACGCCACGTACAGCAGGACGTCGGTGAGCAGCAGCCCGAGGACGGTGAGGATGACGGCCGGCAGCAGTGCGGCGGCCACGGCCCTGCGCAGCCTGCGGCCGCGGGCGGCGCGGGGGTGCGGGGCCAGCCGGGCCGAGTGCGGCGGGGACGCGGGCTCGCGCAGGACCCGCGCCGCCACCGCGTCCGCCACCGCGCGCGGCGCGGCGGGCAGCAGGGTCTTGTGGTCGGCGTGCTGGTCCTCCTCGTCCTGGACGAGGCCGGTGGCGACCGCGTCCAGCCTGGCCGCCCCGGCCATCCGGACGCCGAGCGGCTCGACCAGCTCCACGCCCCGCAGCCGCCGCTCCTCGATGGAGACCGAACGGGAGGTGAGCAGCCCCCGGCGGACCCGCAGGGTGCCGCCCGGCTCCCGCTCCAGCCGGTAGTTCCACCACATCTCGATCCACAGGCCGAGCGCGCCGACGACCCCGGCGAGCCCCGCCGCCGCCATGAGGACCAGGATCATCCAGACGAGAGGGGTGTCCCTGAACCGGTCGCCCACCCAGTGGATCACCCGCGCCTGCGCGCCGAACCACTCGCTGACCTGCAGCAGACCGCCGGCCGCCGCGCCACCGAGCGCCGGGGCGAGGAAGGATATCGGGGCGTAGCGGATCCAGCCGGGGTCAAGGACGGCCAGCGTGGATTCCCGGTGCGCCCCGGGCGCCGCCGGTGTGCGGTCGAGCAGCTCCGTGCGCAGCCGCTCGCCCTCGGCCCGGGTGACGGGGTCGAGTTCCAGCGTGGATTCACCCCCGGAGTGTTCCCCGGTGCCTATGCGGACCTTCACGAGGCCGAGCACCCGGAGCAGGGGATGGGCCGTCAGGTCGACGCTGCGGATCCGCTCGCGGGCCAGTGAGCGGCGCCTGACCAGGAACAGGCCCGTGTGCAGCTCGGCCCGCTCGGGCCCTATGCGATAGCGGGTGCGTCGCCAGCGGACGTAGTCCCCGCCCGTACCGCAGGCGATCAGCGCCACGGCCCCGGCCAGCACCCAGGCGAGTGCCTTCCAGAGCGGCATGCCGCCCGCCATTCCGATGGCGGCCGGTACACCCGCGCCCAGGACGACCCCCGCCATGACCGCCGCGGTGACGAGGAGGGTACGCCGGTCGAGCCGCCGCCACTCCTGCTCCGCGGGCTCAGCCGCCCCGCTCATGTGGCGTCCCCCGGGGTGGCCTGGGTGATCCGGGTGAGCTGCTCGGCCAGCTCCGCGGCCAGCTCGTGGTCGAGCCCCTCGATCCGTACCGCGCCCTTGGAGGACGCGGTCGTGACGATCACGGTGGAGAGCTTGAACAGCTGCTCCAGCGGACCGCGCACGGTGTCCACGGTCTGGATCCGGGACATCGGCGCGATCCGCCACTCCTGCCAGAAGAAGCCGGTGCGGACATAGACCGCCTCGTCCGTCACCTCCCAGCGGTGCACCCGGAACCACCACGTGGGTATGAGCGCCGTGCAGGCCGTCCCGAACACCGCCAGCACCACGGCGGGGACCAGCAGCCACAGCCGCGCGGGGGCGATGAGCGCCCCCAGCACGGCCAGCACGGCGACGGGGATCACGGTCAGCAGCAGCCACTGCGCGCGCCACCAGCCGATGGCGCGCTCGTCCAGCGTGTTCTTCGGCGGCCGCAGCCGTCGTATCCCCTCCCCCATCGGTTCAGCGGCCGCGCATCGAGCGGTAGGTGGCGACCAGCGCCGCGGTCGAGCTGTCCAGCCCCTCGCCGGCCTCGTCGCCGGTGAGCACCGGTTCGATCTTCCTGGCGAGGACCTTGCCGAGCTCGACGCCCCACTGGTCGAAGGAGTCGATGTTCCAGATGGCGCCCTGGACGAACACCTTGTGCTCGTACAGCGCGATCAGCTGGCCGAGGACGGACGGGGTGAGCTTCTCGGCGAGGATGGTGGTGGTCGGGTGGTTGCCGCGGAACGTCTTGTGCGGCACCAGCTCCTCGGGCACCCCCTCGGCCTGTACCTCCTCGGGCGTCTTGCCGAAGGCGAGCGCCTGGGTCTGGGCGAAGAAGTTGGCCATGAGCAGGTCGTGCTGCGCGACCAGCCGGCGTGACAGATCGTCGACCGGCCGGGCGAAGCCGATGAAGTCCGCCGGGATGACCTTGGTGCCCTGGTGGAGCAACTGGTAGTACGCGTGCTGCCCGTTGGTGCCCGGCGTGCCCCAGACCACCGGTCCGGTCTGCCAGTCGACGGGGTTGCCGTCCCGGTCCACGGACTTGCCGTTGGACTCCATGTCCAGCTGCTGGAGATAGGCCGTGAACTTCGACAGGTAGTGGCTGTACGGCAGGACGGCGTGCGACTGGGCGTCGAAGAACGATCCGTACCAGACGCCGAGCAGGCCGAGCAGCAGCGGGGCGTTGTCCTCGGGCGCAGCCGTACGGAAGTGCTCGTCGATGAGATGGAAGCCGTCGAGCATCTCGCGGAAGCGGCCGGGGCCGATCGCGATCATCAGCGAGAGCCCGATCGCCGAGTCGTACGAGTAGCGCCCGCCGACCCAGTCCCAGAACTCGAACATGTTGGCCGTGTCGATGCCGAAGTCGGAGACCTTCTCGGCGTTCGTGGAGAGCGCCACGAAGTGCTTGGCGACGGCCTCCTGGCCGTCCTGGAGCTCGGTCAGCAGCCAGTCGCGGGCGGAGGTGGCGTTGGTGATGGTCTCGATGGTGGTGAAGGTCTTCGAGGCGATGATGAACAACGTCTCGGCCGCGTCCAGGTCCCGGACGGCCTCGTGCAGATCGGCGCCGTCGACGTTGGAGACGAAACGGACCGTCAGATCGCGGTCGGTGAAGGACCGGAGGAATTCGTACGCCATCGCGGGACCGAGGTCGGAGCCGCCGATACCGATATTGATCACGTTCTTGATGGGCCGGCCGGTGTGGCCGGTCCACTCGCCGGACCTGACCTTGTCGGCGAAGGCGCTCATCTTGTCGAGCACGGCGTGCACCCCCGGCACGACGTTCACCCCGTCCACCTCGATGACGGCGTCACGCGGGGCGCGCAGCGCGACGTGCAGCACGGCGCGGTCCTCGGTGGTGTTGATCTTCTCGCCGCGGAACATCGCGTCCCGCAGCTCCGTCACCCCGGCGGCCGCGGCCAGCTCGCGCAGCAGCGCCAGTGTCTCGTCCGTCACCAGATGCTTCGAGTAGTCCAGGTGGAGGTCGCCGGCCTGGAGGGTGTAGCCGGTGCCGCGCGCCGCGTCGGAGGCGAACAGCTCCCGCAGTTGCGTCGCCCCCAGCTGCTCGCGGTGCTTGCCCAGTGCGCTCCACTCGGGCATCCGGTTGAGCCTGGTACGGCTTCCTGCGTTCATCTCGGACATCAGCCCACTTCTTCTCGTGCCTGCGTGCCTGCGCCGCCGCTGTCCGAACCAACTTAATTGATCAGCGCCGACAACGACGCGACGGCCAGCGCGAACAGCCCGGCCGCCAGCAGGGCGGGGGTATTGAGCCCCCAGCCGGCCGCCGCCACACCGCCCAGCAGCGCGCCGAACGGCGCCCCGGCCACGGCGAGGGTGCGGAAGGCGGAGCTGATCCGGCCCAGCATGTGCGCGGGGCTGCGTTCCTGCATCAGGGTCGTCTGGTTCACGTTCCACACCATCCCGAAGACACCGAACACCGCGAGACAGCTGATCGCCGCCGCTGTCTCACGCACCGTCCCCAGCACGACCAGACTGCCCGTCTGGACCAGCCCGGCGAGGAAAATGCTCCGCACCCGCCCCACCCGCTCGGAGAGCCGCTTGGCCAGCAGGCCGCCCAGCACGCTCCCCATCCCGTAGGCCGCGAGGGTCAGGGCATAGCCCTTGGTGCCCGCGTCCAGCCAGCCCGTGACATGCAGGACCAGGGTCGCGATCAGACCGCCCATCCCTATGTTGCAGAGCGTGGTCGCCAGGCAGAGACCGCGCAGCGTCCGGTCGCGCCACAGGGCACGCATTCCCTCGGCGATCTCCCCGCGCAGCGTGGCGCCCGCCTTGCGCGGGGCCCGCGCCGGGGGCTCGGCCCGCAGCGAGCCGATCAGCAGCGCGGCCACCCCATAGGTGACGGCGTCGGCCGCGTACGGCACGGCGGCGCCCGCGAGCAGCAGCACCGGCACCAGGGGCGCGGCGAGAAAGGCGTTGGCGATCTGCTGTCCGGTCATCAGCCGGGCGTTGGCGCTGCCGAGCGCCTGCGGCGGCACCAGCGAGGGCAGCAGGGCCGTGGCGGCGTTGTCGAAGAGGGTCTGGAGGGTGGTGAGGACGAAGGCGAGCGCGATCAACAGGGCGATGGACGCCTGGCCGAGGCCGACGGCCACCGCGAAGGCCGCCATCAGCGCGCCCCGTACCAGATCCACGCCCCACATCGCCCGCCGCTGGTCGACCCGGTCCGCGACCGCCCCGCCGAGCAGCCCGAACAGCAGCCAGGGCAGATAGCCGCAGGCCGTCACCGAGGCGATCAGCAGCGGGTCGTCCGTCAGCGAGGCGGCGAGCAGGGGCATGGCCGCCGCCCGCAGCGCGTCACCGAACCGGGAGATGACCGCGGCCGACCACAGCCGGCCGAACCCCCCGCGCCACGCGGGTGCCCGTACCTCCACAGCGTCGACAGCCGTCACAACTACCCCTTCCGGTCGACCGATTCATGACCGTAGGGGGTGGCACTGACAACGCGGCCCGGACGCCGGAGGCGCCCAAAGGGGGCAGTACGGGATAAAAGCGATCCGACCGGACACCTTGAGGAGTCCGGCCGGAACATGTTGGCTAGATTTCGCCACGCAGTTTGGCGAGTGCTTCAGCGAGGATCGCTTCGCCGTCCGCGTCGCTGCGCCGTTCCCGTACATAGGCGAGATGCGTCTTGTACGGCTCGGTGCGCGGCGGGTCCGGCGGATTGTCCCGGTCCTGGCCGGCCGGGAAACCGCAGCGCGGGCAGTCCCACGTCTCCGGAACCTGTGCGTCACTGGCGAAGCTCGGCACCGTCTCGTGCCCGTTGGAGCACCAGAAGGAGATGCGCAGACGCGGCGCGGACTCGCCACGCTCGGCCTCACCCATCGGCCCCGCTCCGACCCGGCTTCCCCGGATCGCGTTGCCACTTGCCACGGTCGTAACTCCCTGCGTGATGGTGCCGCAAAGCATCGATAGGCAGCTCCGCTGCCAAGGCGCCCCAGTCTACGTAAGGCCCAACGCGCGTCCAGTGAAGGGAGTTACCCCCTGCCGCGGGGCGCGGAACCCCATGATAGGCCGCGCCCGCGGCGCCGTACGCGTGGTCAGCTGTCCAGCTTGAACAGCAGACCAAGGACGACAATGCACGCGAACCACAGCAGACCGACAACCACGGTGATGCGGTCGAGGTTACGCTCGGCGACCGAGGAACCACCGACCGACGACTGCATTCCGCCACCGAACATGTCGGAGAGACCGCCACCCTTTCCCTTGTGCATCAGCACCAGCAGCATCATCAGCAGGCTGAAGATGATGAGGGCGATCGAGAACCCCATAACCACGGCTGGACCAACTTCCTCGGACTGACGGGACTGAGACGGACTGCGGGGACCGGGCGAGATCTTCCGTGACACACAACCGGAAATGCTCACGCGGCCCCCGCAAGGGTACGACGGATCCGTGCTACCGCATACTCACTGGTCGCGGAACCTGACGATCTTGACGAACTCGTCGGCGTCCAGCGCCGCGCCGCCCACCAGGGCGCCGTCCACATCGGGCTTGGCCATGATCGCGGCCACGTTCCCGGACTTCACCGAGCCGCCGTACTGGATGCGGACCTGGTCGGCCAGCTCCTGCGAGTACAGCTCGGCCAGCCGCCCGCGGATCGCACCGCAGACCTCCTGGGCGTCCTCCGGGGTGGCGACCTCGCCGGTGCCGATGGCCCACACCGGCTCGTACGCGATCACGATGGACTCGGCCTGCTCGGCCGGGATGTCCTTGAGGCCGCCGTCGAGCTGGCTCAGCGTGTACGCGACCTGCTCGCCCGCCTTGCGGATGTCCAGGCCCTCGCCGACACAAAGGATCGGGGTCAGGCCGTGCCGGTACGCGGCCTTCACCTTGGCGTTGCAGATCTCGTCCGTCTCGGCGTGGTACTGCCGCCGCTCGGAGTGCCCGACGGCCACATAGCCGCACTTGAGCTTCGCCAGCATGGCGCCCGAGATCTCACCGGTGTACGCACCGGATTCGTGCGCCGAGATGTCCTGGGCGCCGTACTTGATCTTGAGCTTGTCGCCGTCGACCAGGGTCTGCACGGACCGCAGGTCGGTGAAGGGCGGCAGGACGGCGACCTCGACGGCGTCGTAGTCCTTGTCCGCCAGCGCGAAGGCGAGCTTCTGGACGTGCGCGATGGCCTCGAGGTGGTTGAGGTTCATCTTCCAGTTGCCCGCCATCAGCGGGGTGCGGCCGGTCTTTTCTGATGAAGCAGCCATTAAGGGGTCAGTCCTCCAGTGCGGCGAGGCCGGGAAGCGTCTTGCCTTCGAGATATTCGAGGCTCGCGCCGCCACCGGTCGAGATGTGGCCGAATGCCTTCTCGTCGAAGCCCAGGATGCGGACGGCGGCGGCGGAGTCGCCGCCGCCGACGACCGAGAAGCCCGGGGAGTCGACGAGCGCCTGGGCGACGGCCTTGGTGCCCTCGGCGTAGTCGGGGTGCTCGAAGACGCCCATGGGCCCGTTCCAGAAGACGGTGGCCGCGTCGGCGAGCTTCGAGGCGTACAGCCGGCCGGTCTCGGGGCCGATGTCCAGGCCCATCTGTCCGGCCGGGATGGCGTCCGCCGCCACCGTGGTGGGGTGGGCCGGGGCCTTGGTCTTGAGGTCCGGGAACTCCGGGGCGACCAGGACGTCCACGGGGAGTACGAACTCCACGCCACGCGCCTTGGCCCGCTTCAGGTAGTCCTGGACGGCCGGGATCTGGTCCTCCTGGAGCAGCGAGGAGCCGGTCTCGTGGCCCTGCGCCTTGAGGAAGGTGAAGACCATGCCGCCGCCGATCAGGATGCGGTCGGCCTTCTCCAGGAGATGGTCGATGACACCGAGCTTGTCGGAGACCTTGGCGCCGCCGAGCACGACGGCGTAGGGCCGCTCGACGTCATCGGTGAGCTTCTTGAGGACGCCGACCTCGGTGGCGATCAGACCGCCCGCGGCGTGCGGCAGACGGGCCGGCAGGTCGACGACCGAGGCGTGCTTGCGGTGCACGGCTCCGAAGCCGTCGCCCACGTACAGGTCGGCCAGTTCGGCGAGCTGGTCGGCGAAGGCGCCGCGCTCGGCGTCGTCCTTCGAGGTCTCGCCCGCGTTGAAGCGGAGGTTCTCGATGACGGCGACCCGGCCGTCGGCGAGGTCCGCGACCACGGCCTTGGCGGAGTCGCCGACCGTGTCGGTCGCGAACGCCACGTCGGCGCCGAGGAGTTCACCGAGGCGCGCGGCGACGGGGGCGAGCGAGAAGGCGGGATCCGGGGCGCCCTTGGGGCGGCCCAGATGGGACGCGACGATCACGCGGGCGCCGGCCTCGGCGAGCCTGGCGATCGTCGGCTGTACGGCGCGGATGCGGCCGTCGTCGGTGATGGTGGTGCCGTCGAGCGGCACATTGAGGTCGGCGCGGACGAATACGCGCTTGCCGCCGACCCCTTCGGCGAGAAGTTCGTCGATCGTCTTCATCTGCTGCTGGACTCCTTGAGGGTGTCTGGACAGGCCGACAGGGCTCGGTCGCCGCGGGTGCGCCGACCGAGCCCTGTCGCTCACATCGAGATGCCTACCGGCCCTGGATCAGAGCTGGCCGCCGACGAAGACGGTCAGGTCGACCAGACGGTTGGAGTAGCCCCACTCGTTGTCGTACCAGCCGATGACCTTGACGCTCTTGCCCTGGACCATGGTCAGGGAGGAGTCGAAGGTGCAGGAAGCCGGCCAGTTGACGATGTCCGAGGAGACGATCGGGTCCTCGGTGTAGTCCAGGATGCCCTTGAGCTGACCCTCGGCGGCCTTCTGGAACGCGGCGTTGACCTCGTCCTTGGTCACCTCGCGCTCCAGCTCGATCACCAGGTCGGTGACGGAGCCCGTCGGGACCGGGACGCGCATCGCGATGCCGTCGAGCTTGCCCGCCAGCTCCGGGATCACCAGCGCGGTGGCCTTGGCGGCACCGGTGGTGGTCGGAATGATGTTCTCCGCGGCGGCCCGGGCGCGACGCAGGTCGCTGTGCGGGAAGTCCAGGATGCGCTGGTCGTTCGTGTACGCGTGGACCGTCGTCATCATGCCCTTGACGATGCCGAAGTTCTCCAGGAGAACCTTGGCCATCGGCGCCACACAGTTGGTGGTGCAGGAGGCGTTGGAGATGACGTGGTGGTTCGCCGCCTCGTACTTGTCCTGGTTGACGCCCATCACGATGGTGATGTCCTCGCCCTTGGCCGGAGCCGAGATGAGGACCTTCTTGGCGCCGCCCGCGATGTGCTTCTCGGCGTCGGCCTTCTTGGTGAAGATGCCGGTCGACTCGATGACGATGTCGACGCCCAGCTCACCCCAGGGGATGTCTGCCGGGTTGCGCTCGGAGAGCACCTTGATGGTGTGACCGTCGACCGTAATGGTGTCGGCGGTGTGGGAGACCTCGGCCTTGAGGCGGCCCAGGATGGTGTCGTACTTCAGCAAATGTGCCGTGGTCGCAGTGTCACCCAGGTCGTTGACAGCCACGATCTCGATGTCTGCACCCTGCTCCAGCAGCGCGCGGAAGTAGTTACGACCGATGCGGCCAAAGCCGTTGATGCCTACGCGGATCGTCACGAACCGATCTCCTCGTTAGGTACGCCGGGTTTCGACGCCGGCGAGTTGTATGGGATGTCCCCGACCGCTTATGACCCTACCTCTCCACGGGCCGCCCGGTGACATCGAGCGGCCCTGCGAGCCGACGGCGGCCCGTACCCACCAGTAGGGGGTACGGGCCGCCGCCGTGCCGGGCGCCCGGCACGCATGTGCCGGGCGTGGCCTCAGTGCCGCAGGGCGCGCAGCGCCTTGCCGAGCACCGCCGCGCGCTGCGCCGCGTCCTGCACGTGCTCCAGGCCGAAGCCGAGCAGCACGGTGTCACGCGTGGTGACCGCGGCGTACGACTTGAAGAGCTCCTGGGATCGCGCCCAGTCCCCCTCCACGACGGGGCTTCCCGCCGGGGATCCGGGGGTGGTCCAGACCCCGAGGGAGGTCTCGAAGCCCTCGGACTCCTTCTCCGCACCGCCCACGGCCAGCCGCGCGCTGTCCGCGAAGACGCCCCGCCCGCCGCTGCCGGGGTCGGTGATGTAGCTGAGGGACAGGTCGACCTTCTTGCCCGCGTAGGCGCTCAGGTCGAAGGCCACCTGCTTCCAGCCGTTGGAGCTGCCGGTGAGGCTGTTCCAGGCGCCACTGGTGCCGGTCGCGGTGCAGCCGTCCGCGCCGAGCGTCAGATAGCGGCCCAGGAACGGGTGGCCGTCGAGGAAGAAGCCGGCCTCGCACTCGGCGGGGACGGTGGTGCTGCTCGCGCCGCCGGCCTCGGGGAGTGTGGTCCAGTCGTCGGCCCCGGTGGTGTGGGCCTCCAGGACCGCGTGGTCGTAGCCCGGCTCGGTGTTCCAGTTGAGCGCGAAACGGAGCTCGGGCTTGTCGGCCGCGGTGACGCCGGTGAGGTCGACGGTGCGGGCGAGCCGGCGCCAGTCGTTGTCCTCGTGGGCGGCGGCCGCCATCCACTGGCCCGCAAAGGGGGCGTACGGGTTCACGATCCCCGCGTACGTGCCCGCCTGCGCGCTCTTGAACTGCGGATACGTCGCGGGGTTCAGGACGTCGGAGGTGACGGTGTAGGCGCCCGCCGCGTTCAGCGGGTTGCCGGGCGCCGCGCCGAGCCGTCCGCTCGCCCCGGCGAGCGTTCCCGCACCGGTGAAGCCGGTGGCGCCGGAGCTGGACGTACGTCCGTACGCACCGAGGTAGTACTGGCTGAAGTCGTCGGTCGCGGCGCGCCCGACCTGGGCGTTGCCGCCGGCCTGCTCGCCGGCCTCGATCAGCTTGCCGCCCTCGTTGAGGAAGGCGCGCACGGCCAGCTGGGTGGCGCCGCCCGGGGCCACGGCGCCCGTGTAGTGGACGGCGGTGGAGAAGTGGCTGAGGACGCCCAGCGCGTGCGGGGCGCCCTGCGTGGCGACGTCCCAGACGGCCGCGGTACGGCCGTTGGCGCGCAGGGCGTCGACGTACGCCCGGGTCTGCTGGGCGGCCGCACCCTCCTCGGCGATCACGAGCGTGTCGGCGCGGGAGCGGTCGGCGACGGTGTAGGTGAAGTGCTCGCTGGAGGTGGACCTGCCGTTCTTGGTCCGTCCGGTGAACCAGACCTCGACCTTGTCGCCCGGATCGGCGTCCTCGACCTCGGCGCGGTACTCGTCGAAGTGGATGTTGTCCTCGCCGCCGTAAGTCTCGCCGCCCTTCCAGGCCTTGAGGTTCTCGTCGTGCGTACGGCCGCCGTTGATCCGGTAGTTGAGCTCCTTGTCCCGGACCGACTTGCGGGCGATGACGGAGACTTCCTGGTCGGCGCCGCGCGCGTACGAGGTGGTGAACGGGTCGAGGGTGAAGTCGGGGGCGTCCAGGCCGACCGAGGAGGACGGCTGGTCGGGGTGGGCGGCGGTCTCGGCGACGGAGAGCGCGAAGGGGACGTTCTTGGCGAACTCCTCCTGGATCAGCTTCTCGTCGTCGGGGAAGTTGAAGCCGGACCGGCAGTCCCTGGCCTCCCACGCGTCACCGGGGTCACTCGCGGAGGCGGTCTGGCAGGTCGTCATCTCCGGGGTGAACATCATCGTTCCGTTGACGTTCGCCGCGTGGCCGTCGGCCTCACCGTTGGTGGTGTACAGCTCGGAGGAGACCTGCGGGTAGTAGCCGGGGACGGCGGAGTTCTCGGGTGTGCCGGCGAGCGCCTTGTAGAGGACGTCGTCGGGTGTCGGCGTGGCGACCTGCCATCCCACGCCGTAGAGCAGCAGTTCGGCGGCGGAGTGGTAGTTGATGCCGTAGTCGAAGCCGATGCGCTTCTCGAAGCGGTCGATCGCCTGCGTCTCGGGCTCGGAGTTCGGGCCGGCGCCGCGGTAAGTCTCGCTGGTGGAGCGGGGGGACGAACCCTCGTCGTCGTAGCCCCACTTGTAGCCGAAGTTCCGGTTGAGGTCGACGCCGTCGGCGGAGGTCAGCGTGCCGTCCCCGTCGACCTCACGGAGGTTCTTGCGCCACAGCCGGGCGCTGTCACCGGTGTGGGTGTAGTCGTAGCCGTCCGGGTTGGCGGAGAGGACGAACCACAGCTCGGTGGAGTCGACGATCTTCGTGATCCGCCGGTCCTTGCCGTAGCCGTCCACGAAGTGGTGCATCAGCCGGCGCGTCATCTCGGGAGTGATCCACTCCCGGGCGTGCTGGTTGGACATGTAGAGCACGGACGGCTTGGCTCCGTCCTTGGTCGTCCGCGCGCCCTTGCTGACCTTGAGGGCGAGGATGTCCTGCCCCTTGACCGTCTTGCCGATGGAGACGACCTTGGCGATCCCGGGGTTGGCCTGCCCGGTCGTGACGATCTCTTCCTGGAGATTGCCCTTGCCGCTGTACGGGCGGTAGACACCGTCGCCCGCGGCCCGCAGCCGGGCCGCGGCCTTCGCGGGGACCGTGCGCTCGGTGACATCGACGCCCTGCTTCCCCAGGGCGCGGGCCTGGGCGTCGGTGAGGAACAGCTCGACCTTCGCGGTCCCCTTCTCGGGGGCCCGTTCGGTCAGTTCGTGGGCGTCCTGGCCGGCCGAGAGGAGCAGCGGTATCTGCTCCTTGGTGACCTCGGCGTCGAAGACCTTCACCGCGTCCGCGCCGGGTCCTGCCTCGGATCCGGGCTGTGCCTGGGCGGCGGGCGCCGCCGTCATTCCGCCCAGCAGCAACGCGCCCGCCGCGAGGATCGATCTCGCTCTTCGTCTCATGTGCCCCCCTTGCCGTTGTGTGCCACATCCGTGGACAGACGTCAGGCTGACCATGCTCCATGATCATGTCAAGGGCCTACCGATAACCCGCAACATGCCTGCTGCCAGCACCTATTGGGCGCGGGCAGCAGGCGACGGGGCGGACTCAGAGCCTGTCAGCCGACGAGACCGTCGGCCAGCTCCTCGCTGAGATTGGACTCCGTGCCCGGAATCCCGAGATCCTGCGCCCGCTTGTCGGCCATGGCCAGCAGACGGCGGATCCGGCCCGCGACCGCGTCCTTGGTGAGCGGCGGGTCCGCGAGCGCGCCCAGCTCCTCCAGGGACGCCTGCTTGTGCTCCATCCGCAGCCGGCCCGCGGCGGCGAGATGCTCGGGCACCTCCTCGCCGAGGATCTCCAGTGCGCGCTGCACCCGGGCGCCGGCCGCGACCGCGGCGCGGGCGGAGCGGCGCAGGTTCGCGTCGTCGAAGTTGGCGAGACGGTTGGCCGTGGCGCGGACCTCGCGGCGCATCCGCCGCTCCTCCCAGGCCAGCACCGATTCGTGCGCGCCGAGCCGGGTCAGCAGGGCGCCGATCGCGTCCCCGTCCCGTACGACCACGCGGTCCACCCCGCGCACCTCACGGGCCTTGGCGGCGATCTGCAGTCTGCGGGCCGCGCCGACCAGCGCGAGGGCGGCCTCGGGGCCCGGGCAGGTCACCTCCAGCGAGGAGGAGCGGCCGGGCTCGGTGAGCGAGCCGTGGGACAGGAACGCGCCGCGCCAGGCGGCCTCGGCGTCACAGGTGGCACCCGAGACGACCTGCGGGGGCAGTCCGCGGATCGGGCGCCCGCGGCCGTCGACCAGGCCGGTCTGCCGGGCGAGCTGATCACCACCGGTAATCACCCGTACGACGTAACGGCTGCCGCGGCGCAGTCCGCCGGGGGCCATCACCACCAGCTCGGAGCTGTGCCCGAAGATCTCCAGGATGTCCTTGCGGAGCCGGCGCGCGGCGATGCTGGTGTCCAGCTCCGCCTCGATCACAATGCGGCCGCTCACCAGGTGCAGCCCGCCCGCGAACCGAAGGATCGCCGAGACCTCCGCCTTCCTGCAGCACGTCCGGGTGACGGGGAGGCGGGCGATCTCGTCCTTCACCGCTGGCGTCATCGCCATGGGCCGATCCTTCCATGCATCCGAAAAATACGGTCGTACGCGGCTGCCAACAGCTCCGGATCGTGGACCGGGGAACTGTCGGGCGCTGCCACCGGCGCCAGCTCGACCGCGGCACCGAACCGTTTTGCGGCATCGGCGAGTGACTCGCGGTCGGGCACGGCGGCCTGGTCGGCCAGCACCACGTCCAGGGCGAGTTTAGGGGCGTGTCGCCCCAAAACCTCCAAATGACGCTGCGGTGAGAACCCATCGGTTTCACCGGGTTGTGGCGCGAGGTTCAGCGAGAGGACCCGGCGGGCCTTGGTCTCGACGAGCGCTTCGAGCAGCTCGGGCACCAGCAGATGGGGGATCACCGAGGAGAACCAGGAGCCGGGACCGAGCACCACCCAGTCCGCGTCCATGACCGCGGCGACGGCCTCAGGGACGGCCGGCGGGTCGTGCGGCACCAGATGCACCGACTGCACCTCACCGCGGGTGAGCGCCACCGTCGCCTGGCCGCGCACCGTCTGCACCTCGTCGGGCCGCGCCGGGTCATGGCCCCGTACGAGCGCCTGCAGCTCCAGCGGTACGGCGGACATGGGCAGCACCCGGCCGTGCGCGCCGAGGAGCTTGCCGACCAGGTCCAGGGCCTGGACATGGTCACCGAGCTGCTCCCAGAGGGCGACGATCAGCAGATTGCCGACCGCGTGCTCATGAAGCTCGCCCTGGGACTGGAAGCGGTGCTGGATCACCCGGGCCCAGGTCTGGCCCCAGTCGTCGTCGCCGCACAGCGCCGCCAGGGCCTTGCGCAGATCGCCGGGCGGCAGGACGCCGAGCTCCTCCCGGAGCCGGCCGCTGGAGCCGCCGTCGTCGGCGACGGTGACCACGGCGGTGAGGTCGCCGGTGATCCGGCGGAGCGCCGCGAGGGAGGCGGACAGGCCCATGCCACCGCCGAGCGCGACGACCTTCGGCTGGGCACCGCGCCCCCGCGCCGACAGCGCGGGGGCGCCCCTGCTCAGCCGGCGCAGGCGGAAGGTGCGTCCGGTCACTCGCGCCCCATGTCCCGGTGGACGACGACGGTCTCGACGCCCTCGGAGGCGAGGCGTGCGGCGACCTTCTCCGACATGGCGACGGAGCGGTGCTTGCCCCCCGTACAGCCGACGGCGACGGTCACATAGCGCTTGCCCTCGCGGCGGTATCCGGCGGCGATCAGCTGGAGCAGCTCGGTGTAGCGGTCGAGGAACTCCTTGGCGCCCGGCTGGTTGAAGACATAGGCGGACACCTCCTCGTTGAGCCCGGTGAAGGGGCGCAGCTCGGGAACCCAGTGCGGGTTGGGCAGGAAGCGGCAGTCCACCACCAGGTCCGCGTCGACCGGCAGGCCGTACTTGTAGCCGAAGGACATGACGGTGGCCCGCAGCTCCGGCTTCTCGTCGCCGGCGAACTGGGCGTCCATCTTGGCGCGCAGCTCGTGGACGTTGAGGCTGGAGGTGTCGATCACCAGATCGGCGTCACCGCGCAGCTCGCGCAGCAGGTCGCGCTCGGCCTCGATGCCGTCGACGATCCGGCCGTCGCCCTGCAGCGGGTGCGGTCGGCGTACGGATTCGAAGCGGCGGACCAGCGCCTCGTCGGAGGACTCCAGGAAGACGATCCGCCGGGTGACCTCCTTCGCGTCGAGGTCGGCGAGGGACTCCCGGAGGTTGTCGAAGAACCGGCGGCCGCGTACGTCGACGACGACGGCGATCCTCGCCACATTGCCCTGCGAGCGGGCGCCGAGCTCCACCATGGTGGGGATCAGCGCGGGCGGCAGGTTGTCCACGACGAACCAGCCGAGGTCCTCCAGACACTTGGCCGCGGTGCTGCGCCCCGCGCCCGACATGCCGGAGATGATCACCAGCTCGGGGATGGCCGCGTCGACGGCCTCACCGGCCTCCTTCGTGGTGCCCGTACTCACGTGCTCCGCTCCGTCCCGGTCGTGCTCAGTCATGCGTACTGCCCCCGTTGTCTTCCATGATCTCTCCTGTTGCCGTGTTCACGGCGGGTGCCGCCGGGGCCGCCTTGGCGAGCGCCACGGCCACGGACTCCGCCGTCTTGCGGCCGAGGCCCGGAACCTCGCAGATCTGCTCGATTGTCGCCTGCCGCAGCCGCTTCACCGAGCCGAAATGCTTGATGAGGGCCTGTTTGCGGGACTCGCCGAGGCCGGGGACGTCGTCCAGCGGACTGGTCCTGATGCGTTTGGCCCGCTTGGCCCGCTGATAGGTGATCGCGAAGCGGTGCGCCTCGTCGCGCACGCGCTGGAGGAGGTAGAGGCCCTCGCTGGAGCGGGGCAGTACCACCGGGTCGTCGTCCTCGGGCAGCCAGACCTCTTCGAGCCGCTTGGCGAGGCCGCAGACGGCGACATCGTCGATGCCCAGCTCGTCGAGGGCCCTCTTGGCCGCCGCGACCTGGGGCTGTCCGCCGTCGACCACGACCAGCTGGGGCGGGTAGGCGAAGCGCTTGGGCCTGCCGTCGTCCTCGACCGGGGATCCGGCCGGAAGCTCGTCGGAGAGCCCGGCGGCCGGCCCTGTGGGGGTCTCGGCGGCCGGCCCTGCGGCGGGCCCGGTGACCAGCCCTGCGGCGGGCTCGGCGGCCGGCCCTGTGATGGGCTCGGCCGTGGGCTCCTGCTCCGGCTGCTCCGACCACTCCCCCGTCTTCTCCTTCTCCTGCAGATAGCGCCTGAAGCGACGGCTGATCACTTCATGCATCGACCGTACGTCGTCCTGACCCTCGAACCCCTTGATCTGGAAGCGGCGGTATTCGCTCTTGCGAGCGAGGCCGTCCTCGAAGACCACCATGGACGCCACGACGTCGTCGCCCTGGAGATGGGAGATGTCGAAGCACTCGATCCGCAGCGGCGCGCTGTCCAGGCCGAGCGCTCCCGCGATCTCCTCCAGGGCGCGCGAGCGGGTGGTGAGATCGCTGGCGCGCTTGGTCTTGTGCAGGACAAGGGCCTGCTGGGCATTGCGCCCGACCATCGCCATCAGGTCCTTCTTGTCGCCGCGCTGCGGGATCCGCAGCGACACCTGCGAGCCGCGCCGGTCGCTCAGCCACTGGGTGACCGCGTCCGTGTCCTCGGGCAGGGCGGGGACCAGCACCTCCTTGGGGACGGCGTCGCCGCGCTCCTCCCCGTACAGCTGCTGCAGCGCGTGCTCGACGAGTCCCGCCGTCTCGACGGCCTCGACCTTGTCGGTGACCCAGCCGCGCTGGCCGCGGACCCGGCCGCCACGGACATGGAAGATCTGCACGGCGGCTTCCAGCTCGTCCTCGGCGACCGCGATCAGATCCGCGTCGGTGGCATCGGCGAGCACGACGGCGTTCTTCTCCATCGCGCGGCGCAGCGCGCCTATGTCGTCGCGCAGCCGGCCCGCCCTCTCGTACTCCATCTCCTCGGCCGCGTCCGTCATCCGCTGCTCCAGCCGGCGGATGTACGTGCCGGTACGGCCGGCCATGAAGTCGCAGAATTCCTCGGCCAGTTCGCGGTGCTCCTCGGGGGTGACCCGGCCGACGCAGGGCGCCGAGCACTTGCCGATATAGCCGAGGAGACAGGGCCGGCCGGTCCGCTCGGCGTTCTTGAACACCCCGGCGGAGCAGGTCCGTACGGGAAAGACACGGAGCATCAGATCGACCGTCTCGCGGATGGCCCAGGCCTGTCCGTACGGACCGAAGTAGCGCACGCCCTTCCTCTTGGCGCCGCGCATGACCTGAACCCGCGGGAACTCCTCGTTCATCGTGACCGCGAGGTAGGGATAGCTCTTGTCGTCGCGGTACTTGACGTTGAAGCGGGGGTCGAACTCCTTGATCCAGGAGTACTCCAGCTGGAGCGCCTCGACCTCGGTGGAGACGACGGTCCACTCGACGGAGGCGGCCGTGGTGACCATGGAGCGGGTGCGCGGGTGCAGGCTCGTCAGATCCTGGAAGTAGTTGGCGAGCCGCTGGCGCAGGCTTTTCGCCTTCCCGACGTAGATCACCCGGCGGTGGTCGTCGCGGAATTTGTAGACCCCCGGCGAGTCGGGGATCTGTCCCGGCTTCGGGCGGTAGCTGGAGGGGTCGGCCATGCCGTCCACCCTACTGGCGGGCACCGACAGTGTGGCCGCGCCGGGAGTCCGTCCGCGGTGACGGCCGTCAGGCGTTCGGTCCCGCGACGAGCTTTCCGCCCTCGGCCCTGACCGGCACCTCGGACAGCGGCACGGTCGCCGGGCCCTTGAGCGCCTTGCCGGTGGTGACATCGAAGCGGCTGCCGTGGCAGGGGCAGTCACCCACGGTGCCCTCCAGTTTCTCCAGGAGGCAGCCCGCGTGGGTGCACTGCGCGCTGAACGCCTTGTACTGGCCCTCCGCCGGGCAGCTCACGACCAGCCGCTGTTCCCGGTAGAGCTTGGCGCCGCCGACCGGGATCTCGTCCGCCGCGCCGAGGTCGACCGGGGAGGTCGGCGTCGGCTCCTCGGCGTGCCCCAGCTTCGAGTCGGTGGAACAGGCCGCCAGACCGAGTCCGGCCGCGCCGGCGAGCGCGGCGCCCTTCAGCACGGTGCGGCGAGGGGCGGGCTGGCCGGGCATGGTGTCTCCACGGGGCAGGGGACCGGGCTGGTCGGGCCGGTCGGTCGGGCGGGGCGTGTCGGTGACATACGCGACGATACCGGGGCTGTTCCGGCGGCCGCTCAGCGGCTGTCGCCCCGGAGCCGGGCGAGGAAGGCACCGGCCGCCGCGCGGAAGCCCTCCGGGTCTTCGCTCCAGGGCATGTGCCCGGCGTCGGGCAGGGTCGTCCTGGTCACGTCGGGCAGCGCGCGCTCCAGTGAGTCCACCGCCCGCCGGGGCCGGATGTCGTTCTCCCCGTCCACGATCAGTACGGGCAGGCCGAGCGCCGCGCACCGGTCCCGCAGCCCGTCCGTGGCCGAGGTCCGCCGCAGCTCCGCGGTGATGGTGGCATTGCACTCGTCATTGACGCCGAACCACGGAGTCGCCATGGCCTCGGCCCGCTCCAGGGCGCGGCGGCGGTCGCGGTCGGCGAAGTCCACCGACCACTGGAGGACCGCGAACTCCCGGTCCTCCGCCTCCGTACGGTCACCTCGCCGGTCACGCAGCTCCTCCCAGCGCTCGCGGTGTCCGCCCAGCTGCCCGCGGAAGGTCTCCTTGTACGCCGGGTGCCACGTGGAGTCGTCGTCGATGCCGGTGCCGGAGACATAGATCAGGCCGCTGACCCGCGCGGGACGGGCCAGGGCGTAGCTCAGGGCCAGCCGGGCGCCCCAGGAGTGACCGAGCAGTGCCATCCGTTCCAGGCCGAAGTGGCGCCGTACGGCATCGAGGTCGGCCACCGAGCGGCCGGTGCTGTACGGCCCCGTGCGCTGGGAGCGGCCGCAGCCGCGCTGGTCCCAGCGGAACACCCGGCGGTCCCCCAGCAGGGCGGCCGGCTCCTCCAGGGTGTCCCAGATGCCGGGTCCGCCATGGCAGAGGATCACGGGCTCGCCCGGCCCGTCCGCCGCCCGGGCGGCCCAGAGCCGGATCCCGTCGTCCGTCAGTACTGCCTCGCCCGGCACGGCCGTCTCGTCCATCCCTGGATTGTGCGGGGTCCGGAATGGACGGGACAGCCGTTTGATGAGGCGGTGATCTCCCGGCGGGGTGCGCCGGTCAGGAGCGGCGCGCGGCCGCCCTGGCCGGGACGGCCTTCTGGGCCGGGGTCTTTTGAGCCGGGGTTTTCTGGGCCGAGGTCTTCTGGGCCGGGGTCCTCTTGGCCGTGGCCTTCCCGGCTGTGGCCTTCTTCACCAGCGCCGCGTCGCTGATCCGCTCGACGTCCAGGATGTCGCGCAGGAACTTGCCCGTGTGGCTGGCCGGAACCCCTGCCACCTGCTCGGGAGTGCCTTCCGCGATGACCAGACCGCCGCCGTTGCCACCCTCGGGGCCCATGTCGATCACCCAGTCCGCCGTCTTGATGACGTCAAGGTTGTGCTCGATGACGATCACCGAGTTGCCCTTCTCGACCAGACCCGACAGCACCGTGATCAGCTTGCTGATGTCCTCGAAGTGCAGACCGGTCGTCGGCTCGTCCAGGACGTAGACCGTACGGCCCGTGGAGCGCTTCTGCAGCTCGCTCGACAGCTTCACACGCTGCGCCTCGCCGCCCGAGAGGGTCGGCGCGGACTGGCCGAGCCTGACATAGCCCAGGCCGACCTCGTTGAGCGTCCTGAGGTGGCGCGAGATCGTCGGGACGGCCTCGAAGAAGTCCAGGGCCTCCTCGATCGGCATGTCCAGCACCTCGGCGATGGACTTGCCCTTGTAGTGGACCTCCAGCGTCTCCCGGTTGTAGCGGGCGCCGTGACAGACCTCGCACGGCACATAGACGTCCGGCAGGAAGTTCATCTCGATCTTGATGGTGCCGTCGCCCGAGCAGTTCTCGCAGCGGCCGCCCTTGACGTTGAAGGAGAAGCGCCCGGGGAGATAGCCGCGGACCTTGGCCTCCATGGTCTCCGCGAAGAGCCTGCGCACATGGTCGAAGACGCCGGTGTACGTGGCCGGGTTGGACCGGGGCGTACGGCCGATGGGCGACTGGTCGACATGGACCACCTTGTCGACCAGGTCGTCGCCGTCGACGCGGGTGTGCCGTCCCGGCACCGACTTGGCGCCGTTCAGCTCGCGTGCCAGGTGCGTGTAGAGGATGTCATTGACCAGCGTCGACTTGCCGGAGCCCGAGACGCCCGTGACCGCCGTGAACACGCCCAGCGGGAAGGACACGTCGATGTCCCGCAGGTTGTTCTCCCGGGCGCCGTGCACGGTGAGCCGCCGCCCCGGGTCGACGGGCCGGCGGATGACGGGGGTCGGGATGGCCCGCTTGCCCGACAGATACTGGCCGGTGATCGATTCCTTGTTGGCCAGGAGCCCCTTCAACGGTCCCGAGTGCACGACCTTGCCGCCGTGCTCGCCCGCGCCGGGGCCGATGTCCACCACCCAGTCGGCCACCTTGATGGTGTCCTCGTCGTGCTCCACGACGATCAGGGTGTTGCCCATGTCACGCAGCCGGACCAGGGTCTCGATGAGCCGGTGGTTGTCCCGCTGGTGCAGGCCGATGGACGGCTCGTCCAGGACGTACAGCACCCCGACAAGACCCGAGCCGATCTGGGTGGCGAGCCGGATGCGCTGGGCCTCGCCGCCGGACAGGGTGCCCGCGGCGCGGTTGAGCGACAGATAGTCCAGGCCGACGTCGACCAGGAACTTCAGCCGTTCGTTGACCTCCTTGAGCACCCGCTCGGCGATCTTCTTGTCCCGGGCGTTCAGCTTGAGCATGCCCAGGAAGTCGGCGCAGTCGCTGATCGAGAGCGCGGCGACGTCGGCGATGGACTTGTCCATGACCGTGACCGCGAGGACGATCGGCTTGAGCCTCGTGCCCTGACAGGTCGGGCAGGGCACCTCGCGCATATAGCCCTCGAAGCGCTCCCTGCTGGAGTCGCTCTCGGCCTCGCTGTGCCGCCGCTTGACGAAGGAGACCGCCCCTTCGAAGGCGGGGGTGGTGTACGCGCGCTCGCGGCCGTACCGGTTGCGGTAGCGGACCTCGACCTGGGTCTTGTGGCCGTGCAGCAGGGCCTTCCTGGCGCGCTGCGGCAGTCCGGCCCACGGGATGTCCGTACGGAAGCCGAGGGCCTCGGCGAGGCCGCCGATCAGCCGTCCGAAGTACTCCTTGGTGTGTCCGTGGGACCAGGGGTGGATCGCGCCTTCGTCGAGGGACTTCTCCTCGTCGGGGATGATCAGCTCCGGGTCGACCTCCATGCGCGTCCCGATACCGGTGCAGTCGGGGCAGGCGCCGAAGGGCGAGTTGAAGGAGAAGGAGCGGGGCTCCAGCTCCTCGAAGGAGAGATCGTCGTACGGGCAGTACAGATGCTCGGAGTACATCCGCTCGCGCTCGGGGTCGTCCTCGGGGAGATCGACGAAGTCGAGCACGACCATGCCGCCGGAGAGACCGAGGGCGGTCTCGACCGAGTCGGTCAGCCGGCGCTTGGCGCTGTCCTTCACCGTGAGGCGGTCGATGACCACCTCGATGGTGTGCTTCTCCTGCTTCTTGAGCGTCGGCGGCTCGGTGAGCTGGACGGTCTGCCCGTCGACCCTGGCCCTGCTGTAGCCCTTGGTCTGCAGATCGGAGAAGAGATCGACGAACTCGCCCTTGCGCTCGCGGACGAGCGGCGAGAGGACCTGGAAGCGGCTGCCCTCGGGAAGCTCGAGCACCCGGTCCACGATGGCCTGCGGCGACTGGCGCGAGATCGGCCGGCCGCACTCGGGGCAGTGCGGCTTGCCGATCCGGGCGAAGAGCAGCCGGAGGTAGTCGTAGACCTCGGTGATCGTGCCGACCGTCGAGCGCGGGTTGCGCGAGGTCGACTTCTGGTCGATGGAGACCGCCGGGGACAGACCTTCGATGAAGTCGACGTCCGGCTTGTCCATCTGACCGAGGAACTGCCGGGCGTACGAGGACAGTGACTCCACGTACCGGCGCTGCCCCTCGGCGAAGATCGTGTCGAACGCGAGGGAGGACTTGCCCGACCCGGAAAGCCCGGTGAAGACGATGAGGGAGTCACGGGGGAGGTCGAGCGAGACGTTCTTGAGATTGTGCTCGCGCGCGCCACGGACGATGAGACGGTCGGCCACGCCGGTCCGCACCTTTCTGAAGAGAAGCAGGGGCAGAGCCCCCTACGCAGACTAGGGGGGTCGCCAGAGCAATGGATTGCCAAGCGGTGTATCGCCGGGTTCGGGACTGCCCGGCTCAGGGTTGTCTACATGCCAGGATGCCTCTCCTGAGCTTATAGCACGCACATTCGATTTACGGTGGTCCTTCACCGCCTTCACCCGATCGAGTGGCGGGGCTATCGTCGGCGTCATGATGGATCATGTGCGCGACCTGGCATCTGTACGTGAAGCGACCGAGCGGCTCCTCGCCGCGGTCGCCGTACTGGACAACGCGGCGGTCGCCGCGCCGTCACGGCTCCCGGGCTGGAGCCGTGGTCATGTGCTGGCCCATCTCGCCAGGAACGCGGACGCCCTGGTCAATGTCCTCGAAGACCGGCCGATGTACGCGGACGCCGCGACGCGCGACGCGGACATCGAGCGGGACGCTCCGAGGTCTCCCGCCGACCAGCTCGCCGACCTACGTAACACCGCCGACCGCTTCCTGCATTCCGCGGCGGCCGCTCCCGCCGACTGGACCCGCGTGATCACGATGCGCAACGGCGTCACGGACGTGGCCGCCCGCGTTCCGTTCCGCCGCTGGATCGAGATCGAGCTGCACCACGTCGACCTGGGCCTCGACCGTGAGCTGGAAGACCTGTCCGAGGAGTTCACCGGGCGCGAGATCGACTTCCTCGCGGAGCGCTTCGCCGGGAACCCCACCGTCCCGCCGCTGGCCCTGAGCACCCCCGACGGACGCAGCTGGCGCACCGGGCGCACGGACGGCGCCCCGCTCCCCGTCACCGGTCCGGCCCCGGACCTGATGGGCTGGCTCGCGGGCCGTCGCGACGGGTCGGCGCTGAAGTCCCCGGACGCCCCCCTGCCCCTCCTGCCTCCGCTATAGGCTGAGCCGTATGACGTACAGCGGAGCGGTGAAGGTCGGCGGACCGGCGGATGTGCATGAGCTGCCCGCCCTGATGATCTCCAAGGTCGCCGTCGGGCCGTTGGACAACAACGCCTATCTGCTGCGCTGCCGGGCCACCGGCGAGCAGCTGCTGATCGACGCGGCCAACGACTCCGCGACGCTGCTGACCCTGATCGGTGACGACGGCATCGCGTCCGTCGTCACCACCCATCGCCACGGCGACCACTGGCAGGCTCTCGCCGAGGTCGTGGCGGCCACCGGCGCCCGTACGTACGCCGGTCGGTACGACGCCGAGGGCATCCCCGTCCCGACCGATGTCCTCGTCGAGGACGGGGACACGATCCGGGTCGGGGAGATCGGGCTCACCGCCCTGCATCTGGTGGGCCACACGCCGGGCTCGATCGCCCTGGTGTACGACGACCCGCACGGCCACGCGCATGTGTTCACCGGCGACTGCCTGTTCCCGGGCGGCCCCGGGAACACCGCCGGTCCCGCGGACTTCACGAGCTTGATGGACGGTCTCGAAGCCAAGGTCTTCGACGCCCTGCCGGACGAGGCCTGGATCTACCCCGGCCACGGAAACGACTCCACCCTCGGCGCGGAACGCCCGCACCTCGCGGAGTGGCGGGCCCGCGGCTGGTGACCCGCCGGGCCCCCGGCTGCCCGGCTCGGCGGCCCGGCTCGGCTGCCCGCTGATAATCGCTCGATAGCCCTCGGCTCGCTCTTTACGATCGTTCCATGCCGACCCCCGTGTATCCGTCGAAGCCCCGCCCAGGCGACCGGATCGGGGTGGTCTCGCCGTCCTCCGGTCTGCCGGGGCTGCTGCCGCTCCCGTACGAACTGGGCCTCAGCCGGCTGGAGAAGGACTTCGGGCTGATCCCGGTCGAGTATCCGACGACCCGGAAGATGGGCTCGACGCCCCAGGAGCGGGCCGACGACCTGCACGCCGCCTTCGCGGATCCGACCGTGACCGCCCTGATGGCGACCATCGGCGGGGACGATCAGATCACCGTACTGCCACTGCTGGACCGGAAGCTGATCCGCGAGAACCCCAAGCCCTTCTTCGGCTTCAGCGACCACACCAATCTGCTGGCGTATCTGTGGAACACCGGGATCGTCGGCTACCACGGCGGGGGTGTGATGACCGCGCTGGGCCGGCCCGGCGCGATGGATCCGCTCACCGAGGAGTCGCTGCGGGCCGCGCTGTTCGGCTCCGGGCCGTACGAACTGCGCCCTGCCCGGCGGTTCGGGGACACGGACCGCGACTGGGCGGATCCGGCGACCTTCATGACGGAGCCGGAGACCCGGCCGGGCGGCGGCTGGAGCTGGCACGGGCCCGAGCGGGTGGTGGAGGGCCGCAGCTGGGGCGGCAATCTGGAGATTCTCTCCTGGCTGCTGATGGCGGACCGGGAGATCCAGGCCGATCTCTCCGCGTACGACGGCTGCGTACTGCTCCTGGAGACCTCGGAGGAACTGCCGGCCGCCGAGGAGGTGTTCCGGATCCTGCGCAATATGGGCGAGCGCGATCTGCTGCGGCGTTTTCCCGCGCTGCTGATGGCACGCCCCAAGACCTGGTCGTTGCAGCGCCGGCACAGCCCGGAGGAGGCGGCCCGGTACGCGCGGGAGCAGCGGGCGGCGGTGGTGCGCGCGCTGGCCGCGTACGCCCCCGGCACCATGGCCGTCTTCGATGTGGACTTCGGCCACACCGACCCGCAGCTGGTCATTCCGTACGGCGGTCCTGTACGGGTGGACGGGACGGCGCGGCGGATCACCGTGACCTACTGAACCGTCGCCACCGCTGAACCGCCGTCGCCTACTGAACGAGCCGTCGCCGCCGCGAAACGCGTCCGGGGCGGGTGGCAGCCTCGCCACTCGCCCCGGACCCCTGCCGTGCGGATCAGGCTTCGATGCTGTCCTTGCTGTCCGTCTCGGTCTTGGCGGCCGCGTCGCGCTCCGCCTGCTTCTTGGAGGCGATCAGGCTGGTGATCGTGGTGATGACCAGGACACCGCAGATGACCGCCAGCGAGACCGGGATGGAGATCTCGGGGACGTGCACACCCGTCTCGTGCAGCGCGTGCAGCACCAGCTTCACTCCGATGAAGCCCAGGATGACCGACAGGCCGTAGCTGAGGTGCACCAGCTTCCTGAGGAGTCCGCCGATGAGGAAGTACAGCTGCCGCAGTCCCATCAGGGCGAACGCGTTGGCGGTGAAAACGATGTACGGGTCCTGGGTCAGGCCGAAGATCGCGGGGATGGAGTCCAGCGCGAACAGCACATCGGTGGTGCCGATGGCCAGCATGACCACCATCAGCGGGGTCAGGATCCGCTTGCCGTTGCTCCGGATGAAGAGCTTGGTGCCGTGGTACTTGTCGGCGACACCGAAGCGCTTCTCGATGGACTTGAGGAGGCGGTTCTCCTCGAACTCCTCGTCCTCGTCGTCGGAGCGCGCCTCCTGGATGAGCTTCCAGGCGGTGTAGATCAGGAACGCGCCGAAGATGAAGAAGACCCACGAGAAGCTGGCGATGATGGCGGCGCCGGCGGCGATGAAGATCGCGCGCAGGACCAGGGCTATCAGCACACCGATGAGCAGCACCCGCTGCTGCAGATGCGACGGCACCGAGAACTTCGCCATGATCAGGACGAAGACGAAGAGATTGTCGACACTGAGCGACTTCTCGGTGATGAAGCCCGCGAAGAACTCCCCGGACGCCTGGCCCGTACCGAAGACCATCAGGCCGAGGCCGAACAGCGCGGCGAGGGCGATCCAGACGACCGTCCAGATACCGGCTTCCTTCATCGACACGTCATGGGGCTTGCGCCCGATGAAGAAGTCGACCGCGATCAGGGCGGACAGACCAAGAATGGTCAGCACCCACAAGTTCAATGAAACGTCCACTGCGCCTCCGGCGTCGTACGGCTACTGATCAGCGTCGTCGCTGCCGGAGGTCTCTTCCACCCGGGCGGTCTTGCCGCCGGCCGGGCCGACGCCCCGGGACCGATTGCGGTCCGTATTGACGGGTACGTCGCGATGTGGGAGTACTCCCCTCCGCTGCAAAGAAGAGTACAGGAAAGCCCAAGGAAAGGTAAAGAAAAAGGTAAAGGGGAGCCAAGTGTGCAGGTCAGCGACGCCAGGAGCGTCGAGTGAGCGCCACCTGCTCCAGCACCTGGAGCAGCACCCGGCTCCCCGGCGGTACCGCCGGCGGCTCGTACGTCCAGGCATGTCCGACCCACGGGTCGGCCAGGTGATCGTCGGGGACCGGGGTGATCCGCAGCAGGGACCGCCAGAGCGGATCCAGCACCGGTCCGTACGCGCTCGCGTCCTCGCGGTCCGCGACCATCAGCAGATGCACGCCGACCGCCGGGCCCTCGTCGGCGAGATAGCGCAGCTGTGTCACCGCGCGGTCGTCGAAGCCGTGCGGGAAGTCATTGACGATCAGCAGCTGCTCGGCGGTGTCCAGATCCGGCGGGAGCGACTCGGCGGCGCCGCCGCGCACCGCCATCTGCACCAGATCCACCCGCTGGGTGAGCTTCGTGAGGACGGCCGCCACTCCCCCGGCACCCGCCGCCGGAGGCTCGGCGAGCACGCCGGAGGCCGTCAGCGGGGCCAGTGACCGGGCCGCCGAACCGGCCGGGTCGATCACATGGACGGTGAACTCGCCGGGCGGATAGACGGCGAGGAGCCGGGCCGCGAGGGCGACCGCGGTGTCCATGGCCAGCCCGCGCAGCTGGGCCTCGTCCATCATCAGGGCGGCCTCGGAGCCCGACCGGCCGCTGTCGACCCACAGCCCGCGCTCCAGCGGCAGCCGTACCAGCATCGGGATCCGCAGCTCCGGGCGCTCGGGCAGATGGACATCACCGAGGCGCAGCGCCATCGGGATCTCCATCGGGACGCGGTACGCGTGCCAGACGGGGCTGTCCCAGCGGGCGTAGGCGGCCGGCAGCGCGGGCTCCACGACCTCGGACTCGGCGACGAGCTGGGCGAGATCGCGCTCCAGGACGTCGCGGGCCTGGCCGGCGAGCTGGTCGTGCTTGGCGCGGGCCGCCTCACGGGCGGCGTCGCCCGCCCCGCCGATGCGGTTACGGGGATCGGAGAGGACGCGGTCCAGCTCCTGGTCGAGCCGGGACTCGGCGAAGTCCATCGCGCTGCGGTACGCCGCGACGGTGCGGGCCAGGTCCTCGAACATGCCCCAGACCTGGTTGTAGAGGCGCTCTTCCATCGACCAGCCCGTGGCGTCGCCCGCGACGGGCCGGGCAGGCTGCCCCGGCGGTCCCGGCGGCGCGGCCGGGGGCGGTGTCGGGGGCGCGGAGGTCTGACGGCCCGGGTGCGTGTAGTTGACCGCGCCGCCCGCCCCGCCCGCCCCGGCCTGCGCGGCGGCGGCCGCCGGCTGCGGTACGGCGTCGGGCGCGGTCTGCGGCGCGGGGGTCATGGGCTGCGGTGCGGGAGCGCCGCCCGAGGTGGCCGGTCCTGACGCCGCGGACGAAGGAAGCCCGTCGGGCCTGACCCGCACGCCGTCCGGCGCGCCGGGCAGGGGCGTCTGGACGACGCCGGCCATGTGCCGGGCCACCGCCTGCTGGATGTCTGCGGCGACGGCGCGGGCCTGTGGCAGTCCCTGGTCGCCGAAGAGCTCGGCGAGCCCGCCCGCGTATCCCTGGCCGACGGCCCTGACCTTCCAGGCGCCCTGGCGGCGGTACAGCTCCAGCGCGACGACGGCGGACTCGGCGTCCAGACCGGTGAGGGTGAAGCTGGCGACCTCGGTGCCGTCGGTGGAGGTGACGGCGGCGAAGGGGGCCGCGGTGGTGCCGAAGCGGTCGGGTCCGCCGACGCCTTCGGGGAGGGCGAGCAGCACATGCACCAGATGCGCCTGCTCCGGCACGGCTTCCAGATCGATGTGGAAGCGCAGGCCGGCGGCGGCCTGGCGGGAAACCTCGATGCCCGGGAGGGTGGGCGAGCCGGGGTGGGCGATCCATTCCGTGCCACGCACGCTGCCCTGGGCGTCACCGAGCGTGGCGCAGGCCATGACCGGGGCGCCGGCTGTCACCCGGATCTCCAGTCGGGTGTGGGGCAAGGGGTGGTTCTGCCCCCGGACCAGCTCGGCCGTCATCGCCTCTGTCCCCTCATCGGTCTCGCGTCGGTGTTCAGGTGTCGGTCGAGGTGTTCGGATTCACGTGTCGGTGGAGCCCCCGGAGGCCAGGCCCTGTCGGACAGGGCCTGGCCTCCGCGAGCTGTGTGCTCCACTCCGACGAACCGCGGTGTCTACCGGGTGTCTACAGGTGCGGCAGGATCGACGGCATCAGGTCCTGGAACGTACGGCCGTTGGCCGGGTTTCCGAGGGCCGTCATCTGCCAGCCCGCGCCCGCGCGGTGCACCTTGGCCATGATCTGGGCGGTGTACTGACCGCCGCCGTCGAGCGTGTAGCGCGCCAGCTCCTGGCCGTTGGTCTCGTCAACGATGCGGCAGAAGGCGTTCTGCACCTCCTGGAACGTCTGGCCGGTGAACGAGTTCACCGTGAAGACGATCTGGTCGATATGGACCGGGATGCGCTGCAGGTCGACAAGGATCGCCTCGTCGTCGCCGCCCTGGCCGGCGCCGCCGACCAGGTTGTCACCGGTGTGCCGCACCGAGCCGTCGTCGCTGACGAGATGGCGGAAGAAGACCACATCGACCGGCTGCTTGTCGGCGAACAGCACCGCCGAGGCGTCGAGGTCGATCTCGCGGGTCCGGGAGCCGAAGAGGCCCCGGCGCGGCGCGGCCTGCCAGCCGAGCCCCATCCGCACCGCGGTCAGGGTGCCGCCGCCCTTCTTCTCCAGGCTGATGGCCTGACCCTTGGTCAGATTGACCCCAGGGCCCCCGGGCGCACTGCCCTTGGATACGTCCACCACGCGCTGTCCCCTCTCGAATGGTTCCCCCGCAACCGTCCGTGTGCGGTTGCGCAGAACCCTACGCAGTCGTGCGGACGGTGCAGGAGGCTTAAACCGTTTTTGTGTCGGTCTTGCAACACACCGGATGTCCCGGTGCGTCAGGCGAGTCCCGCCTCCCTCATCTGCCGCAATTCCTTCTTCAGTTCGCCCACTTCGTCGCGCAGCCGCGCGGCGACCTCGAACTGCAACTCGGCGGCTGCGGCCCGCATCCGATCGGTCATCTCCTCGATGATTCCGGCGAGTTCGGCGGCGGGGCGGTCGGTGACCACCGCGCCCCGCGCACCGGCCCTGCCGCCCTTCGCGTTCTTCCCGCCGAGCGAGGGCACCGGGGCCTTGCCGGGCTTGCCGTCCTTCGCCTGCCGGTAGCCGGTGCCGAGCAGGGCCTCGGTGTCGACCTCCTCGCGCGCGATGGTCGCGACGATGTCGTTGATCTTCTTGCGGAGCGGCTGTGGATCGATACCGCGCTCGGTGTTGTACGCGGTCTGCTTCTCCCGGCGGCGGTTCGTCTCGTCGATGGCCTTCTCCATCGCCGGGGTGATCTTGTCCGCGTACATATGGACCTGGCCCGACACGTTTCGCGCGGCACGGCCGATGGTCTGGATCAGTGAGGTGCCCGAGCGCAGGAAGCCCTGCTTGTCGGCGTCGAGGATCGCCACCAGCGAGACTTCCGGCAGGTCGAGGCCCTCACGGAGCAGGTTGATACCGACGAGGACGTCGTACTCCCCGGCGCGCAGCTCGCGCAGCAGCTCGACCCGGCGCAGGGTGTCGACGTCGCTGTGCAGATAGCGGACCTGGATGCCCAGCTCGAGGAAGTAGTCGGTGAGGTCCTCGGCCATCTTCTTGGTGAGGGTGGTCACGAGGACGCGCTCGTCCTTGGCGGTGCGCTCGCGGATCTCGTGCACCAGGTCGTCGATCTGGCCCTCCGTGGGCTTGACGACGACCTGCGGGTCGATGAGCCCGGTGGGCCGGATGATCTGCTCCACGAAGCCGTCGGAGCGGGAGAGCTCATAGGTGCCGGGCGTGGCGGAGAGATAGACCGTCTGACCGACCCGCTTCTGGAACTCTTCCCACTTCAGCGGGCGGTTGTCGAGCGCGGACGGCAGCCGGAAGCCGTGGTCGACGAGGGTCCGCTTCCGGGACGCGTCGCCCTCGTACATCGCGCCGATCTGGGGCACGGTGACATGCGACTCGTCGATGACCAGCAGGAAGTCCTCGGGGAAGTAGTCGATGAGGGTGTTCGGCGCGGTGCCGGGGGAACGGTCGTCGAAGTGCATCGAGTAGTTTTCGATACCGGAGCAGGAGCCGATCTGGCGCATCATCTCGATGTCGTACGTCGTACGCATGCGCAGCCGCTGGGACTCCAGCAGCTTGCCCTGCTTGTCCAGGTCGGCGAGGCGGGTCTCGAGCTCCTGCTCGATGCCGTTGACCGCCTTCTCCATGCGCTCGGGGCCGGCCACGTAGTGGCTCGCCGGGAAGATGTAGAGCTCGTCGTCGTCGCTGATGACCTCGCCGGTGAGCGGGTGCAGCGTGGACAGCGCCTCGATCTCGTCACCGAACATCTCGATGCGGACAGCGAGCTCCTCGTAGACCGGGAAGATCTCGATGGTGTCGCCCCGGACCCGGAAGGTGCCGCGGGCGAACGCCACGTCGTTGCGCGTGTACTGGATGTCGACGAAACGGCGCAGCAGCTCGTCCCGGTCCATCTCCGCGCCGATCTTCAGGGGCACCATCCGGTCCACGTACTCCTGGGGGGTACCCAGGCCGTAGATGCAGGAGACCGAGGCGACCACGATCACATCGCGGCGGGTCAGCAGCGAGTTCGTCGCGGAGTGGCGCAGCCGCTCGACCTCCTCGTTGATCGAGGAGTCCTTCTCGATGTACGTGTCCGACTGGGGGACGTACGCCTCGGGCTGGTAGTAGTCGTAGTACGAGACGAAGTACTCGACGGCGTTGTTGGGCAGCAGCTCGCGGAACTCGTTCGCCAGCTGGGCCGCGAGCGTCTTGTTCGGCGCCATCACCAGGGTGGGGCGCTGGAGCTTCTCGATCATCCAGGCGGTGGTCGCCGACTTTCCCGTGCCGGTCGCGCCGAGCAGGACGACATCCTGCTCACCTGCGCGGATGCGCCGCTCCAGGTCGGCGATGGCCGTCGGCTGGTCGCCGCTGGGCTGGTAGGAACTGACGACCTCGAAAGGCGCCACCGTACGTTCGATGTGGGAAACGGGCCGCATGGATCCACCGTACGACCCCGCACTGACAGTCGGGCGGTCAGCGGCGATGGACGGGGGCCGGGCGGCGGCGGATCACCAGTCGTGAAGGTCCGGGGAGCCCTGGCGGCGGGAGGTGGCGGCCGTCCGCTCGGCCGGCTCGCGGCCGGGCGGCTCGTAGGGGGACGGCTCACGGTAGGGCCGGCGCGGCCTGATCCGCTGCGCGGGCACCCCGGCCCGGCGGCACGGCCCGGTCACGGCCTCCACGGGCCGTTCGCGGTCCGGGTCCCCCGTCACCATCAGCGGGTCGAACAGCACCACCACGCCGGCCAGCAGCAGGAAGACCGCCGGGCCGACCAGCATCGGGACGAGCAGCTCGGTCGCCGGGGCGCCGCCAGGAGCGCCGCCGGGGGCGCCCGCACCGGCGTCCAGATGAATGTGGAGCGCGGCCATCGCGGTGTAGTGCATCCCGGTGGCCGCGACACCCATCACGACGCTGGCGGCCAGGCTCGCCGGAAAGCCGCGGTGCGAGACGATCCCCCAGAGCGCGGCGGTCGCCGCGGCGACGGCGATCAGGACGGAGAGCGCGACCGTCACGGTGTCGTACTCGATACGCCCGTGCAGCCGCATACCGGCCATGCCCAGGTAGTGCATGGTGGCGATGCCGAGGCCCGTGATCGTGCCGCCGGTGACCAGCGCCATCGGGGTCGTACCGCGGTAGCCGACGATGAAGATCCCGATGCCGATCATGACGATCGCCACGGCCAGGCTGGCGAACGTCGTCAGCCTGTCGTAGCCGACCGGTACCTCGGTGACGGAGAACCCGAGCATCCCGATGAAGTGCATCGTCCAGACGCCGGAGCCGATCGAGGCCGCGCCGAGCGCGAGGCCGCCCGGCTTCCACGGGTGCCTGGTGCGCAGGAATCTCGCGGTGCAGCGAAGGCCGAGTGCCCCGCCCAGACAGGCCATGAGAAAAGCCGCCACGGGTGTGACGAGGCCGTAGCTGAATCCGTCGATCGTTCCCTGCATACCGATGTGCCCTTCGCCCCTTGTGCTCCGTGTGCGGAAGCGCTGGTTCGGGCGAGAGTAGGACGACCGGCCCGGTAAACAAACAGGTGGCAGGTGATTTGTCGACACGAAAGGGCCGAAACCCTCGGTCCGGGGGCTTTCCCACGCAATCTCTTCACATGGTGGCCAACTTCGCCGGTCCGTTGTCAGTGGTGGATCGTACGGTGGTCCGCATGAACAACTACGGGCAGTCGCCGCTGGAGTGGGCCGTCGTGAGAAGCGACATCGGGCCGCTGCTGCTGGCCGCGACCGGCCAGGGGCTGGTCAGTGTCGCCTTCCACGCGGACGGGCCGGTGCGGGAGAAGACGCTCGGGCAGCTCAGGGACCGCCTCGGCGCCGAGCAGATCGAGTCCGCGTCGGGCCGGCTGGCCGAGCCGATACGCCAGCTGTCGGCGTACTTCGCGGGCGGGCTGCGGGAGTTCGGGCTGCCGCTGGACTGGTCGCTCTCCTCGGGCTTCAACCGGCAGGTGCTGCGCGAGCTGGCGACGGGTGTCCCGTACGGCACGGTGGTCGGTTACGGCGATCTGGCAGGCCGGGTGGGGCAGCCGCGGGCGGCCCAGGCGGTCGGCATCGCGATGGGCTCGAACCCGCTTCCGGTGGTGGTGCCGTGCCACCGGGTGGTGGAGAGCGACGGCGGGCTCGGCGGATTCGGCGGCGGGCTGGAGACGAAGCGGCAGCTCCTGGCCCTGGAGGGCGTGCTCCCGGAGCCGCTGTTCTGAGCGCTGTCGCGGACCCGCGCTCGCCGACGGTGAGCCAACGGTGTACGCGCGGTAATCGCGGCCAGGGGGCAGGACCACACACACTCCACTCGACAAGTTGCACCTTTTTAACGCCACTTGTCCGCTTTGCGTCGCGGGCTTAGGCTGATCAGTGGAGCACCACCGCGCGTACAGCCCGGCGAAGACAGTGCGTGGGTGCGGGAAGTCCGGCACCCACCGACCGGGCCAGTTCCTGCATTCGAACGCGCTCATGGCCGGACCGCCCGAGCGGTAGCGAACTCCAGCACGCACACAGGCCGAGTCATCAGCTGGATGAGTAGACGCGAAGGGACGGCGAGTCAGCCATGAGTGGAGGAAACAAGGGAGTCGCATACATCAAGCCGGGTGAGGTCGAAGTGAGGACCATCGACTACCCGACGTTGGAACTGAAGGACGGCCCGGGAGTGGCCAAGGAGAACATCGGCCGCGTCTGCCGGCACGGGGTCATCCTCAAGATCCTCGCGACCAATATCTGCGGTAGCGACCAGCACATGGTGCGCGGCCGTACTACCGCACCCGAGGGTCTGATCCTTGGACACGAGATCACCGGCGAGGTCGTCGAGCGCGGCCCCGACGTGGAGTTCATCCAGGTCGGAGACATCGTATCGGTACCGTTCAATATCGCCTGCGGCCGCTGCCGCAACTGCAAGGAACAGAAGACCGGCATCTGTCTGAACGTGAATCCGGCTCGTCCCGGCGCGGCATTCGGCTACGTGGACATGGGCGGCTGGGTGGGCGGCCAGGCGGAGTACGTCATGGCGCCGTACGCGGACTTCAATCTCCTCCGCTTCCCCGACCGGGACGCGGCCCGCGAGAAGCTCCTCGACCTGACGATGCTGTCGGACATCTTCCCGACCGGCTTCCACGGCGCGGTGACCGCGGGCACGCGCGTCGGCTCCACGGTGTACATCGCGGGCGCGGGCCCCGTCGGCCTGGCGGCCGCGGCCTCGGCGCAGCTGCTGGGCGCGGCGGTCGTGATCGTCGGGGACCTCAACGGCGAACGGCTCGCCCAGGCCCGCAGCTTCGGCTGCGAGACGGTTGACCTCACGGAGGGCTCGGTCGAGGACCAGGTCTTCGAGATCCTGGGCGAGCCGGAGGTGGACGCGGCAGTAGACGCGGTCGGCTTCGAAGCGCGCGCCCACGGCCATGACACGGAGGAAGCTCCGGCGACCGTCCTCAACTCGCTCATGAGCACGGTCAAGGCGGGCGGCGCGCTCGGTATCCCTGGCCTGTATGTCACGGACGATCCGGGCGGTATCGACCAGGACGCCAAGACCGGGACGCTGAAGGTACGGCTGGGCCTGGGCTGGGCGAAGAGCCACACGTTCAGCACGGGTCAGTGCCCGGTGATGAAGTACCACCGGGGCCTGGCGAACGCGATCATGAACGACCGGGTCCACATCGCCAAGGCGGTCAACGCCACGGTGATCTCCCTGGACGACGCGCCGCGCGGCTACGCGGAGTTCGACCACGGAGCGAGCCGGAAGTACGTGCTCAACCCGAGTGGCGCGCTGGACGGGCTGAAGGCCGCCTGATCCTGGGGGCCGCCTGACCCGCCTCCTTCCTGGGGGGCCTTTCGAAAGGTCTCCCGGGAACACATCTCAAAAGTTTCGCCGGCCGGCGTCCTCGCTGGTCGGCGATTCCGTCTTTGGTGCGCCCAATGTTGGTCCCCGGCAATACGTTCGAGCCGCTGACAGAGCCTGCGTGGACCGGTCAAACTCACCGCACCGCATCCCACCACGACACCGACGGCACAGCGCTTCACCGAGCTTCCCCCCACCTCGGACAGGAGTGACAAGACAGATGTCAGCAGCGCGCACAGGGCGTTGGCTCGCCCTCACCGCCGTCGGGGCAGTGCTCGTGGCCCTGTCGGCCACGGGCCCCGCGAACGCGAAGGCCGCTCCCCCCACCCCCGGCGCCTCCTACAAGGCGGCCCACGACACCCTCGGCCCGCAGCGGCTCACCCGGGATCAGCGAGAACTCGCCTCCGCCAAGCGGGCCCGCGCGGCGAGATCGTACGAGGACCTCACCACCCGAAGAGCGTCCGTCCCGGGATCGTCCTCCTCCCAGGCCGGTTACGTACTCTCCGGCGGTATCCACCAGTCACAGCAGACCTCCTACTGGTGCGGCCCCGCCGCGTTCGTGATCACCCAGTCCGCCCACGACGAGGTCGGCGGCCGTTCGCAGCAGGAGGCGGCGACGCTGCTCAAGACCGACAGCGGCGGCACGGCCTGGTACGGCATCAATATCAATGTGCCCGATCCGACCGGCTATCCGATGGCGGACGCGCTCAACCAGCGGCTTCCCGGGGCCGGTTACGCGCCCCAGGCACTGCCCTACGAGCCCACCGCGAGCGACAAGACCGCCTTCAAGCAGAGCATCGTTCACAACACGGACAACGACTGGGCCATCGCGGGCAATGCCTGGGAGGTCCCCGGCGGACCACATCTGGCGGGGCATCCGAACATCGAGATCTTCCACTGGGTGTCGATCGACGGCTACAACAGCGACACGGCGGCGGAGCAGGTGAACTATCTCGATCCGGTGGGCGGGGTCAGCACCAGCGTCATCCCCTGGGCGGCGGGGGTGCCCAAATCCGCCCGGATCTCGGCCGACACCCTGACCACGATCATGGGTGGCCGTGGGTACGTCTGGTAGCAGAGGCGTTCGCGTCCTGGGCGTAGCACTGCTGCTGGCGGGCCTCGCGGGATGCTCGTCGGCGGCGTCAGGACCGGCGCACGGACCGGCGCACAGCCAGGCGTCCGGGGCGGCGTCAGGACCGGCGTCCGGGGCGTCGGCCCCGTCCGCCGCGGCCTGCGAGGTCCCCCTTCCGGCGAGCTGGCGCTCCGCCCTGGCCGCGGGCGAGCTGAGCGCACCGGCCGGGCAGCGGGCCGTACTGACGGAGGTGGGGCCCGCGGCCGCCTGGACCGCCGTACAGCTGTCGGACGAACGGCGGCGCAGAGCGGCCCTCGTCCGCGGCGACGACCCGCCCCGCACCCTGCTGACCTTGGCCGACCCCGACGAACACCAGCTGCTGAGCGCCGACTTCGACGGTCGGCGATGGGCGGCGTTCGCGGTGCTCGAAGGCCGTACGCTCGACAGCCCCTGGTCCCTGTACGTGTGGGACGCCGCCACGGGCACCAGCCGGCGGCTGGCCCGGTCCACCCTGCCGGGGCCGCTGCCGCAGCCCGTCGTGCGTGGCGGCTGGGTCTACTGGGCGCAGGGAGCGGGCGGCGGCAGGGCCACGGTCCACGCGATACATGCTGCCGCCGGCGGGACGCCTCTGTCCCTCCACAGCGGAGTCCTCGATACGCCGTTCGCCGCCGGTGATCTACTGGTCTGGCGGGAGGCCGACAGGACCGGGCGGGCCACCCGGCTCGCCGCGGTCTCGCTCGTCACCCGGCGCCCGGCCGAGCTCCCGTCGCAGATCGCGGCGGTGCGCGACATCCGCTCGGTGGTCTCCGACGGCTCGGCATGGGCGTGGATCGCCGGCGAGGAGCGGCAACGGCTGATGGTGTGGCGCACGGGGCAGCCGCGGCCCACGGCGCCGCTGGACGCAGCTCGCTCCGGGCCGGCGTCCGGGACCGCGAGCACGACCGAAACCGAGACCGCGAGCGCGAGCGCGACCGAGGGCATCGACCAGCTGCGGATCAGTGGCGCGCTGATCACCTGGCGTACGCCGGAGGCCGCCTACGCGCTCGACCTCCGGTCGTCCTCGTACACCCGGATCACCCCGCGTTACGGCTATGCGCAGGCGCGGGACGGAGCTCTGGCCGTCGCCTTCAACGAGGGCGACGCGAAGGCGGCCGGCTCGCGCTCCGTGATCCAAGTGGTGCGCACGGACCGGCTGCCCGGGCTGCCGGCCTGCGGCTGACGTTTGCGCGGGCCTCGGATGTGTCATGGATGGGGACATGTCAGACACCACATCGCAGCTGTCCCCGGAGGTACGGGAGGCGCTCGCCGCGCGCCGTCCCGTGGTCGCCCTGGAGTCGACGATCATCGCGCACGGTCTGCCGCGCCCGCGCAATCTGGCGGTCGCGGAGGAGCTGGAGGCGCTTGTCAGGGCCGGCGGGGCCGTCCCCGCCACCGTCGCCGTGCTGGACGGCCGGCCCCACGTGGGCCTGTCCAAGGACCAGTTGGAGCGGGTCGCCGAGGACGACTCCGTACGGAAGCTCGGTCATCGTGATCTGGCGCCCGCGCTCGCGGCCGGGGCGAGCGGGGCGACGACCGTGTCCGCCACGGCGTTCCTGGCGGCGCGGGCAGGCATCCGGGTCTTCGCGACGGGCGGCCTGGGCGGAGTCCATCGCGGCTGGACCGAGACCCAGGACGAGTCGGCCGATCTGCGGCTGCTGGCCAGGACCCGGATCACGGTCGTCTGCGCGGGAGTCAAGTCGATCCTGGACGTTCCGGCGACGCTGCAGCGGCTGGAGACACTGGGCGTCGGCATCCTCGGCTACGGGACGGACCGGTTCCCCGGCTTCTACCTGGCCTCCTCCGGCGAGCCGGTCGACTGGACCGTCCGTACACCCGAGGAGGTGGCGGCGGTAATGGCCGCGCAGGACACGCTCGGCGGCCCGGAGGCGGCGCTCCTCGTCGCCCATCCGGTACCGGAGGCGGAACAGCTGGATCCGGCGCTGCACGACCGGGTGCTCGCGGAGGCGCTCGCCGAATGCCAGGAGCGGGGCATCGTCGGGCAGGCCGTGACTCCGTTCCTCCTGGACCAGCTGATGCGGCGGACGGGGGGCGCCTCGCTGGAGGCCAATCTCGCCGCGGTACGCGGCAATGTGCGGCTCGCCGCGCGGATCGCGGCGGCGCGGATCGCGGCGGCGCGGATCGCGGCAGCGTCGTGAGCGACGGACCGGTGAGCGACGGACCGGTGAGCGACGGGCCGGGCGGAGGCTCCGCGGCCGGCGGCTCCGCGGCCGGCGGCTCCGCGCTCCGTGGCGGCGCGCTGCTGGTGATCGGGGACGTGGTCACCGATGTGGTGGCGCGCTATCGCACCCCCCTCGCGCACGGTACGGACACGGCCGCCGAGATCCGTACGCTGCCGGGCGGCGCCGGGGCCAACGCGGCCTGCTGGGCGGCCCGCACCGGATGCGCGGATGTGCGGCTGCTGGCCCGGGTGGGGACGGATGCCCACGCCTGGCACGAGGAACGGCTGCGACAGGCCGGCGTACGCGCCCATCTCGTCGTCGACGACCGGGCGCCGACCGCCACGGTGATCTGCCTGGTCGACGCGTCCGCCGAGCGCACTCTCCTCACCGACAGCGGCGCGTCCCTGTGCCTGTCACCCGCCGACTGGTCGCCGTCGCTGCTGGACGGCGTCGCCCGGCTGCATCTCTCCGGCTATCTCTTCTTCTCCGACGCGAGCCGGAGGCTCGCCGTCACCGCGCTGCGGTCGGCGCGGGAGCGCGGTGTCCCGGTGAGCGTGGACCCCGCCTCGGCGGGATTCCTCAAGGAACTGGGGACGGACCGTTTCCTCGCGGCGGTCGAGGGGGTGGAAACGCTGCTGCCCAACGCCGACGAAGCCGGGCTCCTGACCGGGCTGACGGACGCGGCGGACGCCGCGGCCGAGCTGAGCCGGCGGGTGCCGGTGGCGGTGGTGACGCTCGGAGCGCGGGGCGCTCTGGTGGCGGAGGCGGGCGCCGTCAGGGCGCGCGTCCCGCCGGTCCCGGCGCGGGCCGTGGACTCGACCGGGGCCGGCGACGCCTTCACCGGCGCGTTCCTCGCGGCCCGGCTCGCCGGGGCGGACGCCGTGGCGGCCGCGGTGGAGGGCTGCCGGGCGGGGGCGCGGGCGGTGACGGTGACCGGCGGCCGCCCGGACGTGACGTAGCGCCTCGGCCAGGACCTTCCCGCCCGGACCGGACCTTCGCGCTCAGCCGCGCCGGGCTCCGAGGCCGCCCCACGCGGGATGGCGCGGATCGTCGGCCCGTACGACCACATCGGCGGCCTCGGCCGGGTCCACCTCTGCCTCGTACCGCTCGAAGGCGGGGAGCGTCCAGCGTTCGTTCTCGTCGGTACGGCGCAGAAGCGCGCCCGGCGACAGCCGCAGATGCACCGTGAGGTCGAACGGGAACCAGTGCCCCAGCAACAGCGGCCCGTGCAGCACCAGCACACCGCCGGGCGGGAGTTCGCTGCGCGGGCTGCGGGTCGCCCGGTCGGTGGCCGGATCCCAGAGGTCGGGCAGGATCCGTCCGGAGCCGCCGGGCTCCAGCGGTCCGAACACCTCCCGCCACAGCGCACCCGTGTCGAACCAGCCGCCGTAGTAGGTCTCGGGGTCCTCGCGCCCGTACTCGTACCGCAGCGAGGCGGGCCGCAGAAAACCGCCGGTCCCGACGACGGCCACCGACCGGCCGCGTACCCGCAACGCCTCGGCGAGCGCGGCGGCTGGCTCCCCCGGCCGGGCGGCCGGCGCGCCGTCGACGGCGACACGCAGCCAGGGGCTCCCGTCCGCCGCCCCTGTCTCCAGAACCCGTTCGGCCAGGGCCTCGGTCAGCCGCTCCCAGGTGATCGCTTCGAGTCGCACCCGTCCATCATCGTCCAGTAGACCGGAGCCCGGGGCGGCGCGGCCACCGGACGCCGTCACTCGCCGCGCAGCACTTTGGCGAGTGTCCCCTCGCCCGACACCTCGATACGTCCGTCCCGCACCGCGTCCCCGACCGTCAGCGCGCCCCCGGTCAGCGCGCGGCAGGTGTCGGCGTCGAGGACGAGGCGGGCGTCGGGGTGGTCGGCCGGCCCGTCGCCGTAGGCGGGCTCGCCGTCACCGAGCCGTATATGGAACGCGCCCTCGTCCAGCCGGACTTCCACCACGCCCACACCCGGTCCGCCCGGAGTGGAGCCACCGCCAGATCCGCCCGAGCCGCCGGAGCCGTTTGGGCCGGACAGCCCCTCCAGCACCGGCAGCAGGGGTACGGCGAACCAGTGCGCCCGTACGGCGTCGGTGGGCCGGCGCTCGTCGAGCGCCGGGGCGCCCCACTCCGCCAGCGCCGTCAGGACCGGCAGCAACCCCCGTCCCCGCTCGGTCAGTTCGTACACATACGCGGCGGCCGGCGGGGGCAGCCTGCGGCGCGTGGCCAGTTCGTCGCGCTCCATGTCCTTGAGCCGGGACGCGAGCACATCCGTGCTGACGCCGGGCAGATCGGCGTGCAGATCGGTGTAGCGGCGCGGACCCGCCAGCAGTTCCCGGACGATCAGCAGGGTCCAGCGGTCGCCCACGGCATCGAGGGCACGGGCGGCGGCGCAGTACTGGTCGTAGCTTCGACGGCGTGGCATGTGACGCATCCTAGACATGTTGTTGGACTTTCCAAGCCCACACTTGGTAAAACCAAGTATCGCAACAAGGTCTGGGAGGCCACCGCATGGAATTCCGGCAGTCGAGCAAGCTCAGCGAGGTCTGCTACGAGATCCGCGGCCCGGTGATCGAGCAGGCCGACGCCCTGGAGGAGGCGGGCCACAGCGTCCTGCGCCTCAACACCGGCAACCCCGCGCTCTTCGGGTTCGAGGCGCCGGAGGAGATCCTCCAGGACATGATCCGGATGCTGCCGCAGGCGCACGGCTACACGGACTCGCGCGGCATCCTGTCCGCACGCCGCGCCGTCGCCCAGCGCTACCAGACCCTGGGTCTGGCCGATGTCACCGTCGATGACGTCTTCCTCGGCAACGGCGTCTCCGAGCTGGTCTCGATGGCCGTACAGGCGCTGTTGGAGAACGGCGACGAAGTGTTGATCCCGGCCCCCGACTTCCCGCTCTGGACCGCCGTCACCACCCTGGCCGGCGGCCGCCCCGTGCACTATCTCTGCGACGAGTCCGCGGACTGGTACCCGGACCTGGACGACATGGCGTCGAAGATCACCGAGCGGACGAAGGCCGTCGTGATCATCAATCCCAACAACCCCACCGGCGCGGTCTATCCACGCGAGATCGTCGAAGGCATCCTCGATCTCGCCCGCCGCCATCAGCTGATGGTGTTCGCCGACGAGATCTACGATCAGATCGTGTATGACGACGCGGTCCACCACACCGCCGCGGCCCTCGCCCCCGACCTGGTCGTCCTGACCTTCAGCGGGCTCTCGAAGACGTACCGCGTCGCCGGTTTCCGCTCCGGCTGGCTCGTCGTCTCCGGTCCCAAGCAGCATGCGCGCAGCTATCTCGAAGGCCTGACGATGCTCGCCTCGATGCGGCTCTGCCCCAACGCGCCCGCGCAGTACGCCATCCAGGCCGCGCTCGGCGGCCGGCAGACCATCCGGGAGCTCACCGCGCCCGGGGGCAGGCTGTACGAGCAGCGCGACCGCGCCTGGGAGAAGCTCAACGAGATCCCGGGGGTGTCGTGCGTGAAGCCGAAGGGCGCGCTGTACGCCTTCCCCCGGCTCGACCCCAAGGTGCACAAGATCCATGACGACGAGCGGTTCGTGCTGGACCTGCTGCTGCGCGAGAAGATCCAGGTCGTCCAGGGGACGGGCTTCAACTGGCCGCGGCCGGACCACTTCCGGATCCTGACCCTCCCGTACGCCGACGATCTCGACGCGGCCATCAGCCGCATCGGCCGCTTCCTGAGCGGCTACCGCCAGTGACACCGGCGGCATCCGTCCCGCCGGCCGCCTCAGCCGGACCAACCACATCAGCCGCCTCGGCCGGATCAGCCACATCAGGGAGTACGGTGACCTGCCCGACCTGCCATGTCCCCGTCCACACCCAGTTCGCCTCCCCCGATCTGATCGAGCAGATCGTGTACGGCGGCCTGGACCCGGCCACCGACCCGGCCTGGGAGACCTCGGGCGCGGCCACCTTGGCGGACTACGGACGCTGGTGCGGCCAGCTGTGCGGTATGACCTGCCTGCGCATGGCCCTGGGCGCCGCCGGTGGCACGGCCACCGGCGAGGCGGTCCCCACCTTGTTCGCGCTGCGGGACGGGGCGCTGAAGTACGGCGCGTACACCGAGGACCCGGAGGACGGCACCATCCGCGGCCTGATCTACGCCCCCTTCGCGGAGTACGTACGCGCGACACACGGCCTGGACGCGACGGTCCACCGGCTGCTGACCCCCGATGAGCTGGTGGACCTCCTCGACGCGGGCCGCTCGGTCATGGCCTCGGTCCACTACGAGATCCGCAACCCGCGGCGTCCGGCCCCGGGCCGGGGCGGCCACTTGGTCCTTGCCACGGGCCGTACGGAGGACCGCGTCCACTTCCACAATCCGTCGGGGACCACGGCGGAGAGCCGCACCGCCGATCTGCCCCTGGACGACTTCACCCGCTTCTTCGCGGGCCGCGGTGTCTCTTTCGCACCACGAACGCGACAGACGCCCTCAGCGCCGTGAGCACTGTGAGCGCCGTGACCGCCGTGACCGCCTCAAAAAGGAGCGGACCCGGGGGCGTAGCCGGCCCCCGGGCCCTGTGATGCCACCCATCTCGCACGCCGGCACACTTGAGGACTCAGGTCAGTGTGAAGTCGCCGCGTCCTGCCTTTGGACCACCGCGCATCGAGCTGCGCAGGCCGGACTTGAACCGGCATTTCGACGTCCGGGGCCTGAGCCCGTTCGATCCGGCGATCGGTGGCGAATGCTGAGTCTGGAGCAATAGTCTGAGATTGATCGCGGTCTGCCTCTGCCCGTTGGGCTACCGCGGCCCGTCCACCCTTCCGGATGTGCCGCGGGGAGGACTCGAACCTCCACTGGAACCGCGCCGTCACGACAAGCTTCAGTTTCAGCTTGCGCTCCTCGCGCACCCCGGCCGACCAACCGGCGGCCGGGGAATCATTGAGGCTACCCGAACAGGTAACCGAACACGGCGTCACCCACCCGCTGGTCGGTGACCTCGGCGCCGTTGGCCTCCTCGCGGGCGAACTTCACGGCCTGCTGAAGCTTCTCGACCCGGTCCAGCAGCTCGTTCACCCGCCGGGCCGGCAGCGCGCCGGAGAACTTCACCGTCGTCCAGTACCCGACGGGTATGTCCTCGTAGTACACCTCGACCTGCGCCGGATGCTTCTCCGTCGCCTCGGCCTTCACATGGTTGCGGGGGACCTTCTTCGTACGGAGTGTCCGTACCGCCTCGGTCTTCCACGCGTCCGTCGACGGGTCCTGGCTCCAGGACTCCGACGCGTCCAGCACCGGCAGTTTGCGCACGAAGGTGTTGATGTCCGTCAGCTGCTTCTCCAGGAAGAGCAGATACGCCACCGGTACGTCGCTCACCAGCACCCGCCCGTCGACCGTGACATCGGCGCGCGCCGCGCAGTTCGCCCAGTCCTTGGTGGCGGTCACATCGAACAGCCTGGTCAGGGTCTTCGCGGTCTCGCGCAGTACGTCCTCGGCCTTGACCTGCACCCGGGTCGACTCGGGCGGCAGCTGCTCGCCCTCCTCGTCCTTCGTCTGGTACGTACGGGAGATACCGGCCAGCAACGCCGGCTTCTGGAGACCGTGATGAGCTGCCGTCAGGTCCTGGTGCGCCTTGGACTTGACGCCCTTCTCGACTGCGATGATCTGATTGAGTTTCGCCACGTCACGGACGTTACCAAGATCGGACACCGGCGATCGAACGATTAACCGATAGCGGCGCGCAGAAGTCGTAATCCGCCTCCGTGAGGGGCAGTTCTCTTCCATGACGGACCGACCACTGCTCCTCCTCGACGTTGACGGCCCCCTCAATCCCTACGGCGCCCGCCTGCACCGCCCGCGCGGCTACACGAGCACCTATCTGCACCCCTCGGTCTGGCTCTCCCGGCAGTCCCCGGGCTCGCGCAGCCACCGGCGCGGTCTGCGCGTCCGGCTCAACCCCGGCCATGGCCCCAGGCTGCTGGCCCTGCCGTTCGAACTCGCCTGGGCCACCACCTGGATGCACGAGGCCAACGCCATGATCGCCCCGGTGGTCGGCCTCCCCACGGACCTCCCGGTGATCGAATGGCCGGAGCTCTTCGCGAAGGACCCCGACGGCCTCTACTGGAAGACCCGCCCCCTGCTGGAGTGGGCGGCGGGCCGCCCCTTCGCCTGGGTCGACGACATGATCACCGACCGGGACACGGCCCATGTGGCGGCGCACCACGACGCTCCGGCGCTGCTGCTGCGGATCCATCCGCGCCGGGGGCTGCGAGAGGCGGACTTCGCGGCGTTGGTGCGCTGGGCGGACGGAATCGGGCCGCGCGCCTCCTGAATCCGGGCACGCGGCACCGGCGTCCACGGCCCGTTCGGTCGTCCCTCTTGATTGGCATGGACCTGCCCTTAATCCTCGGCTACGCTCCGCCCAGGCATCGCCTGAGAGCGCTCTCAGGCGCCTGCTGTTCCATCCCCACGATGCTGGAACAACAGAAGGGCCACTCCCTTGAGACGCACGACAGTGATCCGTACCGGTCTGTCCGCACTCCTCCTCCTCGGAACCTGGGCAACCGCCGGTATGGTCCCGGCGGCCGCGGCTTCCCCCTCCCCCACCCCCGCACCGCAGGCCTCCAGCGGTTTGCTCTCCGCGATGCAGAAGGACCTGGGCCTGACGAAGAGCCAGGCCCAGGCGCGACTGACCGCGGAGAAGACAGCCACGGCTGTCGAAGGAAAGGCACAGCGCGCGGCGGGATCGTCGTACGGCGGCTCCTGGTTCGACGCGGCCAGCGGCAAGCTGACCGTCGCGGTCACCAGCGACCGGAAGGCCGACGCCGTACGGGCGACGGGCGCGACCGTACGGCTCGTGAAGCACAGCGCGCGGCAGCTCGACGCGGCCAAGGCGCAGATCGACGCGCTCTCCGCGCCGGCCGGCGTCAGCAGCTGGCACGTCGACCCCCAGGCCAACCAGGTCGTGGTGAACGTCGTCGCCGCGCAGAAGAACGACAACGATGTCCGCGGCTTCCTCACCCGCGCGCGGCAGGCCGGGCCCGTCACCGTCAAGACGACCGCCGCCGCACCCCAGACCTTCTCCGCCGGCACCGTCGGCGGTGACCCGTACTACACGGGCAACGTCCGCTGTTCCATCGGCTTCTCCGTGTACGGCGGCTTCGTCACGGCCGGCCACTGCGGCCAGGCGGGCGCCTCGGTCAGCGGCTGGGACGGCTCGTACATCGGCAACTTCCAGGGATCGTCCTTCCCGGGTGACGACTACGCGTGGGTGAACGTCGGCAGCGGCTGGTGGACCGTCCCCGTGGTCATCGGCTGGGGCGCCGTCCCCGACCAGCTGGTCCGCGGCTCGGCGGAGGCCCCCATAGGCGCCTCGATCTGCCGCTCCGGCTCCACGTCACACTGGCACTGCGGCAACGTGCTGGCGAAGAACGAGACCGTCAACTACAGCCAGGGCGCCGTCTACCAGATGACGAAGACCAGCGTCTGCGCCGAGCCGGGCGACTCGGGCGGCTCCTTCCTCAGCGGCGACCAGGCCCAGGGCGTCACCTCGGGCGGCTGGGGCAACTGCAGCAGCGGCGGCGAGACCTGGTACCAACCGATCAACGAGATCCTGGGCCGCTACGGCCTGACCCTCCACACCGCCTGACCTCCCACACCGCCTGAACATTCCCACGGCGGGACGGACCGCAGGACCGCGGAGCTGAGGACGGAGCCTGCCGCGCCAGGGCCACGGGGAAATCTCCCCTCCCGGACACGGCAGGCTCCGTCATATCCGGCAGCCGATCACGTTGCTCATCAAGACAGCGGTCACTTACGCTACGGAGCAGTACGAACACCACGCTGCGACCGGGTCCTGCCCGGCGTGGCAAATCCTATGGCCGTCCCCCAGGGATCTGGGGTCGGCCATAGCTGTTTCCGCACCCGGGGGCGCTTCTCTTGTACCTGTGTTACCTCGACGAATCCGGCACCGGCCAACTCCTCAATCCCGCTGTGGCCGACTCGGTTCCTGTCATGGTGATCGGCGGATTTACCGTTCCGGAGAACCAGGTCAAGGCACTCGCGTGGGACTTCATCGCTCTCAAGAAGAAGTTCCGGCCCGAGCTGCGCAAGCTCTCCGTCCTCAGTCAGGTGGTGCACCACGAGATCAAGGGCGAGACGATCCGCAAGTCCTTCCGCCGGACCGGGCGCAATCAGCGGCGAATGGCACACGGCTTCCTCGATCATCTGTTGACCATTCTCGAGCAGCGCGACTGTACGGTCATGGCCCGTATCTGGGTGAAGCAGGACCGTGTGGTCAACGATGACACCGCCATGTACGCGGCCGCGGTCACGTCGCTGTGCGCGAACTTCGAGCACTACCTCGCCGAGCGGTCCGGCAGCGGTATCGCAGTCCTCGACAGCCGCAATCCCTCCGACAACATGGGCAATGTGCACTGTGTGACCACCAAGAAGTTCAGCAAGAGCGGGGACTGCATGCCGCATCTTCCCGAGTCTCCCGTTTTCGGTCACAGCAACACTCACCTCGGTCTGCAGATCGCCGACCTTCTCGTGTCCGCGGTCCTGGCACCCGCCGCGGCAGTGACATACGCGGGCGACTTGGCCGGCAACGTCCACTGCCATCCCGGTTTCCAGGAAGTCCGTTCCCGGCACTGTCCTCGGCTGGGCAAACTCCAGCACCGCTACCAGTCCCCCGAGGGCAAGTGGACCGGCGGGATCGTCGTCTCCGACGGCCGCGGCCAACATTCCGCGGGCAAACTGTTCGCCACGGCTACAGCGCCCGTCAGTGGACCGCCGGCCGTCTTCCCGGAGCAGGCTTCGGTCAGCGCCCTTGCCACAGCCGCTTCTGTCCCGGACTCCTCACCGGTCGGTCCGTAGACGGAAGGCCGTACGTCAGCCCAGCCCGACCGCTCGCGTGGCCACCGCAGAGCGGTCGCGCTAGCCTTCTGTCTTCATCGCGGCCCGACAGGCTTCCCACCGGACATGCCTCCACCCGCACGAGATTTCGCGTGCCGTGGGGGAAGTCCTTGTCGTCGTATCTGCTCCGGGAATCTGTATCCGCGCTGGTCGAAGAGATCAAGCGGCAACCGGGGATGACCCGTCGTCCTCTGACCGAGCGCCTGATCACGGCGTACAAGCACGGTCACCCGCAGAAGAAGGATCCTGCGGGCTCGTGGGTCGAAGCCTGGGAGAACAGCCTTCCCGTCGTGATCAACGCACTCGGGGTCCGGGGGCTTGGCCAGGTTGAGGTACTCATCGAATTCGGCCTTCCGAACACCGACTCCGATGTGGACATCCTGCTGGCCGGGGTACACCCCGGAAGTGGCGACCCCTCCTATGTACTGGTCGAGTTGAAGCAGCAGCGCACTGCCACGGTGCACCCGGAGCGATCAGTGGCTGTCAATCTCGGCTACGACAAGTGGAAACTGCATCCGGTGCGTCAGGTGCAGCAGTACTGCCAGTACTTGATGCAGTACAAGGCGGTACTTCGCGGGAAGCCGGAGCGCGTCGCGGGGGCAGTGCTCATGCACAACGCCCATGACAGCGACGTACAGGAGCTGTTCCGTCTTCCGGCAAGCGATCACGGGCGGCTCTACACGATGGACCGCCTCGAACCCTTCCGGAAGTTGCTCGGAGCGCGTCTGGCCGCGAGGCCGGGCGGTGAAGCGGCTCAAGCACTCATCGACTCCATGGAGTACGCGCCCCCCAAGATCACCGATGTCAATCTCGCCGCCCGTATGGGCAAGCCGGAGCGCTTCCAGCTGCTCAATGATCAAGAGATTGCTCATCAGGAGGTCCACGAGGCGGTGAAGCGGGTCCGGGGCGGTGGCACCAAGGAAGTGATCATCGTTCGCGGCGGGCCGGGCAGCGGCAAAAGCGCCATCGCACTTGAACTGCGCCGCACCCTCGAACTGAACGGCTGGGAAGTCATCCACGCCTCGGGGGCGAAGGCGCTCACACTGACGTTGCGTGACAACTACGCGCGCGACGCGCCGCGCGGTATGAAAGGCAAGCTGAAGAAGGAAGCCACCCAGCGGTTCACGTATTTCAACCAGCTGAAGAAGTTGGCTCCGGACAGCTGTGATGTGGTGATCTGCGACGAGGCGCATCGCATCCGGCGTCACTCCATCGACCGGTACACCTCGCGGGAGGAACGGGAGAATCCACGTCCGCAGGCGGACGAGATCATCTCTGCGGCTCGCGTCCCCGTGTTCCTCCTCGACGACTGGCAGTCGCTGCGGCCCGGGGAAGTAGGCACAGCTGAGTACCTGGTGCAGCGCGCGAAGGAGCTCGGTCTCAAGCACACTCTCATCGACCTGGACGGGATGTTCCGGGCCCAGGGAAGTGCCTATTTCCGTGACTGGGTGCTCAAGCTCCTCAGCGTCGGCACACACACGCCGCAGCCGTGGGTACCCGACGGACGGATGCAAGTGCAGGTCGCCGACACGCCTGAGGAGATGGAGGATTTCCTCGAGGCGCGTCGGCTGGAGGGTGCCAGCACACGCATCGTGGGTGGCTTCTGCTGGCCCTGGAGCGCGCCCGATGATGACGGCAATCTGGTTCCGGACGTCGCCATCGACACCTGGCGTCGCCCGTGGAACGTGAAGGCCGGCTCCGCGGTGGCCGACGCGCCCGATGCCGACTTCTGGGCCACGGACCCCCGGGGGACCGGACAGATCGGCTGTGCGTACACGGCTCAGACCTTCGAATTCGACTGGGTAGGCGTCATTATCGGCCCTGACCTGATCTGGCAGGGAGACCGGTTCGGTGTCGACAGAACGGCCACCTACGACCCGGAACTGCGACAGAAGAGCATTGATGAGACCGACATCGAACGGTGTGTACGCAACGCCTATCACGTGCTGCTCACCCGAGGCATCATGGGCGTGGTGATATACGCGACAGACGCGGACGCGAGGGATGCTCTCCGCGGACATGTGATCAAAGCGGTGTGTCACCCACTGCCCCAGCCCATGCGGAAGATCATCAAACCTTGATGCCGGTTTACCGCCGGCACACCACATCGGCCCTTGGGTAGCATTTGATCAACACACACGCGGCCCGACGGGCTTCCGCTCCAGGACATGCCCCCACCCGCACGAGCTACTTCGTGCTGCCTGGGGGCATTCCTTGCTGTTCCGCGACTCCGCCGCCGCGGTCACCGCCCGCCGCCTCGAAGGGTCGCTGGCTCTCCATCTGACCGAGCAGTTCGTGCATCTGCACGGCTATCGGCCCGGGGTGTCCGAGGTGCGCTCCTGGGAGCGGAGCATTCCCGCACTGACTGATGCGCTGCTCGACGCCGGACTCGGGCAGGTCGAGGTGCTTCTCGAGTACGGGCTGCCTCTGACCAGCAAACGAGCCGACGCCGTACTCGCCGGGGTGCATCCCACGACGCATGAGCCGTCATACGTCGTTGTCGAGCTCAAACAGTGGAGCGAGGCGCACCCCGACGAGGACGATCCGGTGCTGTGCCGGGTGGACGCCTACACGCACCCTGTGCTGAATCCGATCGAGCAGGTCCGTGGCTACTGCGATTACCTTGTCGCCTTCAACGGCGCGCTGGCGGAGCATCCGGAACGGATCTTCGGAGCCGCGTATCTGCACAACGCGACCGCCTTCGGTGTCGGGGGGCTGGACGAGGTCGGGGAGAGCGAACGGGGTCAGCTGTTCACCGCCGATCGGCGTGGCGACTTCCTGTCGTTTCTGCGGTCGAGGCTTGCTCCGGTGTCCGGAGCCGAGGCGGCTGACCAGTTGCTCGCCGGGAGAATCCAGCCCTCGAAGCAACTGATGAAGGTGGCTGCCCAGGAAGTACGTGAGCGAGAGCAGTTCGTACTGCTGGACGAGCAGCGAGTGGCGTACGAGATGGTGCTGAAGGCCGTACGCAAGGCACACGAGGCGGACCACAAGGAAGTACTCGTCGTAACCGGCGGCCCGGGGACGGGCAAGAGCGTGATCGCGCTTTCGCTCCTCGGTGAGCTGTACCGGCGGAACATCCCGGCCCTGCACGCGACCGGCTCGCAGTCGTTCACGAAAACCATGCGCAAGGTTGCTGGTGCCCGTAAGCGCGAAGTGCAGGATCTCTTCAAGTACTTCAACAGCTTCATGACCGCCCGGCGCAATGGTCTGGATGTGCTGATCTGTGACGAGGCGCACCGCATCCGCGAGACATCCGCCAACCGCTACACGCCTGCCGCCCAGCGCACCCCCAAGCGGCAGATCGAGGAACTGATCGACGCGGCGCGCGTTCCGGTCTTTCTGCTCGACCAGCACCAGGTGGTGAGGCCCGGCGAGATGGGCACCGTGGAGGAGATCCGCGTCGCGGCGGCGGCAAAGAATCTTGCGTGCCGGGTGATTCCTCTGGACAGCCAGTTCAGATGCGGCGGCAGCGACGCGTATGTCCGCTGGGTCGTGCGGCTCCTTGGTCTGGAGGGAGAGCACACCGTCGCGTGGGAGCCGGACGGCAGGATGGAACTCGGCGTCGTCGACTCCCCCGGGGAGTTGGAGGAGTTTCTGCGGGAGCGCCAGTCAAAGGGATACAGCGCGCGGATGTCAGCCGGCTTCTGTTGGAGGTGGTCGGACGCCAAGCCCGGCGAGCCGTTGCCCGCCGATGTGGTCATCGGTAACTGGGCGCGCCCCTGGAACCTGAAGGGCGACCGATCCGTCATGGGCGCTCCTCCGTCGGCGCTGTGGGCGACCGATCCGGCCGGCTTCGGGCAGGTCGGCTGTGTCTACACGGCGCAAGGCTTCGAGTACGACTGGAGCGGCGTCATCATGGGCCCGGATCTGGTGTGGCGTGAGGACCGCTGGATCATTGACCGTGCGGCTTCTAAGGACCCGGTATTCAAGAGGTCCACGCCGGACGACGATGTGAATCGACTGATCCGTAACACCTACAAGGTACTGCTGACGCGGGGCATGGTCGGGACTGTCATTTACTCGACTGATGCGGAAACCCGGGCGAAGCTGCGCGAACTCGTCCAGCCCCCGATGCGGGACGCGGTCTCCGTCCGGCGCCGGCCTGTCACCAGGCACGGCTGAACGGCGACTGACGCCGTCCGTCATCTGCCGAGGAGGGCGGTGAGGGCGCCGACCGGGTCGGTGTCGGGGGTGCCTCGGGGCCACCAGTCTTCTCGGTCGCGGTCCGATTCGTAGCCGTACCAGATGCCGTCGCGGCCGAAGCGGAGCTGGAGGGAGGGGGTGGAGAGGCGGTTGCGCCAGGGGCGGAAGTGGCCGAAGTCGGCGGCGGCCAGGGCGGGGCGGGCGCGGTCGAAGGGGCCGGCTGGGGGATCCCAGGGGTCTTCCAGTACGGCGAGTCCGGCCAGGCCGCCCTGGCGCCAGGCGGCGACGGCGCGGGCCAGGTCGGTGGGGGTGCGGTCGAGGGCGGCGGCGAGGTCGCGGTAGAGGGCGCGGGTCGAGGCGGTCAGTCCGGAGCCGGGGTGGGCGGCGGCCAGGCGGACCGCGTCCTGCCAGGGGGTGAGGGCGGCGACGGGATCGAGGCCGGTGGTGAGGAACGTATGCGCGCGGGACGCCGCTTCGGTGGCGAGGAGGTCGAGCGCCAGCGGGTCGGGGGCGCCGGGTGTCTGCGGATAGACGGGCGGGCGGCCGGGCTGCGCGGGCGCGGGGAACGGGGGCGGAAGCGCCGGGAGCGTGCGCGGGGTGAGGGCGGCGCGGGCCGCGACCGTGGGCATGGGCGGTGCGGCCGTGGTCCGTTCGGCCGCCGAGCGGGTGGCGTTGCGCCGGGTCAGATCGGCCAGGACCTCGTGTTCGCCGCGGCCGCGCATCAGGAACAGGACGAAGGGGTCCTCGTCGAGCAGCCGGGCCGTCTGGTAGCAGAGGGCGGCGGCGTGCTTGCAGGGGTAACCGTCGTCCGGGCAGGAGCAGTCGGGGGTGAGGTCGCCCACGGTGGGGAGAAGATCGGCCGACGCCGCGAGGGTGTGCGGCATGTCCTTGTCGAGGAGGGCCGCGATGTGGTCGGGGCGGGCCGCCGCGGCGTCGAGGAGGTCCTCCCAGGAGGTGTCGCCGAGGGTGCGCAGACGGATTTCCGTACGGTACGGGCGAGGTCTTGAGCCGTGGACGTAGGCCATGACCCGGCCGGGAGTGACCGTGATCGCGTCGACATGGCCGCCGCCCGCGTAGGCCCGGCCGCGCTGGAGGCGGGCCGGGTCGAGGGCGGCGTCCTCCATGGATTCCACCCAGGCGTTGCCCCACCAGGTGGCGGCGAAATCGCCTTCGGTGCCCGGCCGGCGCGGCAGGGCTGGGAAGGTGCGGCGGCGGTCGTCGTGGCGCGGGGTGCGCGGGGCGGTCATGACAGCCTCCGCAGGGAGACGAGATCGGCCAGCTCCCGGTCGGTCAGCTCCGTCAGGGCCGTCTCGCCCGAGCCGAGGACCGCGTCGGCCAGCGCCCGTTTGGAGGCGAGCATCTCGGCGATCCGGTCCTCGACCGTGCCCTCCGCGATCAGCCGGTGGACCTGCACGGGCTGGGTCTGACCGATGCGGTACGCGCGGTCCGTCGCCTGCTCCTCCACGGCCGGGTTCCACCAGCGGTCGAAGTGGACGACATGGCCGGCCCGGGTGAGGTTGAGACCGGTGCCCGCGGCCTTGAGGGAGAGGATGAAGACCGGGGTCTCGCCGGACTGGAACCGGTCCACCATGCGCTCGCGCTCCAGGACGGGTGTGCCGCCGTGCAGGAGCTGGGACGGGATCGCACGCGCCGTGAGGTGGGCGGCGAGCAGCCGGGCCATCGATACGTACTGGGTGAAGATCAGGACCGAGCCGTCCTCCGTGAGGATCGTGTCGAGCAGTTCATCGAGGAGGGCGAGCTTGCCGGAACGGCCGGTCAGCCGGGCCGCGTCCTCCTTCAGATACTGCGCGGGGTGGTTGCAGATCTGTTTGAGGGAGGTGAGCAGCTTCATGACCAGGCCGCGGCGCGCGATGCCCTCCGCACTCTCGATGGCCGCCATCGTCTCGCGGACGACCGCCTCGTAGAGGGATGCCTGTTCCCGGGTGAGGGCGACGGGGTGGTCACTCTCGGTCTTGGGGGGCAGTTCGGGCACGATGCCCGGGTCGGACTTCTTCCTGCGCAGCAGGAACGGCCGGATCAGCCGGGACAGCCGCTCCACCGCCTGCGCGTTGTCGGCGTCCTTGATGTCGGCGCTCTTCGCGTTCTCGACGTTCTCGACGATGCGGGCGTGGCGGGCCCGGAACGCCTTGAGCGGGCCGAGCAGTCCGGGGGTGGTCCAGTCGAGCAGCGCCCACAGCTCGGAGAGGTTGTTCTCGACGGGGGTGCCGGTCAGCGCGACCCTGGCGGGCGCCGGAATCGTGCGGAGCGCTTTGGCGGTCGACGAGAAGGGGTTCTTGACGTGCTGCGCCTCGTCGGCGACGACCATCCCCCAGGGGTGCGCGGCCAGTATGTCGGCGCTGCCGCGCATCGTGCCGTACGTGGTGAGGACGAAGCCGTCCGCCACCTCGTCCAGCGTGCGCCCCGCGCCGTGGAAGCGGTGCACGGGCACGCCGGGGGCGAAACGGGTGATCTCGCGCTGCCAGTTGCCGAGGAGGGAGGCGGGGCAGACGACGAGGGTCGGGGCCGTACGGGCCCGGTGCAGATGGAGGGCGATGACCGTGATCGTCTTGCCGAGGCCCATGTCGTCCGCGAGGCAGCCGCCGAGACCGAGCGAGGTCATCAGGTCCAGCCAGGCGAGGCCCCGCAGCTGGTAGTCGCGCAGCGTGGCGGCCAGGGCGGCCGGCTGAGGCACCGCGGCGGGGCCGGCGGTGAGACGGTCGCGCAGGATCGCGAGCGCGCCCGTCGGGACCGCCTCCACCGTCTCGCCGTCCACCTCGGCGGTGCCGGTGAGGGCGACGGCCAGGGCGTCGACGGGCTCCAGCAGGCCCAGCTCCCGTTTGCGCGCCTTGCGGACGAGCGCGGGGTCGACGACCACCCACTGGTCGCGCAGCCGGACGATCGGGCGGTGGGACTCGGCGAGCGCGTCCATCTCCTTCTCACTGAGGGGATCGCCGTCGAGCGCCAACTGCCAGTTGAACTTGAGCAGTTCCTCGCTGTCGAAGAAGGGCGTGCCGTCCGTGGCCGAGCCGGGCGCGGGGCGGACGACCGCGGCGGCGGACAGCGTACGGGCCAGCTCCCTGGGCCAGTGGACGGCGACGCCCGCCGCGGCGAGGCGGGCCGCCCCCGGGCCGAGCAGTTCGTACAGCTCGTCCTCGGAGAGCGGCAGCGCGTCGGGGACGTCGCGCTCCAGCAGTCTCGCGAGCGGGGTCCAGACGCGGGCCGCGCGGCGCAGGGCGAGCATCGCGTCGATACGGGCGCGCGGACCGAAGCTCTCGTCCCCGTCACCCGCCCAGAGCCGGGCCGCGTCGATCACCAGGGTCGGGTCGGCCAGGCTGTGGATCTGGACGAGCGCGGCCCCGGCTCGCCGTACCACGTCGGCGTCATCGCCACGGGAGCCGAAGCCGAAGTCGGACTCGGACACGAACTCGGACACGGAGCGGGGGGCGGGGCGGGGGCCGGTACGGGCGGGGGTGCCGGCGCCGTCGTCCGAGCCGGTCGGCGCCTGGTCGAAGAGCTCGTACGCCGACAGGTCGAGGCGCAGCGAGACCCGCACCCCCGCGTCCATTCCGGCCGCCGCCTCCGCCGCCCAGGTGCGGGCGCCCGGCAGGTACTGCGCCGCTCGGGCGGCGAACGGCGCCCCCGCCGCGAACGCCGCGGCGGGGGTACGCGGCAGGGAGTCCGCCACGGCGTCGAGGAACGCCCGCACCAGGGCTTCGGGGTCAGGCAGTTGGAGCGGGCGCAGATCCGGGAACGGCACGGCATGGGCCTCGGGAGGCATGGCCGCCGCGATAGCTCTCAACTGCGCGATGTCGTCGGCGTCGAGCGGTCCCGCCCGCCACGCGTCGTGGTCGGACGCGGTGAGTCCGGGGAGCAGTCGGCCGCGCGCGGCCAGCTGGAGGGCGTGCAGCGCGGCGGCGCCCCAGCAGGCGGCGGCGGGATGCGCCGCCTTGTCGCGCCGGGCGCGGACCAGCAGCGGCACGGCGTCGGCGACGGGCAGCAGCACGGCGGGGACGGTGTGCGCACGGACGCCGGCGCCATCGCGGCGTACAACCGTCAGCTCCCCGCGGCCGTGCCCCGCCACACCCAGCCCGGCCGCACCCGGCTCCTCCGCGCCCGGCCCGTCCGCCGCGCGACCGGCGGGGTCGGCCTCCGGGTCGGACTCCCCCCGCTCACCCGCCGTGGACTCCCCCGCCGCCCCGGCGAGCAGCTCACCCTCCGGATCCCAGAAGGCGACCCGCCCCTCGCGAGGCAGTCCGGCGGGCAGGAAGACCGCTGCGCAGCGCGCGAGGCCGGCGGTCGCCGGAGTGGGGGCGAGCCGGCCGGTGGCGGCTCGCGCAGGCAGCTGTGCGGGGGTATGCGCGAATTGCGCCATGCTCGCCGACTCCCTCCCGCCGCAAGATCCGATTACCTCTGCGAGTCTAGGCGGGGGGTGTGACAGTCGATCCCGGAGCGAAGTTTCCGCAGGTCAGCGCAGTCCTTCCCACAGCTCGCGCTCCTGCGCCCCGAGGTCTTGAGCAGCTGCGGAAGCCGCTCCGCCGCCGCCGAACACCATCGCCGTCCGCGTGTCCCGGTCGTAAGGCTTCCAGCCCGGATCCCCCGTCGAGGCGAACGCCACCCAGGCGCGGTGCATCGCGTCCGCGAGATCCTGCGGCGGGTGCTCGCCGAGCATCGGGGTGTACGACTGATCATGCAGGCGGTCGAAAACAAAGCCCAGTTCTATGGCATGACAGGCGCCCAGCCGGCCGTCGAAGCGCGGCGAGCGCCAGGCGAACTCGTACAGATACGAGCCCGGGACGGACTCCGCGAGGCGGATCGCCGGAAGCCGGTAGAACCAGTCCGTCGCCATGGCGTCGAACAGCTCACCGGCCGTCGCTCCGGGCCTGGCCTCGCCGTAGACGGAGAGCGCCTTGTCGGGATCGAGGCCGTACGCCGAGGCGGTCGCGCGCAGCTTGGCCTCCGACAGCGCGTCCAGCCGCTCGGTGGGCACCAGAAAGAGGCGGTACTCCTCGCGGTTGCTGCCGACGAGCAGTTCGACGCCGCAGTCGGGTGCGGGGAGGGTCCGCTCGGTGAGCACCGGCTCGAACGGCATCATGTTGAGGGCCGCCTCACCCCACAGCGTGGGGTCCGGGCGGGCTCCGACCTCCGCCCGCAGCTCCGTCTGCGCGGGAAGGAGCCTGGAGTCGGGGACGGTGGCGAAGGCCTCGGCGGTGGGCGCGATCGACAGCTTCTCCGCCAGCCTGGCCGTGATCAGACGCGCGGAGTCCGGACGCAGGAAATGATGGGCGGCGCCGCTCTGCAGGATCGCCCGCCGGAACAGACCGCGCGACCGTTCCATTCCCAGCAGGACGCCGATGCTCATCGCACCGGCCGACTCGCCGAAGACGGTGACCTGCTCCGGGTCGCCTCCAAAGGAGGCGATGTTGTCCCGTACCCACTCCAGTGCCGCGATCTGGTCGAGCAGGCCCCGGTTGTCCGGTACGCCGTCCAGGTGGAGGAAACCGTCCACTCCGAGCCGGTAGTTGAGCGTCACGCACACCACGCCGTCCCGCGCGAACGTACTGCCGTCGTACCCGGAGGCCGAGCCCGAGCCGTTCGTGAACGCCCCTCCGTGCACCCACACCATCACCGGAAGACGGGCCTCCGGGCCGGGAGAAGGGGTCCAGACGTTCAGATTGAGGCAGCTCTCCCCCGGCCGCGCGGGGATGGAGTCCTCCCGGATGAGGGCGTCGAGGGGCGGCGCATAGGGGGCCTTGGGCGCCGTGGGGCCGTACGCGACCGCCGGCCGTATGCCCTCCCACGGCTCGGGCGGGACCGGCAGGCCGAAGCGTGGCGCGGTCGCGTACGGGATGCCCAGGAACGACGCCACCACGGGCGCCGCCTCGGACGTACCGGACAGGGCCGGGGAAAGACGTCCTCCGACCCGGCCCTGCCGGGTCGTGCACACCGGTTCCATACGCGTCATGCTCCTTCGGCCAGCGTCTCCAGCAGCGCCGCGGCGAACTCCTCCCGCCGCTCGATGTGCACCGCGTGCCCGGCGTCGGGCACCGACACCTCTCGTACCCTGCCGCCGGCCTTCGCGTACAGATCCAGGACATGGCGGGTCTGGGCGATCATCGGCTGGGCCGGTGTGCCGTCCCACCCCGGTACGGCACCGATCGCGCCGAGGTGCGCCAGGTCGAATAGAGACGTGTCCGAGACGATCACATCGTCCTCGCCGCGTATCCAGAGAACCGGCGGCCTGGGCGTGACGGTGTGCAGGTCGTCGATACGGAAGTGAGTCGGGGCCAGGCAGTTGAGCACGCCGCGTGTGCCGGGCGCGATACCGGGCCAGGCCTCGGACGGGGCGCTGTCGCCGGGGTAGTGATCGTCGCCGGTACGGGTGGTGAGCATCGACTCGACGTACTCGTCCTCCCGCTCCGGGCGCAGCGGCGGCTTCACGTAGCAGGTGGCCAGCACCTGGCGGGGCGAGAGCGGGGACTCCTCGCTCCGGTCGCCCCGCGCCAGCCGCTGGACGAAGTCCGGGTTGGCGGCGCCACCGCCCGAGCCCGCGCCGTCGGGCGAGACCAGCGTGCCGTCGTGGTCGCGGGTGCCGCCGAAGCCGTACGGGGAGACCGGGTTGACCAGGGTGAGCGAGCGGACGGCGGACGGGCGGTCACGGAGGAATTGCAGGGCGATGCCGCCACCCAGGGACCAGCCCACCAGATGTGGGCGCTCCACACCCAGGGCGTCGAACAGCGCCGCCAGATCGTCGGAGTAGTCGCGCACGCCCCGGGTCGCGTCGACGGGCAACGGGTCGGTGGAGCCGAAGCCGCGCAGATCGGGGGCGATGGGGCGGTACCGCTCCGGCAGATCGCGCATGGTGTCGTGCCAGAACACCGACGAGGACACATTGCCGTGGATGAGAACGACAGGCTCGGCGTGTTCACGGTCCACGCACTCGGTGACCTGGACGGTCAGCCGCTGGGTGGGGATACGCCGTGTGGTCAGCGAGGGGGTCGAGAGGGACATGGCTCACGGTAGACAGCACATCCCCCGGTCGCTTATATGTGCGCGCCATATAGGTAAGACCGGGGGTGTGGTTCGTCAGGAATGAGTGTCGGCGACTTCGATGGGTTCAGGCATGGGGCTGGGTCGGCACCGGCGTCTGGGGCGACACGGCCTGCGGTGGGGCGGGATCGGGCGCGGCACGATCAGGTGCGGCGGGATCCGTCGGCAACCGGTCGGTCCGCGCCGCGGCCGCCGGGGCGGCTGCCGCCGGTGACACCGGTTCCCGTTCACGAGCGGCCTGACCGTCCGGTGCTGTCGGCGCGGTCGGCGCTGCCTCCACGGCTCCGGACACGGCCTGCACGGCCTGGACCGCTTCGGCCGGGGTGGCGCGCTCCAGGAAGCGGAGGAGCTCGACCGGGAACGGCAGGACCAGGGTGGAGTTCTTCTCCGCCGCTACGGCCACGACGGTCTGCAGCAGCCGCAGCTGGAGCGCGGCCGGCTGCCCGGACATCTGCTTGGCCGCTTCCGAGAGCTTCTTCGACGCCTGGAGCTCCGCGTCCGCGTTGATGACCCGCGCGCGCCGCTCCCTGTCCGCTTCCGCCTGCCGTGCCATCGACCGCTTCATCGTCTCCGGCAGCGACACATCCTTGATCTCCACCCGGTCGATCTGCACTCCCCAGCCGATCGCCGGACTGTCGATCATCAGCTCCAGGCCCTGATTCAGCTTCTCCCGGTTCGACAGCAGATCATCCAGGTCGCTCTTGCCGATGATCGACCGCAGCGATGTCTGCGCCATCTGCGCCACCGCGAACCGGTAGTCCTCGACCCGCACCAGCGCGTCGGCCGGATCGACGACCTTGAAGTAGATCACCGCGTCCACCCGCACGGTGACGTTGTCCCGCGTAATGCCGTCCTGTGCGGGCACCGGCATCGTCACGATCTGCATATTGACCTTACGCAGATGATCGACAAACGGGACGATCACCGTGAAGCCGGGCCCTCGAATACCTTCGCGCAGCCGCCCGAGGCGGAACACCACGCCTCGCTCGTACTGCTTCACGACCCTCGCAGCCGACATCGCGTAGAGCGCGCAGGCGCACACCGCCGCTATGACCGCTACGACCAGTCCTTCAACCATGATGGCCCTCTTCCGCCGGACCTGTGTGTTAATACCACGGTATGCCTTATATGACCTGTCGGTCGAGGCGCTGGAGCAGGAAATTACCGGCGCGTAGCCCGGCCGGCCGCACCTGTGGTGCCGCCTCCTCGGGGATCCGGCAGTGTGACCAGCACCAGGCTTCCCGGAACCCGCACCGACCAGGAATCCCCGCAGACCCGGAACCCGCAGAGACGAGGACCGCCCATGACCGTGACCGATCACCGGCGCCTCTCCATCGCCGCCGGGGCGGCGCTCCTGGCCTTCGCCGTCGCGGGCTGCTCCGGCCTCGGCCGGACCGCGGTGGGCACCGTCGTCTACGAGACCGAGCAGAAGCGCAGCGTCCAGGTGACCAACCCCCTGGTCACGGGCTGTCATCGGCTTGCTCCCCCCGGGGCCGTCGAGCTCACGAACCGCACCTTGGTCGACTTCGTGATGTACGCGACGCCCGACTGCACCGGCGACGAGAGCGGGTATATCGCCACCACACTGTCCGATGGGATCAGCCCTGGCATGGGGCCGTGGCACAGCTACTCGATCGTGCACTGACCGATAGGGGGGCGCGGAAGCTACACCCGCCCGCGGACGAGGGCGACCAGCTCCGCGGTGTGATTCCGCCGGACCCAGGCGATGGCGGCCAGCGGCACGATCAGCACCACGGGCGTCAGCGCGTTCTGCCCGTCAAAGGCGGTCAGCTGGGTGACGAACGCGCCGATCATCAGGCCGATGAGCGCCAGCGCGGACAGCCCGGACAGGATGGGGATCAGCAACGCGATGGCACCGGCCAGCTCCAGCGCCCCGACGGCGTACATGAACCAGTGGCCGAAACCGATCGTGTCGAAGGACTCCGTGGCGGAGGAGTGGGCGATGAGCTTCGGCGCGGCACTCGCGACCCCGAAGAACAGCGCCAGCACGATCTGGAGCACGCGGACCGTGAGGTGCGCCCGGCGCGAAGGGGTGTACGGCACAAGGGCTGTAGCGGTGGCGGAGGTCGATGCGTCGGACATGGCGGGGTCTCCTCGGTTGAGCGTTCGACGGCGCTTTCACCGATATAGACGGGACACCCACCCGGAACTCATCGCCGGCCGGCCCGCGATTTCGGCACGGCGAGCGATGAGTTCCGGGTGGCTCGATCCCAGCTGCCCAATCCGGATCAAAGGGGACACCTATGGGTAGAAAGCCGATGGGAGGTATGTGAATCATGCGCACCGGAAGCGAGCCTGTTACCGCGCGGAGTCCGCTGCGTATGCGGTTGTGGCTGAGCGTGTGGGGCCTGATCTGGACCGCCGCCGGCACGACAGCGTTCGCGATCAACGGGCGGATGGGGTGGGCGCTCGCCTGTGGGGTGCTCCTGCTGATCGTCATGACAGATCTGGTCATGATCCTGCGCCATATCCATCAGGGACCGCACTACCAGCCGGGCCGGGACGTCCCGCCGTACGAGCCGGACCACGGTGCGGATCAGAGCTTCGACCGGCACCGGACACCGAACCGGGGCCAGGGCTCGGATCGCGGCTCGCACGGCCGATGACGAGTCCGGCCGGCCCACGGCGCCCGCCGCACCGGGCACGTCGGCCCGCCGTCAATCGCCGTCAGCCGTCCTCGGCGCGCGTGTCGGACTCGAACCGCGCGGCCTTCAGATACTCCGGCTTGGGGTCCAGGGCCGCCGCCAGACGGAAATGCCGCTTCGCCTGCTCGGGCCGGCCGGATCGCTCGAAGGTACGCGCCAGGGCGAAATGCGCGAAGGCGTTGTCCGGCTCACGCTCCAGGACCAGTTCGAATTCCAGCTCGGCGGGGCGCAGTTGGGCCGCCGCGAAGAACGCGCGGGCCCGCAGCAGCCGGGCCGCGGTGTTCTCCGGGTGGGACGCGATCACCGAGTCGAGGAGCTTCACGGCTCCGCGCGGATCCCGCGCGGCCAGCAACTGCTCCGCCGCGCGATAGTCGATGACATGGGTCTCCGGGCTCTCGGGCACGCTCGCATCCTTCCCTGGCTGCGCGTTTTCAACGCCGCGCGCGGCGTTGCTATTCCGCGCGGCCTCCGCCCACGAGCGGAAGGCAAGCGGAAGGCGAGCGGAAGGCGAGCGGAAGGCGAGCGGAAGAGGGTCAGAACGCGGTGAACGCGAAGGCCGCCCCGGCGAGGATCACTGCCAGCCCCAGCAGCACGAAGCCCAGATCGACTCGGGTGCGCGGATAGCCGGGGAGCACCACCTCCCGCGGATCTTCGGGGTCGTACGAGAGCAGCACGGAGGTGCCCGCTTCGAGCAGGACCGGTGAGATGACCTCAAGGACATGGCCGTCGGCCGTCTCGTACTGGAGCGTCTGGCGTTCGGAGCCGGGCGGTCCGCGCTTCACGAGCGCCATGGCGGACTCTCCGGCCGAGAGGATACGGCGGGTCCTGCGGATACCGACGGCACCCGCGAGGAGCGCGACCAGCCCTCCGAGTGCTGCGAAGGCCGCGAAAACAATCATTTTCCCGAGCGTAGCCCGAGAGCGGTGCGCGGAGACCGACCCGGCCCACGGATTGACGCAGCCCTGACGCGGACCTGCCGACGACCTGACGCAGCGCTGACACGGACCTGCCGCGGACCCCTGCCGCGGACCCCTCGGCGGCCCCGGAGATCAGCGCCCGGCCGCCGCGCGCTCGCTCAGCTCCTGCCAGACCGCGCGCACCTGCGGTTCGAGCCGCTCCAGCGGTCCGTCGTTGTCGATGACCACATCGGCGGCGGCGCGACGCTCCTCCCGGGTGGCCTGCGCGGCCATCCGCTTCCGCGCCTCCGGCTCCGCCATCCCCCGCTGTCGCACGAGCCGATCCACCTGGGTCTCGGGCGAGGCGTCCACGACGACCACCAGGTCGTACAGGTCGGTCATGCCGTTCTCGACGAGCAGGGGCACATCGTGCACCACGATCGAGCCGGGTCCTGCCGCCGCTTCCAACTCGGCCGAGCGGGCGCGCACCAGCGGATGCACGATCGCGTTCAGAGCCCGCAGCCGCTCCCGGTCACCGAAGACGATGCCGCCGAGCTTCGGGCGGTCCAGGGCGCCGTCCGAGGTCAGCACCTCCGCACCGAACTCGGCCACCACGGCCGCCAGTCCCGGCGTGTCCGGCTCGACCACCTCGCGCGCGATCCGGTCGGAGTCGATCAGTACCGCGCCGTACGTGGTCAGCAGACGGGAGACCTCGCTCTTCCCCGCGCCGATTCCGCCCGTAAGTCCCAACCTCAGCATGCGATCAGCCTAGGCCCTGTCCGCCCGACACAAAGAGCCGCACGGTTCCCGTCGGATACCGTGCGGCCCGGAGGAGGACAGCCGGCGGAACGCGCCGACGGCTTACGCGCCTCCGTCGCCCTCCCGTTCCGCGAGGAACTTCTCGAACTCACGGCCGATCTCGTCGGCCGAGGGCAGCTCCGTCGGCTCGGCGACCAGATTGCCGCGGGTCTCGGCGCCCGCGACGGCGTCGTACTGATGCTCAAGACCCTGCACCATCGTGACGAGTTCCTCGTCGCCCTCGCCCAACTGCCGCTCGATCTCGGTCTGGGTGCGCTGGGCCTCCGTACGCAGGGAGTGCGCGACGCTCGGCAGGACCAGGCCGGTCGCAGCCGTGATCGCCTCCAGCGCGGTCAGCGCCGCGTCCGGGTACGAGGACCGGGCGACATAGTGCGGGACGTGCGCGGCCACACCGAGGACGTCATGGTCCGACTCCATCAGCCGGTACTCGACGAGCGACTCGGCGCTGCCGGGGACCTGCGCCTCGTCGAACGGGCTGCGATGGCCCGGCATGAGGTCGGTGCGGTTGCCGTGCGGGGTGATGCCGACAGGGCGGGTGTGCGGAACACCCATCGGGATTCCGTGGAAGTTGACCGAAAGACGCACACCGAGCCGTTCCACGATCTGGCGTACGGCCGCCGCGAAACGCTCCCACTCGACATCCGGCTCGGGGCCTGACAGCAGCAGGAACGGCGCACCCGTGGCGTCCTGCACCAGGCGTACGTCGAGGGTCGGCGTCTCGTAGTCCGTCCAGCGGTCGCGCCGGAAGGTCAGCAGCGGGCGCCGTGCGCGGTAGTCGACCAGCCTGTCGTGGTCGAAACGGGCCACCACCTGGTGGGGCAGCGACTCCAGCAGGTTCTCGACGATCTGGTCGCCGGTCTCACCCGCGTCGATATAGCCGTCGAAGTGGTAGAGCATGACCAGGCCCGCCGACTCCTGTGCCAGTGCCATGTCGACGACGGCGAGGCCCTTGGGCTCCCATGCGTACAAACCCTGCGGATCAAGCACGATTACCGCTCCTCCTCGTGTTCCTAGGAAAGAACGCCTCACGAGGCGAGTGCATTCCCCACGCCCCCCGTGCGAAACCCGGGCCGCCGCTCGGCGTTGGTCCAGACCTTGACATGCCCAAAGCACATCTCTACCGTCACGGGGCAGTACCGGCGTTCAGAAACACGGTCATCGTTCATATATAAGAACGATGATCAGAACACGAGATCGACTCGGCACGACTCGACTCCGACGGGAAGGCACCCCCCATGCGCACCCGAACACTGCTTCCTGCCCTGCTGGCCCCGCTCCTCGCCACCGGTGGCCTGTCCCTGCTCGCCCCCTCGGCCGGCGCCGCCCCCGCGGGCGCCGCCGCGGTCATCCAGGTGACGACCGCCGCCCAGCTCAAGACGGCCCTCACCGACGCACGCCCCGGCGATACGATCCGGCTCGCCGACGGCACGTACAAGGGGAACTTCAAGGCGACCACCCCCGGCACCGCCGGCTCCCGTATCACTCTGACCGGCTCGTCCGCCGCGATCCTGACCACCGGCGGCGGGGGCTACGGCCTCCATCTCAACGGGGCCGCGTACTGGACCGTCCAGGGTGTCACCGTCACCGACGCCCAGAAGGGCATCGTGACGGACGCCGCCAACGGTGTCGTCATCGACTCCGTGACCGTGCACAACCTGGACATGGAGGGCGTGCACTTCCGCGCGTCGAGCAGCGACGGCATCCTCAGGAACTCGCGGATCTACGACACCGGCAACGACGGCCGGGGCATGGGTGAGGGCGTGTACGTCGGCAGCGCCAACACCCTCTCCGACCGCAGCGACAACGCGCAGATCCTCAACAACACGATCGGCCCGGACGTCGGCGGCGAGAACATCGACATCAAGGAAGGCACCACCGGCGCGCGGATCATCGGCAACACCTTCGACGGCAACGGTCTGACCGGTGCCAACTACGACGACTCCTGGGTCGACGTGAAGGGCAACAACGTGCTCGTCGAGGGCAACACCGGCCGGAACACCACGAACAACGGTTACGAGACCCACACCCAGCAGAGCGGCTGGGGCTGCGGCACGGTCTTCCGCTCCAACAAGTCGGACCTGAAGGGTTCGACGGGCGCCAACCAGCTCGCCATCAATGTCACCAACAACAGCACGAGCTGCCGCACGACGGTCTACAGCAGCAACACCGTGACCGGCGGCAAGGGCCTGACGAACATCCCCGTCACCTCCTGAGCCACCGTCACATCCTGAGGCGCGCCGTCACCCCCTGAGCCACCGCGCGGCACGGGGACAGCCGGCAGCATGCGTAAGGCCCGCTCCCCCTGAGGGGAACGGGCCTTACGTTCAGCTGTACTACCAGCTACCTACGAGGTCGGAGCGTCAGCTCTGACCACCGGCCAGCTTCTCGCGAAGGGCGGCCAGGGCCTCGTCCGACGCCAGGGCGCCGGAGTTGTCCGCGGACTCCGAGGAGTACGAGCCACCGGAGGCGGCCGGTGCACTGCCACCACCGGCGGGCGCGGCAGCACCCTCGGCGGCAGCGGCCTCGTCGGCCTCGCGGGACTTGATGACCTGGGCCTGGTGCTGCTCGAAGCGCGTCTGCGCCTCGGCGTACTGGCCCTCCCACGCCTCGCGCTGGGTCTCGAAGCCCTCGAGCCAGTCGTTGGTCTCGGGGTCGAAGCCCTCGGGGTAGATGTAGTTGCCCTGGTCGTCGTAGGACGCGGCCATGCCGTAGAGCGTCGGGTCGAACTCGACCGAAGCCGGGTCGCTGCCGAAGGACTCGTTGGCCTGCTTCAGCGAGAGGCTGATGCGGCGGCGCTCCAGGTCGATGTCGATGACCTTGACGAAGATCTCGTCGTTGACCTGGACGACCTGCTCCGGGATCTCCACGTGGCGCTCGGCCAGCTCGGAGATGTGGACCAGACCCTCGATGCCCTCGTCGACGCGGACGAACGCACCGAACGGAACGAGCTTGGTGACCTTACCCGGGACGACCTGACCGATCTGGTGCGTACGGGCGAACTGCTGCCACGGGTCTTCCTGCGTCGCCTTGAGCGACAGGGAGACGCGCTCGCGGTCCATGTCCACGTCGAGAACCTCGACGGTGACTTCCTGGCCGACCTCGACAACCTCGGAGGGGTGGTCGATGTGCTTCCAGGACAGCTCGGACACGTGCACGAGACCGTCGACGCCGCCGAGGTCCACGAACGCACCGAAGTTGACGATCGAGGAAACGACGCCGGAGCGGACCTGGCCCTTCTGCAGGGTCGTGAGGAAGGTCTGACGAACCTCGCTCTGAGTCTGCTCCAGCCAGGCACGGCGGGACAGGACCACGTTGTTGCGGTTCTTGTCCAGCTCGATGATCTTGGCCTCGAGCTCCTTGCCCACGTAGGGCTGGAGGTCGCGGACGCGGCGCATCTCGACGAGGGAAGCCGGCAGGAAGCCACGGAGGCCGATGTCGAGGATGAGACCACCCTTGACCACCTCGATGACGGTGCCGGTGACGATGCCGTCCTCTTCCTTGATCTTCTCGATCGTGCCCCAGGCGCGCTCGTACTGAGCACGCTTCTTGGACAGGATGAGACGACCTTCCTTGTCCTCCTTCTGGAGAACCAGGGCCTCGATCTCGTCGCCGACCTTGACGACCTCGTTGGGGTCGACGTCGTGCTTGATCGAAAGCTCGCGGGAAGGGATGACGCCTTCGGTCTTATAACCGATGTCGAGCAGGACCTCGTCCCGGTCGACCTTCACGATGACGCCGTCGACGATGTCGCCGTCGTTGAAGTACTTGATCGTCTCGTCGATCGCGGCGAGGAAGGCTTCCTCGTTACCGATGTCGTTGACCGCAACCTGCGGGGTGGTGGCGGTGGTCTCGGTGCTGCTCGTCATGTGGGAAAGGGCTCCGGTGCGGACAGTGAGTCGTAGGTACTGCTACGCCGGGAGCCCGTATCGCCATCTGCGGAGGCCGGACAGCCAAGGAAGCGCCGCCCCCGTACAACAGGGAAAGCGCCTCGACAACCGAGGGACTACAACAGATGCGAGCGCGGCTGCTACGTCTGAGGCGCGCAAGCCCGCAGCGCAACCTTTAGCATACGGGGGCAGCCGGGCACGGTCAATGCGCGAAGGCGCACACCCGGGGCGGAACGTCTCAAACCCGGCACATTCAGCGTTTGATGAGGCCACCCGGCCCCGCTCCCACTCCTCCGCACACTACGACGACGGACACGATGATCCAAGAGCCTGAGACCGAAGCCGTCCACGGCCCCGAAGCCACCCGCCGCGACAGCGGTGACACGGAGAGCAGCCGGGCCAACCGCGGCTGGTGGGACCGGAACGCGGACGAGTACCAGATCGAACACGGCACCTTCCTCGGCGACGACCGCTTCGTCTGGAGCCCGGAGGGGCTCGACGAGGTGGAGGCCGGCCTGCTCGGACCGCCCGAGTCACTGCGCGGTCTCGACGTCCTGGAGATCGGGGCGGGCGCCGCGCAGTGTTCGCGCTGGCTGGCGGCGCAGGGCGCGCGCCCGGTGGCGCTGGATCTCTCGCACCGCCAGCTCCAGCACGCCCTGCGGATCGGCGAGGGCCGCTCCCTGGCCTTCCCGCTGGTGGAGGCGGACGCGGGCGCGCTGCCGTTCCGGGACGGCTCCTTCGACCTGGCGTGTTCCGCCTACGGCGCGATCCCCTTCGTCGCCGACCCGGTGAAGGTGTTCCGGGAGATACGCCGGGTGCTGCGGCCCGGCGGGCGCTGGGTCTTCTCCGTCACGCATCCGGTCCGCTGGGCGTTCCCCGACGAGCCGGGGCCCGAGGGCTTGTCGGTCGCGTCCTCCTACTTCGACCGCACTCCCTATGTGGAGCAGGACGAGCATGGGCGCGCCGTCTATGTGGAGCACCACAGGACGGTCGGCGACCGGGTGCGGGACGTGGTGGCCGGCGGTTTCCGGCTGGTCGACCTGGTCGAACCGGAGTGGCCGGCCTGGAACACACAGGAGTGGGGCGGCTGGTCCCCGCTGCGCGGCGGTCTGATCCCGGGGACGGCGATCTTCGTCTGCGTACGAGACTGAGCGTGTGATCCGCGACGACATCCTCGGCAGCCTCCCCGTACACACCGCTGTCCCCGCGCTGGAACGGGCCCTCGACGGGCACGGCTGCGCGGTGCTGTGCGCACCACCGGGGACGGGCAAGACGACGCTCGTGCCGCTGGTGCTGGCCGGGCTGCTCGGCGACGGTCCCGTGCGGCGGGTGGTGGTCGCCGAGCCGCGGCGGATCGCGGCGCGTGCGGCGGCCCGCCGGATGGCCTGGCTGCTCGGTGAGCGCGTAGGGGAGCGTGTCGGCTTCACCGTGCGCGGGGAGCGCGTGGTGGGGCGCGGCACGGTGGTGGAGGTGGTGACCACCGGCGTGCTGCTGCAGCGGCTCCAGCGCGACCAGGAGCTGGCCGGTGTCGATGTGGTGATCCTCGACGAGTGCCATGAACGGCATCTGGACGCGGACACGGTGGCGGCGTTCCTGCTGGACGTACGGGCCGCCCTGCGTCCGGAGCTGCGGCTCGTGGCGGCGTCGGCGACGACCGACGCGGCCGGCTGGGCACGGCTGCTGGGGGACGCGCCGGTGGTGGAGGCGCGGGGCGTCTCGTATCCGGTGGAGACCGTCTGGGCGCCGCCCGTGAAGCCGGTACGGCCGCCCCATGGCATGCGCGTCGATCCGGCGCTGCTGACGCATGTGGCGTCGGTGGTGCGGCGGGCGCTGGCCGAGCGGGACGGCGACGTCCTCTGCTTCCTGCCGGGAGTGGGGGAAATCGGCCGCGTGGCGGGGCAGTTGGCGGAGATCGGCGCCGAGGTGCTTCAGGTGCACGGGCGGGCGCCGGCCGCCGTGCAGGACGCGGTGCTGGCCGGCTCCTCGGGCCGCCGCAGGGTCGTACTGGCCACGGCGGTCGCCGAGTCGAGCCTGACGGTGCCCGGCGTGCGGATCGTCGTGGACGCGGGGCTCGCGCGCGAGCCCCGCACCGACCACGCGCGGGGGCTGAGCGCGCTCACGACCGTACGGGTGTCGCAGGCGGGCGCCCGGCAGCGGGCCGGGCGGGCCGGGCGCGAGGCCCCCGGCGCCGTCTACCGCTGCTGGGCGGAGGCCGAGGACAGCCGGCTGGCCCGCTTCCCCTCCCCCGAGATCAAGATCGCGGATCTGGCGGCCTTCGCGCTCCAGGCGGCGTGCTGGGGCGATCCGGACGCGAGCGGTCTCGCACTGCTGGACCCGCCGCCGGCCGGGGCGATGGCGGCCGCGCGCACCGTACTGACCGCGATCGGCGCGGTGGAGGCGGCAGCGGACGGCGCGGCTGGTCCTGACGGTCCGGGGCGGGTGACCGACCGGGGCGTACGGATGGCCCGGCTCGGCCTGCACCCCCGGCTGGCGCGGGCGCTCCTCGACGGCGCCGGGCAGGTCGGGACGCGGCGCGCGGCGGAGGTGGTGGCGCTGCTGAGCGAGGAGCCGCCGAGGTCGTACGGGGACGATCTGGCCGCGGCCTGGCGTACGGCCCGCCAGGGCGGCGACGCCTATGCCGCCCGCTGGCGCCAGGAGGCGCGGCGGCTGGCCTCGGCGGCGGGCAAGGACACGGCGGGCCGTGAGCCGGGTGCCACGGATGACGCGGTCGCCGGGCTCGTCGCGGCGCTCGCCTTTCCGGAGCGCGTGGCGCGGTCGCGGGGCGAGGGGACGTATCTCATGGTGTCGGGCACCGGGGGCGAGCTGGGCGACGGGTCGCGGCTGCGCGGCTCGCCCTGGCTGGCGGTGGCGGTCGCGGACCGGCCGGCCACGGCGGCGGCCGCGCGGATCCGGCTCGCCGCGGTCATCGACGAGGACACGGCACGGACCGCCGCCGGACAGCTGCGGTCGGCGGGCGAGGAGGTGCGCTGGGAGGACGGCGATGTCGTCGCCCGGACGGTGGAACGGCTGGGCGCGGTCGAGCTGTCCGTGCGCGCGCTGAAGTCGCCGGCCCCGGGATTGGTGCGCACGGCTCTGCTGGACGGCCTGCGGCGCGAGGGGCTCGGGCTGCTGCGCTGGAACCGGGACACGCAGGGGCTGCGCGAGCGGCTCGCCTTTCTGCACCGGGAGGTGGGCGGCGGCTGGCCGGACGTCTCGGACGCCGCGCTGCTGGAGCGCGCGGACGAATGGCTGGAGCCGGAACTGTCCAGGGCCCGGCGCCGGTCGGACCTCGGGCGGCTCGACGCGGGCCAGGCACTGCGGCGGCTGCTGCCCTGGGCGACGGGCGAGGCGGCGCGGCTGGACGAGCTGGCGCCGGAGCGTATCGAGGTGCCGAGCGGGTCACGGGTACGGGTGGAGTACGGCGGCGCGCAGCCCGTACTGGCGGTGAAGCTCCAGGAGTTGTTCGGGCTGCGCGAGACACCGAAGGTCGCGGGGGTGCCGGTGCTGGTGCATCTGCTCTCCCCGGCCGGACGGCCCGCGGCGGTGACGGCGGACCTGGCGTCCTTCTGGCGGGACGGATACCGCGCCGTACGGGCGGAGCTGCGCGGCCGCTACCCCCGCCACCCCTGGCCCGAGGACCCGTCGACGGCGGCGGCCACGCGACGCACGAACACCCGGCGGTGAGCGCGGACGCGCCGGGCCGCGCCGGGCACGAGGCCGCGATGGCATGAGCCGCTCCGCGTGCGCACAGACCACCGCCCCTTCGTCCGGCCGGACGAAGGGGCGGTGGTCTGTGCGTGGCGCTGGGGTCAGGCGACCTTCAGCTCGATGGTCAGCGTCGCACCGCCCTCGGTTTCGAGGCGGAGCAGGAACGTGCCCGTCGTGTCGTCCGCGAAGATCTTCGGCAGCTGGAGGAGGCCGTTGGCGTCCGTCTTCAGATCCTTCAGCTCGCGGAGCGGGGCGCCGTTCGCGTCCTTGAAGTACGGCCCCTTGCCGGGCGCCGTGGCGTCGTCCGCGGAGGTGATCATGGCGGCGGTCACCGCCACACCCGACGCGGCGGCGCCCTTGAAGGTCGCCTTGAGCTCGACCGGAGCGGCGAACTCCGCGCCGGGCGCGGCCGTCAGCTCCTGGTCGGTGGTCCTGGCGAGCCCGTCCGCCTGGCGGGCCGTGACGGTCGCGGTGTGGTCGACGCCTGCGACGTCCCGGACAGCGACGGTGGCCCGGATCGTGAACTCACCGGTCTGCTCGCCCGCCTGGACGGGCGGAGCGGTCGCCGCGCCGTCCGCGCCGGTGGCGACAGTCACCCTGGTCGCGCCTCCGGCGAACCGGGCGTCCGTCTCGCCGACGATCTCGAACCGCACCGGCTCCTTGGCGACCGGCCTGCCCGCCGCGTCCTCGGCCCGTACCGCGGCGCGCTCGGTGAACAGGCTGCCGGCCACCGCGGTCAGCGTGCCCGTGCCGGTCTTCTCGATCCGCTTGACGATGGGCTTCGGGGCGGGGGTGCCCGGCCCGTCGCTGTCGCCCGGGGCGGGGGTGGTCGGCCCGCCGCCGCCCGGCGTGGACGGGCCCGGGCTGCCGGAGCCGCCGGGCGCGGGCGTCGAGGGACCGGGGCTCGGCGAGCCGCCCGGCTTCGACGGGCTGGGGCTCGGCGACGGCGAGGGGCCGGGGTCGGCGGGGCCGGGGTCGGCCGGCAGCACTCCGGTGCCGTCCGGGACCTCGTGCGTGCCGTTCTTGTAGTACTGGAACCAGGTCAGGACCGTGTTCAGGTACTCCTGCGAGTGGTTGTAGCCCAGGATCGACTTGTGGAGGTCACTCTCGACCGAGAGGTCGCGGTCCCCGGCGCAGAGGTAGCGGCCGGCCGCCAGCGCCGCGTCATAGATGTTGTTGGGGTCCTTGCGTCCGTCGCCGTTGGCGTCCTGGCCCCAGGTGGCCCAGGTGGACGGGATGAACTGCATCGGACCGACCGCACGGTCGTGCGTCACGTCGCCGTCGTACTCACCGTCGTCGGTGTCGGAGATATTGGCGAAGCCGACGCCGTTGAGGACGGGGCCGAGGATCGGCGCGAGCGTGGTCCCCGCGGCGTCCACCCGGCCGCCGCGCGCCTGACCCGACTCGACCTTGCCGATCGCGGCGAGCAGCTGCCACGGCAGATTGCAGCCGGGCTTGGTCTCCGCGAGGGACTGCTCCGCCTGCTTGTACGCGGCCAGGACGGAGGCGGGTATGCCCGCTTCCGCCGCACCCGCGGCCGGCAGGTCGATCGACGCGCCGGGCTTGTCGGGCGTGGTCAGCGGCGGAAGCTCCGTGTAGTACGGGGAGTTGCCGGTGACCGCCGTGTCGCCGGAGGGCGAGGTCGCGTCGGCCGCCCGGGCCGCACCGGCGTCGGTGGGGATGGCGCCGGGTGCCTGCGAGGCGGAGAGGGCCGCGATGGCGGCGGCGGCCACCGCGGTGGTGGTGGCTCCTCTGCGCAGTCGGCGGCCGAATAGCGCTGCCATACGTCTGGTCCCTCCCCATGGACGGCTGTTCGCGCTCCGGCGCGAGAACTCAGGCGACCCTACGTCAACTCCCGGCTCCGGCACACCGGTAGGTGACCGGTTTTCACCAGTTCGCCACCTCCAGGTCGCCCGGAGCCCGAAGTCCCCTCGAACCGCCCGGCGCGGGTCAGTGGGCCGCCGACTCCCAGTCCGTGCCCACGCCGACCGAGACATCCAGCGGCGCGCGCAGTTCGACCGCGGCCGGCATCTCGCGGCGGAGCAGCTCCTCCACCCGCTCGCGCTCGCCCGGGGCGATCTCCAGGACGATTTCGTCATGGACCTGGAGGAGCATCCGGGAGCTCAGACCGGCCTCGGTCATCGCCCGGTCCACCTGGAGCATGGCCACCTTCACGATGTCCGCGGCGGTGCCCTGGATGGGGGCGTTGAGCGCCATCCGCTCGGCCATCTCGCGGCGCTGGCGGTTGTCGCTGTTGAGGTCGGGCAGATAGCGGCGGCGGCCGAGCATCGTCTCCGTGTAGCCCGTCGCCCTGGCCTCCACGACCGCTCGCTGCAGATAGTCCCGTACGCCCCCGAAGCGCTCGAAGAACGTGTCCATCAGCCCGCGCGCCTCGGCCGCCTCGATGTTCAGCTGCTGGGAGAGGCCGAACGCCGAGAGCCCGTAGGCCAGTCCGTACGACATCGCCTTGATCTTGCGGCGCATCTCGGGGTCGACCGCGGTCTTGTCCACGCCGAACACCTGGGAGGCGACGGTGGTGTGCAGGTCCTCGCCGGAGGTGAACGCCTCGATCAGGCCCGCGTCCTCGGAGAGATGGGCCATCACCCGCAGCTCGATCTGGCTGTAGTCGGCCGTCATCAGCGACTCGTAGCCCTCGCCGACGACGAAGCCGCGGCGGATCGCCCGGCCCTCGTCGGTGCGGACCGGGATGTTCTGCAGATTGGGGTCGGTGGAGGACAGCCGGCCGGTCGCCGCCACCGTCTGGTTGAAGGTGGTGTGGATCCGGCCGTCCGTCGCGATCGTCTTGATCAGGCCCTCGACCGTGACCCGCAGCTTCGCCTGCTCGCGGTGGCGCAGCATGATGACCGGCAGTTCGTGCTCGGTCTGGGCGGCGAGCCAGGCCAGCGCGTCGGCATCGGTGGTGTAACCGGTCTTGGTCTTCTTGGTCTTGGGCAGGCCCAGCTCACCGAAGAGGACTTCCTGGAGCTGCTTGGGAGAGCCGAGGTTGAACTCGTGGCCGACCGCGGCGTGCGCCTCCTTCACCGCCTGCTGCACGGCGCCCGCGAACTGCTGCTCCATGGCCTCCAGATGGGCCCGGTCGGCGGCGATGCCGTGCCGCTCCATCCGGGCCAGCAGCGCGGACGTCGGCAGCTCCACATCATGGAGCAGCCCGGTGGCGCCGACCTCTCCCAGCCGCGCGGTGAACGCGTCGCCCAGGTCGAGGACGGCGCGGGCCTGGGTCATCAGCGCCTCGGCCTCGGCCTGCTCGTCCGTACCGAAGGCGAGCTGTCCGTCGGCGGAGGCCGCGGGGGCCAGCTCGCGGCCCAGATATTCGATGGCCAGTGCGTCCAGCGCGAAGGAGCGGCGGCCCGGCTTGACCAGATAGGCGGCCAGGGCGGTGTCCATGGTGACCCCGCCGACCCGCCAGCCGTGCTCGGGGGCGACCCGCATCGCGCCCTTCGCGTTGTGCATCACCTTGGGGCGGTCCGCGGCGCCGAGCCAGGCCGCGAAGGCCTGCTCGTCGGCCTCGTCCAGCTGGGTGGAGTCGAACCAGGCCGCGGCGCCGCCGGCCGCGGCGAGCGCGACCTCGCTGACGCTTCCCACGCCCAGCGCCCAGGTGTCGACCGTGGCGACACCGAGCGGCTGCGCGCCGTGCTCCGCCAGCCAGGGCGCGAGCTCGCCGGAGCCCAGCACCGAGCCGTCCAGCTCCACTCCGGCGGCGGGCGCCGGGGCCTCGTCCTCGACCGCGCCGGGGTCCACGGCGAGCAGCCGCTCGCGCAGGCTGGGGTTACGGATCTCCAGCACGTCGAGCACGCCCTTGACGGCCGCGCGGTCGTACGGGGCGCGCTCCAGGTCCTGCGGGGTCTTGGGCAGCTCGACGTCCCGCACCATTTCCGTGAGCCGGCGGTTGAGCCGCACCGACTCCAGGTGGTCGCGGAAGTTCTGCCCGGCCTTGCCCTTGACCTCGTCGGCGCGCGCGACCAGCTCGTCGAAGGAACCAAACTGATTGATCCACTTCGCGGCGGTCTTCTCGCCGACGCCCGGGATGCCGGGGAGGTTGTCGGACGGGTCGCCGCGCAGGGCCGCGAAGTCCGGGTACTGCCGCGGCGAGAGTCCGTACTTCTCCTGGACCTTCTCCGGGGTGAAGCGCGTCAGCTCGGAGACGCCCTTGGTGGGGTACAGCACCGTCGTGTGCTCGCTGATGAGCTGGAAGGAGTCCCGGTCACCGGTGACGATCAGCACCTCGAAGCCCGCCGCCTCGGCCTGCGTGGCGAGGGTCGCGATGACGTCGTCCGCCTCGAAGCCGTCGATCGCGAACCGGTCCGCGCGCATCGCGTCCAGCAGCTCGCCGATCAGCTCGACCTGGCCCTTGAACTCGTCGGGCGTCTTCGAGCGGTTCGCCTTGTACTCCGGGAACTCCTCGGAGCGCCACGTCTTGCGGGACACGTCGAAGGCGACGGCGAAATGCGTGGGCGACTCGTCGCGCAGCGTGTTCGCCAGCATCGACGCGAAGCCGTAGATCGCGTTGGTCGGCTGACCGGTCGCGGTGGTGAAATTCTCCGCGGGCAGCGCGAAGAACGCCCTGTACGCCAGGGAGTGCCCGTCCATGAGGAGCAGGCGAGGACGGTTGTCTGCGGTGTTCTTCGATGCTGTCTCAGCCACGGACCCGATCCTGCCACGCCCCACTGACAATCCCGACCGGCCGGACCTCGGCCACCCGCTGTCGGTGGCCCGTGGCAGGATCGGAGAGATACGTGACAGACACAGGTCGTAGCCGGGAAACGCAGGTCCGAGGGAGAGCGCGATGGCCAGCAAGCCGCCCGCAGGTGATCCGGTCCAGGACGCGCCGCAGGTCACCGCGCCCAAGCGGGCGGCCGCGGGGCTCCCCGCCGTCGCGCACACACTCCGTGTCGCCCAGCAGCAGATGGGCGTGCGGCGCACCGCGCGGACCCTGCTCAAGGTCAACCAGAAGGACGGCTTCGACTGCCCCGGCTGCGCCTGGCCCGAGGGCGATCACCGGCACACGGCGGAGTTCTGTGAGAACGGCGCGAAGGCCGTCGCGGAAGAGGCCACGCTGCGCCGGGTCACCCCCGATTTCTTCGCCGCCCATCCCGTGTCGGATCTCGCCACCCGCAGCGGCTACTGGCTGGGCCAGCAGGGCCGTATCACCCAGCCGATGCTGCTGGAGCGGGGAGCCGCGGCGGCGGACCGGGGAGCCTCGGCCGGGGGCACGGACCACTACGAGCCGGTGACCTGGGAGCGGGCCTTCGCGATCATCGCGGAGGAGCTGACCGCGCTCGGCTCCCCCGACGAGGCCCTCTTCTACACCTCGGGCCGTACCAGCAACGAAGCGGCGTTCCTGCTGCAGCTCTTCGCCCGCGAGTTCGGCACGAACAATCTGCCCGACTGCTCCAACATGTGCCACGAGTCGTCGGGCTCCGCACTCATCGAGACCATCGGCATCGGCAAGGGCAGCGTCTCCCTGGAGGACCTGCACCAGGCCGATCTGATCATCGTGGCCGGACAGAATCCGGGCACCAACCATCCCCGGATGCTCTCCGCGCTGGAGAAGGCCAAGACGGCGGGCGCGAAGATCATCTCCGTGAATCCGCTGCCCGAGGCCGGACTCGAGCGGTTCAAGAATCCGCAGACACCGCAGGGCATGATCAAGGGCGCCGCCCTCAACGACCTCTTCCTACAGATCCGCATCGGCGGCGACCAGGCCCTCTTCCGGCTGCTGAACAAGCTCATCCTGGACACACCGGGCGCTGTCGACGACGCCTTCGTCCGTGAACACACCCATGGCTACGAGGAGTTCACCGCGGCCGCGCGCGCCGCCGACTGGGCCGAGACGCTGGCCGCCACCGGCCTGGAGCGCGCGGAGATCGAGCGGGCCCTCTCCCTGATCCTCGCCTCGCGGCGCACCATCGTCTGCTGGGCCATGGGCCTGACCCAGCACAAGCACTCCGTGCCGACCATCCGCGAGGTCGTCAACTTCCTTCTGCTGCGCGGCAACATCGGCCGTCCCGGCGCCGGCGTCTGCCCGGTGCGCGGACACTCCAATGTGCAGGGCGACCGCACGATGGGCATCTTCGAGCGGCCCGCCGCCGCCTTCCTCGACGCCCTGGACCAGGAGTTCGGCATCACCTCGCCGCGCCACCACGGCTATGACGTCGTACGGTCCATCGAGGCGCTGCGCGACGGCAGGGCCAAGGTCTTCTTCGCGATGGGCGGCAACTTCGTCGCCGCGACCCCGGACACGGCGGTCACCGAGGCCGCGATGCGCCGCGCCCGCCTCACCGTGCATGTCTCGACCAAGCTCAACCGCTCGCACGCGGTGACCGGGGCCCGCGCGCTGATCCTGCCCACCCTGGGCCGTACCGACAAGGACGTCCAGGCGGGCGGCCGGCAGATCGTGACCGTCGAGGACTCCATGGGCATGGTGCACGCCTCCCGGGGCAACCTGCCGCCCGCTAGCCCGCATCTGCTCTCCGAGCCGGCCATCGTCGCCCGGATGGCACGCGCCGTGCTCGGGCCCGGGTCCACCACCCCGTGGGAGGACTTCGAGAAGGACTACGCCACCATCCGCGACCGGATAGCGCGCGTGATCCCCGGCTTCCAGGACTTCAACGCGCGCGTGGCCATTCCGGGCGGCTTCGCGCTCCCGCACGCCCCGCGCGACGAGCGCCGCTTCCCCACGGCCACCGGCAAGGCCAACTTCACCGCGGCGCCGGTGGAATACCCGGAACTGCCCGAGGGCCGGCTGCTGCTGCAGACCCTGCGCTCGCACGACCAGTACAACACCACGATCTACGGCCTCGACGACCGCTACCGCGGCATCAAGGGCGGCCGCCGCGTTGTCCTCGTCAATGCCGAGGACGCGGACGAACTGGGCCTCGCCGACGGCTCGTACACCGATCTGGTCAGCGAGTGGAAGGACGGCGTGGAGCGGCGCGCCCCCGGCTTCCGGGTGGTCCACTACCCCACCGCCCGAGGCTGCGCCGCCGCCTACTACCCGGAGACCAATGTGCTGGTCCCGCTCGGCGCCACGGCCGACATCAGCAACACCCCGGCGAGCAAGTCCGTCGTCGTGCGCTTCGAGCGGACGGACTGAGCGCACGACCGGGCCGCCGGGCGGGGCAGGGGGCGTGGAAGGGCCGCCCCCGGCTAAGCGCTCGCTCAGCCGTCTGGTAAGCAATACGGTGCGCACACCGCAGCGCTCACACGATCGGAGCCGGGCCCCATGGGTGAACAGACCGCCACCACGTTCCCGCAGGACATCATCGACGAGTACGCCGCGCTCGGCGTCGACCTGCCCGCGCTCTTCTCCGCGGGACACCTCGGCGCCCGGATGGGGGTGGAGATCCTTGAGGCGTCCGCCGAGCGCGTCGTCGGCACCATGCCCGTCGAGGGCAACACCCAGCCGTACGGGCTGCTGCACGGCGGGGCGTCGGCCGTCCTCGCGGAGACCCTCGGCTCCATCGGCGCGATGATGCACGGCCGCAGCGCGAAGATCGCGGTGGGCGTGGACCTCAACTGCACACACCACCGCGGCGTCCGCAGCGGAGTGGTGACCGGCGTGGCGACCCCCGTCCACCGCGGCCGCACCACCGCGACATACGAGATCGTCATCACCGACGAGCAGGACAAGCGCGTCTGCACCGCCCGGCTGACCTGCCTCCTGCGCGACGCGACCGACAGCGGCGCGGCGAAGTAACCACGCGCCACAACCCGGCACCCAACCCGGTGCACGCCGCTTGTGACACGCCGGAACCACCGCCTAGCGTGCGCGCATGGGTCGGATCGGGCGGCGCGGCCTCACCGGGGGCATCGGGTGCGTGCTGGCGCTGTGCGCGGCCGTAACGGGGTGTGGCAGTGGCGGAACATCCGGTCCCGACACCCGCGACACCCCCGCGGCGCACCGCACCACCCCGGCCGAGCTGTGCGCCTCGCTGGTCTCGTACTGGGTGAAGGAAGCCCTCAAGGGCAGCCAGTGGGCGGGCCTCGACTGGGAACAGAAGGGGCTGTCCAACGAGCAGTACGTGATCCATGACGACGTCCTGTCAGCGGCCCGCGCGGAGCGGAGGAAACACGGCACCGCGGCGGCGGAAGCGCTGATCGACCGCGAGACGAAGAAGAGGTGCACCGCCCAGAACGGCGCCACCGGCAGTTCGGAGAACTGGCGCGCGCCGAAGTGAGCTTTCCCGCCCGCCTCTCTTCTCACGCTGTGTAACAACGATGTGAACGGGGATCCTTCCGCTGCCCGCCGTCAGACCCCCGGCTGCCCGCTTCAGGGCTTTCACGTGCCCGATTGGCCGTCAGCACCAAAACGGCCCCACGTCCCTTAGCGGAACTGCGCGTTCTCACTATGCGGTCAATCCCGAAAACGCGGAAAAGCCCGATCCGTCCGGGCTGCGGCCATCAGCCCTTGGCCCTGGCATAACAAGAGAGTCACATCCTGAGCACACCGCTCCATGAGTCGCTCACCTGCGCTTAGAGTCACGGCCAGTCACCGCGCCGCCGGGCGTGCATTCGGCTCGCTCCTGATACCGACCCAGTGCGGCCCGGCGAACGCAACGGCACCTCAGCAGAGGAGGCCGCGCCAGGGAAAGGATTCACCGTGCGACACCGTTCCTTGCTCATCCTCACGACCGTGATCACCACGGGAGCGCTCACTCTCACCGCTTGTGGCTCTCGCGACGAGGGCAAGAGCACTGGCGGAAGCGACAAGATAACGGTCGTTATCGGTGTCGACGCGCCGCTCACCGGATCGCTTTCCGCGCTCGGTCAGGGCATCAAGAACTCGGTCGACCTCGCCGCCAAGACCGCGAACAAGAACAACGAGGTCCCGGGCGTCGAGTTCAAGATCGAGGCCCTCGACGACCAGGCCGTTCCGGCCTCCGGCCAGGCCAACGCCACCAAGCTCGTCGGCAGCAAGGACGTCCTCGGCGTCGTCGGCCCGCTGAACTCCGGCGTCGCCCAGTCGATGCAGGGCGTCTTCAACTCGGCGAAGCTCCTCCAGGTCTCGCCCGCCAACACCAACCCGGCGCTGAGCCAGGGCGACAACTGGGCCACGGGCGACCTCAAGCGGCCGTTCGCGTCGTACTTCCGCACCGCCGCCACGGACGTCGTCCAGGGCAAGTTCGCCGCGCAGTACTACTACAACGACGCGAAGAAGAAGAAGGTCTTCGTCGTCGACGACAAGCAGACCTACGGCGCCGGCCTCGCCGCGATCTTCTCCGATGAGTTCAAGCGCCTCGGCGGCAAGGTCGTCGGCACCGACCACGTCACGGTCAAGGAGACGGACTTCTCCAGCACCGCCGACAAGGTCAAGGCCTCCGGCGCGGACTCGGTCTACTTCGGTGGCCAGTACCCCGAGGGCGGTCTGCTCTCGGACCAGATCAAGAAGACGGGCGCCAAGATCCCCACCATGGGTGGCGACGGCATCTACGACCCGAACTTCATCGCCGCCTCCGGCGAGTCCAACGACGGTGACTTCGCCACCTCCATCGGCTACCCGGTGGAGAAGCTCGACACCGCGAAGAAGTTCATCGCCGACTACGAGGCCGGCGGCTACAAGGACCCGTACGCGGCCTACGGCGGCTACTCCTACGACGCCGCCTGGACCGTCATCCAGGCCGTCAAGGCCGTTGTCGCCGCCAACGACGGCAAGCTGCCCGAGGACGCCCGCGCCAAGGTCGTCGAGGCCGCCGGCGCAGTCGAGTTCGACGGAGTGACCGGCAAGGTCGCCTTCGACGAGTACGGCGACACCACGAACAAGCAGCTCACCGTCTACAAGGTGGAAGGCGGCGTCTGGAAGGACGTCAAGAGCGCCACGTTCGAGGACTGACCGACCCGCACTGCCCCGCAACACGACCGAAGCCGCGCGGGGGCGCACACAGCGCCCCCGCGCGGTGTCATATCCGACACGCTCATCGGAGGCCCTGCGGTGAACGAACTGCCGCAACAGCTGGCCAACGGCCTTGCCCTCGGCGCCCTCTACGGCTTGATCGCCATTGGGTACACGATGGTCTACGGCATCGTCCAGCTCATCAACTTCGCCCATGGCGAGATCTTCATGATCGGGGGCTTCGGCGCTCTCACCACCTATACCTGGCTCCCCAGCGGAACCTCCCTGCTGGTGGCGATCCCGCTCATGATCGTAGGTGGCGCCATAGCCTCGGTGGCCGTGGCCACCGCAGCCGAACGCTTCGCCTACCGCCCCCTGAGAGGGGCCCCCCGACTGGCCCCGCTGATCACCGCGATCGGCCTGTCCATCGCGCTGCAGCAGCTCATCTGGGCGTTCTACCCCGACGCCAAGAAGGCCGTCAGCTTCCCCGAATTCAAGGGCGAGTCCTTCCAGCTCACGGACAACCTCTACGTCCAGCGCGCGGACGCCTTCATCTTCGTCCTCGCGCCGCTCTGCATGATCGCCCTCGGCCTCTTCGTCTCCAAGAGCCGCAGCGGACGCGCCATGCAGGCCACGTCCCAGGACCGGGACACGGCCAAGCTCATGGGGATCAACACCGACCGCATCATCGTGATGGCCTTCGCCATCGGCGCCGCCTTCGCCGCGGTCGCGGCGGTCGCTTACGGACTCGACAAGGGCCAGATCAACTTCGAGATGGGCTTCCTCCTCGGACTCAAGGCGTTCACCGCCGCGGTCCTCGGCGGCATCGGCAACATCTACGGAGCGATGGTCGGCGGAGTCGTACTCGGCCTCGCCGAAGCCATGTCGATCGCCTACATCGAAGAAATCCCCGGCATGCAGCAGCTCGGCGGAGGCGCCTGGGCCAACGTCTGGGCATTCGTACTTCTCATCGTCGTCCTCCTCGTCAGGCCACAAGGTCTGCTCGGTGAGCGCGTCGCGGATCGGGCGTGAGATCGATGACCGACACAGCCTCCTCCCGCACCACCCAGCTACGCGTCCTCGCCCTCGTCGGCGGCGTCGCCACCGTGGCCAGCACCTTCCTGTCCTGGACCTACACCTCCGAGTTCCCCGGCGACCTCACTGTCTACGGCTACCCGGGCGGCCTCCAGGTCCTCACGCTGGTCGCGGGGCTGCTCACCGCGCTCTTCGCCCTGTCCGCGCTGGACATCAAGGGCCTGCGCTGGCTCACCCCCACCGGCTCCGCCAAAGCACTCCAGATGCTCGCCCTCGGCGGCCTGGCCACCACCTGGTTCACGGTCGTCGCCATCGCCGTCGAACTGGGCGGCGTGGTCAACCTCGAACCCGGCGGTTACGTGGCGGCGGTGGCCTCCGTCATCCCCGTCGTCGCGGCGTTCCTGCTCCCCGACGACACCCGTCAGGCCAAGCGGCCCAAGGAACTGCCCTCCTGGGCGGAGATCCTGATCATCGTCGGCGTGTTCGCCGTCGGCCTCTACGCCTTCACGTACGGCATCGACACCGAGTACGCCGAACTCTTCACCGGCTACCTGCTCACCGTCGGATTCGCCGCCACCGCCCTCTTCAAGGCCGGCCTCATGGCGCGTATCAACGGCCTCACCGCCAAATACCGCATGATCGCCGTCACCGCCGCGTTCGTCGCCGCGGCCGCCTTCCCCTTCACCCAGAGCACCGACCAGTTCACCCTGATCGCGGTCAACATCCTCATCTTCGCGACCGTCGCCCTCGGGCTGAACATCGTTGTCGGCCTCGCCGGCCTGCTCGACCTCGGATACGTCGCGTTCCTCGGCGTCGGCGCCTACACCGCCGCGCTCGTCTCCGGAACCACCGCGTCCGTCTTCGATGTGCACTTCCCGTTCTGGGCCGCCGTCCTCACCGGCGCCGCTGTCTCCCTGATCTTCGGCGTCCTCATCGGCGCACCCACCCTTCGGCTGCGCGGCGACTACCTCGCCATCGTCACCCTCGGCTTCGGAGAGATCTTCCGTATCGCCGTCGGCAACCTCGACGGAGCCTCAGGCCCCCGGATCACCAACGGCCCCAACGGTGTCCCGAACATCCCCGACCTCAACTTCTTCGGGTACAACTTCGGCGAAGCGCACACCATCCTCGGCTTCGAACTCGGCTCCTACGCCAACTACTACCTGCTGATGCTGGTCGCCATGATCCTCGTGGTGACCGTCTTCAGCCGGGCCGGCAACTCCCGCATCGGCCGCGCCTGGGTCGCCATCCGCGAGGACGAGACCGCCGCCACCGCCATGGGCATCAACGGCTTCCGCGTCAAGCTCATCGCCTTCGCACTCGGCGCCACCCTGGCCGGCCTCGCCGGCACCGTACAGGCGCACGTCCAGCACACCGTGGTCCCGGAGATGTACGTCTTCGCCGGCCCCGTGCCCCCCAACTCGGCCTTCCTGCTCGCCGCGGTCATCCTCGGCGGCATGGGCACCATCAGCGGACCGCTGATCGGCGCCTCCCTGCTCTACCTGATCCCCGCGAAGCTGCAGTTCCTCCAGGACTACCAGCTCCTCGGCTTCGGAATCGCACTCATCCTGCTGATGCGGTTCCGCCCCGAAGGCCTCATCGCCAACCGGCGCGCACAGCTCGAATACCACGAGACCGGCCAACTCGACGTACCGGAAGACAAACCCGGCGCAGGCGTCGGCATCGCCAAGGCGGGGGCGTGAACGACATGACGACCGCGACCACCACCAGCACCGTGCTCGACGCCAGCGGCGTCACCATGCGATTCGGCGGCCTGACCGCCGTACGCTCGGTCGACCTCACCGTCGGCGCGGGCGAGATCGTCGGCCTCATCGGCCCCAACGGCGCCGGCAAGACCACGTTCTTCAACTGCCTCACCGGTCTGTACGTACCGACCGAGGGCAAGGTCACCTACAAGGGCACCGTCCTGCCGCCCAAGCCCCACCTGGTCACCCAGGCAGGTATCGCCCGTACGTTCCAGAACATCAGGCTCTTCGCCAACATGACCGTCCTGGAGAACGTCCTCGTCGGACGCCACACCAGGACCAAGGAAGGCCTCTGGTCCGCGCTCCTGCGCGGCCCCGGCTTCAAGAAGGCCGAGGCCGCCTCTCACGAGCGCGCCATGGAACTCCTGGAGTTCATCGGTCTCCAGCACAAGGCCGATCACCTCGCCCGCAACCTCCCCTACGGCGAGCAGCGCAAGCTCGAAATCGCGCGCGCCCTGGCGAGCGAGCCCGGCCTGCTGCTCCTCGACGAGCCCACCGCCGGAATGAACCCGCAGGAGACCCGGGTCACCGAGGAGCTCGTCTTCGCCATCCGGGACCAGGGCATCGCCGTACTCGTCATCGAGCACGACATGCGGTTCATCTTCAACCTGTGCGACCGGGTCGCCTGTCTCGTCCAGGGCGAGAAGCTCGTCGAAGGCACCTCAGAAGTCGTCCAGGGCGACGAGCGTGTCATCGCCGCCTACCTCGGCACTCCGTTCGAAGGCGCCCCCGGCGCCGAGGAGGTCGCCGCGGTCGAGGCGGCGGAGGCGGGGGCGGCCGACGCACAGGGCGGCACCGGCACCACCAGCACCACCGGTTCGGAAGGGGACGCGAAATGACCGCACTCCTCGAGGTCGAGGACCTCAAGGTCGCCTACGGCAAGATCGAGGCCGTCAAGGGCATCTCCTTCAGCGTCGAAGCCGGCCAGGTCGTCACCCTCATCGGCACCAACGGCGCGGGCAAGACCACCACGCTGCGGACCCTGTCGGGGCTCCTCAAGCCCGCCGCCGGCCGGATCATGTTCGACGGGAAGCCCCTCAGCGGGGTTCCCGCGCACAAGATCGTGGCGCTGGGCCTGGCCCACTCCCCCGAGGGCCGGCACATCTTCCCCCGGCTGACGATCACGGAAAACCTCCAGCTCGGAGCGTTCCTGCGGACGGACAAGGCCGGCATCGAGAAGGACGTCCAGCGCGCCTACGACCTCTTCCCCATCCTGGGCGAACGTCGCAAGCAGGCCGCGGGCACCCTCTCCGGCGGCGAGCAGCAGATGCTGGCCATGGGGCGCGCCCTGATGTCCCAGCCCAAGCTGCTGATGCTGGACGAGCCGTCCATGGGCCTCTCCCCGATCATGATGCAGAAGATCATGGAGACCATCGTCGAGCTCAGGGAACAGGGCACGACCATCCTGCTCGTGGAGCAGAACGCCCAGGCGGCGCTCTCGCTCGCGGACCAGGGCCACGTCATGGAGATCGGCAAGATCGTCCTGTCGGGCACGGGTGAGTCCCTGCTGCACGACGAGTCGGTACGCAAGGCGTACCTGGGCGAGGACTGAGAGCCTGTCGGGTGACCTTACGGTCGCCGTACGCACGCGGAAGGGCCCGCCCCGGATCTCCCCGGGGCGGGCCCTTCCGCGTGTCGCCTCGGCCGGCGGGCTACTGCCCCTTCGTGGCCTTCTTCTCGTCCGCGTCCTCGATGACCGCCTCCGCGACCTGCTGCATCGACAGCCGCCGGTCCATCGACGTCTTCTGAATCCACCGGAACGCCGCCGGCTCCGTCAGCCCGTACTGCGTCTGCAGGATCGACTTCGCCCGGTCCACCAGCTTGCGCGTCTCCAGGCGCTGCGTGAGGTCCGCGACCTCCTGCTCCAGCGTCTTCAGCTCAGTGAACCGCGACACCGCCATCTCGATGGCCGGCACCACATCGCTCTTGCTGAACGGCTTCACCAGATACGCCATGGCCCCGGCGTCCCGGGCCCGCTCCACCAGATCGCGCTGCGAGAACGCGGTCAGCATCAGGACCGGCGCGATGGACTCCTCGGCGATCTTCTCGGCGGCGGAGATCCCGTCCAGGATTGGCATCTTCACGTCGAGGATCACCAGATCCGGCCGGTGCTCCCGCGCCAGCTCCACGGCCCGCTGACCGTCACCGGCCTCACCGACGACCGCATAGCCCTCTTCCTCGAGCATCTCTTTGAGATCGAGACGGATCAGGGCCTCGTCCTCGGCGATGACGACACGCGTCGTCAGCGGCGGGACATGCGACTTGTCGTCATCGTCGACGGGCTGGGGCGACTCGGGGGCGGTCACGGTGGCTCCTCGTTCCAGACAGGATGCTGCTCCCCATGAGCCTACCGAGCTGCGGTAAAGTGGGGCCGAGCGGGGGATCCTAAACCCTTGCATTCTGAGGCCCCAGTACTCCAACTGGTCAGAGAGGCCGCTCTCAAACAGCGGACAGTGTGGGTTCGAATCCCACCTGGGGCACTTTCCTTCGATTCCAAGGTCGCGCGAGAGCTCGTGGCAACCACTTGATCGCGTGAATTTCCGTGGTTCCGCGACCGCGAGTCCGCCCCTCTCGCCAGTATCGGCCTCATGTACGACCTCCAGACCCGCCGAGGGGTGCTGACCCTGCTGGGCCAGGGCCGCAGCCTCAGTGCGGTGAGCAGGCAGACCGGCATATCCCGAGCGGCGATCCGGAGCTGGCAGGCGCGGGTTGAGCCTTCACCACGGTTGCTCCGCCAGGCGAAGCCATGCCCCCGATGCCTGCCGGAGCCCGGCTCCCCGGCCGACTCCGCCTCGTACGCCTACCTGCTGGGTCTCTACCTCGGCGACGGCTGCATCAGCTCGCACCCCCACGGCGGCCACTACTTGCGCATCGCGTGCGCCGACGCATGGCCGGGGCTCATCGACCTGTGCCGCGCCGCCGTCACCGCTGTCCGGCCGGACGACCGGGTGTATGTCCTGCGGAAACAGGGGTGCGTGATGGTGACCGCCTACGGCCGGCATTGGCCGTGTCTGTTGCCCCAGCACGGACCGGGCAGAAAGCACGAGCGCCCGATCGTCCTCGAATCCTGGCAACAGGGCATCGTGGACGCGCACCCATGGGAATTCATCCGCGGTCTCATCCATTCCGACGGCTGCCGGACCATGAACTGGACCACCCGTGTCGTACGCGGCCAGAAGAAGCGCTATGAGTACCCGCGCTACTGGTTCACCAATGTCTCCGACGACATCCGGCAACTCTTTACGGACACGCTCGACAAGGTCGGTGTCGAGTGGAAGCACTGCACCCGCGCGGGAAAGCCGTACAACATATCCATCGCCAAGCGCGCGTCCGTCGCCCTCATGGACGCGCGCGTCGGGCCCAAGTACTGACCTACTTCGGGCTGTCGTCCTCGCCGATGTGGTGGACGCGGACCAGGTTCGTGGAGCCCGCGACTCCCGGCGGGGAGCCCGCCGTGATGACGACGATGTCGCCCGTGTCGCAGCGGCCGATCTTGAGGAGCTGGTCGTCGACCTGGGCGACCATCGCGTCCGTGGACTCCACATGCGGGCCGAGGAAGGCCTCCACGCCCCAGGTGAGGCTCAGTTGGGAGCGGGTGGCCGGGTCGGGGGTGAAGGCCAGGAGCGGGATCGGGGAGCGGTAGCGGGAGAGCCGCTTGACCGTGTCGCCCGACTGGGTGAAGGCGACCAGGAACTTCGCGCCCAGGAAGTCGCCCATCTCGGCGGCCGCGCGGGCGACCGCGCCGCCCTGGGTGCGGGGCTTGCTGCTTTCCGTGATGGGCGGCAGCCCCTTGGACAGCAGGTCTTCCTCGGCGGCTTCGACGATGCGGCCCATCGTCTTGACGGTCTCGATGGGGTACTTGCCGACGCTGGTCTCGCCCGAGAGCATCACGGCATCCGTGCCGTCGATCACGGCGTTGGCGACGTCGGAGGCCTCGGCGCGGGTGGGGCGGGAGTTGTCGATCATCGAGTCGAGCATCTGGGTGGCGACGATGACCGGCTTGGCGTTGCGCCTGGCCAGTTTGATGGCGCGCTTCTGGACGATCGGCACCTGTTCGAGGGGCATCTCCACGCCCAGGTCGCCGCGGGCGACCATGATGCCGTCGAAGGCCGCGACGATGCTGTCGATGTTCTCGACCGCCTGCGGCTTCTCGATCTTGGCGATGACCGGGATCCGCCGGCCTTCCTCATCCATGACGCGATGGACGTCATTGATGTCCTCTCCGCTGCGTACGAAGGAGAGGGCGATGATGTCGGCGCCGGTGCGCAGCGCCCAGCGGAGGTCGTCGATGTCCTTCTCGGAGAGCGCGGGGACGGAGACGGCGACGCCGGGGAGGTTGAGACCCTTGTGGTCGGAGACCATGCCGCCCTCGATGACGAGGGTGTGGACGCGGGGGCCTTCGACGCCGGTGACTTCGAGGGCGACCTTGCCGTCGTCGACGAGGATGCGCTCCCCGGTGGTCACGTCGGCGGCGAGTCCTTCGTAGGTGGTGCCGCAGGTGTGGCGGTCGCCTTCGAGGGGTTCGACGGTGATGGTGAATTCGTCGCCGCGTTCAAGGAGTACAGGTCCTTCGCGAAAGCGGCCGAGGCGGATCTTCGGACCTTGAAGGTCGGCGAGGATTCCGACGCTGCGGCCGGTCTCGTCAGCGGCTTTGCGTACGCGCTGGTAGCGCTCGTCGTGTTCGGCGTAGGTGCCGTGGCTGAGGTTGAGGCGAGCGACGTCCATTCCGGCTTCGACCAGTGCCTTGATCTGGTCGTATGAGTCGGTGGCGGGCCCCAGGGTACAGACGATCTTTGCTCGGCGCATACGTCGAGCCTAGACCTTACCGACGGGTAGGGAATTGGCCGCGCATGACTACTCAACAACCTTTGCATGAAGGGTTATTGACAAGTGTTGAATTGTGCGCGGGGGCGCTCCGATGAGCATTTTCCGTCAGGAAGTGAGATCCGGCGGGGTCATGGTGAAGCGCGCGTTCACTTGGGCGTAGACGGTCTGGCGTTGCGGTTCGAGGTCGAGGGCGGGGGCCGCGTCCGCCCCTTCCGCGCTTCCGTAGGCCGCCCTGCCGCGCGCGCTGGCGGGGGCGGCGGGCATGCCGTATCCGAGGCTGTTCTCGGCGCCGAGGTCGGCGAGCTCGACGAGGGCGGCGAGCCGCGCGCCGAGTGCCTCGGCGTATTCGCGGGCGCGCTGGACCGCTTCCCGTACGGCCTGGCGGCGGGCTTCGCCGTGGGCCGGGGAGTCGGGGCGCAGTGACCACCAGGGTCCGCTGACGCGGGTGAGTTCGAGGTCGGCGAGGCGGGTGGTGAGTTCGCCGAGGGCGGTGAAGTCGGAGAGTTCGGCCGTGAGGTGCACGCTGCCGTGGTAGGCGCGGACGCGCTCGCCGCGGCCGTGCCGGGTGAGTTCGGGGCTGATGGAGAAGGCGCCGGTCTCCAGTTTTTCGACGGCGTCGCCGTAGGTCTTGATGAGGGCGAGGACATCCGCGTTGCGCCGGGTGAGGTCGGCGAGTGCGCTGCGCCGATCGGTGCCGCGGGCACCGACGGCGATGCTGATTCTGGCGATCTCCGGGTCGACCTCCAGCCGGGCTTCGCCGCGGACGGCGACCCTCGGCGTTTCCGGGGTGCCGTAGGGCGCGGCGGGGGTCGGTGCGTCGGTGATCACGGAGCGGCTCCTCGTACGGCGGTCGCGGGCTGGTGCCCCTCGCGGCGATGTTGCCGGTCGCGGCACCAGGAACACTCTCGCACCCCGGTACGACAATCGGCAGACACCTGATTGAAACCCTTCGGGGGTGTTGCGGCGGGGTGCTTTTGAGCCAGAATCTACGCGCGTTGTGCAATGGAACCGAAGGAGAAGAAATGCCGCTGAACAGAAGGACGTTCCTGGGCCACTCGGCCGCCGCCGGTGCCGGTGTGGCGCTCGTGGGTGGGGCGGCCATGCCGGCCGAGGCCACCGGCCACGGCCATGGTCACGGGCACGGGCGTCCGCAGAAGCGGTACTCGTTCACCGTGATGGGGACGACCGATCTGCACGGCAACGTCTTCAACTGGGACTACTTCACGGACAAGGAGTTCGACGACGCGGCCCACAATGACATCGGGCTCGCGAAGATCTCCACGCTGGTCGAGAAGATCCGTAAGGAGAAGGGCCGCCACAACACGCTGCTGATCGACGCGGGTGACACCATTCAGGGCACCCAGCTGTCGTACTACTACGCCAAGGTCGACCCGATCACCGCCAAGCGCGGTCCCGTGCACCCGATGGCGCAGGCGATGAACGCGATCGGCTACGACGCGGCGGCGCTCGGCAACCACGAGTTCAACTACGGCATTCCGGTGCTGCGCAAGTTCGAGGAGCAGTGCGACTTCCCGCTGCTCGGTGCGAACGCGCTGGACGCGAAGACGCTCAAGCCGGCCTTCCCGCCCTATGTGATCAAGAAGCTGCGGACGCCGCACGGCCAGGATGTCCGGGTGGCGATCATCGGGCTGACGAACCCCGGCATCGCGATCTGGGACAAGGCGAACGTCCAGGGCAAGATGACGTTCCCGGGTCTGGAGGAGCAGGCCGCGAAGTGGGTGCCGAAGCTCCGGTCGATGGGCGCCGACGTGGTCATCGTCTCCGCGCACTCGGGTACGGACGGCAAGTCGTCGTACGGCGACCAGGTGCCGTACGTGGAGAACGCGGCGACGCTGGTGGCCGAGCAGGTACCGGGCATCGACGCGATTCTGGTCGGGCACGCGCACGCGGAGATCCCGGAGCGCCGGGTGGTCAACAAGAAGACCGGCAAGGAGGTCGTGCTCTCCGAGCCGGCCAAGTGGGGCCAGCGGCTGACGCTCTTCGACTTCGACCTGGTGTGGGAGCGGGGCGGCTGGACGGTCGAGAAGGCCGGCTCGCAGGTGCTCAACTCGAACACGTCCGTCGAGGACACGAAGATCACCCGGCTGCTCTCGGACGAGCACCGCAAGGTCGTGGCGTACGTCAACCAGGTCATCGGTACGTCGACCGCCGCCATGTCCACGGTCGACGCGCCGTGGAAGGACGAGCCGATCATCGATCTGATCAACCACGTCCAGGCGGAGACGGTGAAGGCGGCGCTGGCGGGCGGCCAGTACGCGGCGCTGCCGGTGCTGTCGCAGGCGTCGTGCTTCTCGCGTACGGCGAAGATCCCGGCCGGTCAGGTGACCATCAAGGACGCGGCGGGGCTGTACCCGTTCGAGAACACGATGGAGGCGCGGCTGCTGACGGGGGCACAGATCAAGGAGTACCTGGAGTTCTCCGCGCGCTACTACGTGCAGACGGCGGCGGGTGCGCCGGTGGACACCTCGAAGCTGACCAACGCGGGCAACACGCCGGACTACAACTACGACGTGGTGTCGGGCGTGACGTACGAGATCGACATCGCGAAGCCCGAGGGGTCGCGGATCGCGAATCTGCAGTTCGAGGGGAAGGCGCTGGACCCGGCGGCGCAGTTCGTGCTGGCGGTCAACAACTACCGGGCGAGCGGCGGCGGGAACTTCCCGCATGTGGCCGCCGCTCAGCAGCTGTGGTCCAACTCGGACGAGATCCGCAACACGATCATCACGTGGGTGAAGGCGGCGGGCACGGTCGACCCGGCCGCGTTCGCCTCGGTGGACTGGAAGCTGACGCGGGACGGTACGCCGGTCTTCTGATCGGTCAGGTCCGTCTTCTGACAGGTCAGGTCGGTCTTCTGACAGGTCAGCGCGGGTCGGTGAGCGGGACCAGACCCCTCGGTGCGGGCACCGGGCGGGTCTGGTCCCTTTTGTCGAGTCCGAAGCTGGTGAACGCGGTGCGCCGGGGCAGCGGATAGGGCTCGGTGCCGGTGAGGTGGTTGAGGATGGTGGCGCTGCGCCAGGCGGCGAGCCCGAGGTCGGGGGCGCCGACGCCGTGGGTGTGCCGCTCGGCGTTCTGCACGTAGACGGAGCCGGTGACGGCCGGGTCGAGGGCGAGCCGGTAGTGCTCGTCGATGAGCGGGCGTTCCGACGCGTCCCGGCGCAGGTAGGGGTCGAGTCCGGCGAGGAGCCGCCCGAGGGGGCGTTCGCGGTAGCCAGTGGCGAGGACGACGGCGTCGGTGGTGAGCCGGGTCCTCGTGGCTTGCCGGCCGTGTTCCAGATGGAGTTCGACCTTGGTGGTGGCGACGCGCCCCGCGGTGCGGACGGTGACGCCGGGGGTGAGGACGGCGTCGGGCCAGCCGCCGTGCAGGGTGCGCCGGTACAGCTCGTCGTGGATGGCGGCGATGGTGCCGGCGTCGATGCCTTTGTGGAGCTGCCATTGGCGGGGGACGAGGTCGTCGCGTACCTGCTCGGGCAGGGCGTGGAAGTAGCGGGTGTAGTCGGGCGTGAACTGTTCCAGGCCGAGCTTGGAGTACTCCATGGGGGCGAAGGCTTCGGTACGGGCCAGCCAGTGGATCTTCTCGGCTCCGGCGGGGCGGGCCCGCAGCAGGTCGAGGAAGATCTCGGCGCCGGACTGGCCTGATCCGATGACGGTGATGTGCTCGGCGGCGAGCAGCCGTTCGCGGTGGTCGAGGTAGTCGGCGGAGTGGACGACGGGGACGGCGGGGGCGTCGACGAGCGGCTGGAGCGGGTCGGGGACGTACGGCTCGGTGCCGATGCCGAGCGCGATGTGGCGGGTGTAGGCGCGGCCGAGGGCTTCGGCGTCGCCGTCGGGGTGGAGCTGGGTGAAGTCGACTTCGAAGAGGCCGCGCTCGGGGTTCCAGCGGACCGCGTCGACCTGGTGGCCGAAGTGGAGTCCGGGGAGCCGCTGGCTGACCCAGCGGCAGTAGGCGTCGTATTCGGCGCGCTGGATGTGGAAGCGCTCGGCGAAGTAGAAGGGGTACAGCCGGTCGCGGGCCCTGAGGTAGTTGAGGAAGGACCAGGGGCTCGCGGGGTCGGCGAGGGTGACCAGGTCGGCGAGGAAGGGCACTTGGAGGGTGGCGCCTTCGAGGAGCAGGCCGGGGTGCCAGTGGAAGGCGTGGCGCTGCTCGTAGAAGGTGGCGGCGAGGCCGCCGTGGATGCCGTCGGCCAGGGCGGCGAGGGAGAGGTTGAACGGGCCGATGCCGATGCCCACCAGGTCGTGGGGGTGGTCGGGTCCGGTGGGGTGGTCGGTCATCGGCGGTGCTGCCTTCCACGAGCTTCCACGAGTACGAGCGGTGCGGTCCAGGTCGGCGGCGGGGTCCGCTCGTACACAGGGTGTCCGGGGATCGGTGGCGGTGCGCGTGGAGCTCGGCGAACCGAACCCGAAAGTGGGACTGCCGCGCGGTGCGGGGCAGGTGGAATCGCGCTCTCTGCTATGGGCAGCCGCCCCGGGACCTGCCGTACGTGTGTACGACCGGTCCCGGGGCGGTGAGGCGTGCGGGCGAGCGGTGCACCCGGCGCGTGCGCCCGGCGTCCGCGGTCAGGCGGTGCGGACCCGCAGCGCCCGGTGCAGATCGTCGAGCTGGTCGGCGAGCTTGCGGCGCAGCGCCGGGATCATGTCCGCGCCGGCCAGGGCCTCCCGGCCGAGCCGCAGCGACTCCTCGTCCACGGCGTGTTCCGGGAAGGCATAGCGCCCCGCGGCTTCGGCGATGGCGGGGCCCCTGCGGTCGCCGAGGGCCACGGCGTCGGGGTAGTAGCGGGGCACGTACTCCCGTACCAGCTCGGCCTGTTCGGGCTGCCAGAAGCCCTTGGCCGTGGCGGTGAACAGGTAGTTGGAGAGATCGTCCGAGCTGAACATCCGGGCCCAGGCCTCGGCCTTGGCGTCCGGGTCGGGGAGGGCGGCGCGGCAGCGGGCGGCGCCTTCCTGGCCGGTGGCGCTGGGGTCGCGGTCGAGTTCGGCGGCGATGGTGGCTGTGTCGACGGCGCCGAGGACGGCGAGGCGGGTGAGGACGCGCCAGCGCAGTTCGGGGTCGAGCTCCGGGCCGCCGGGGACGCTGCCGGTGCCGAGCCAGTCCTGCAGGGCGTGGGGCTGGGTGGCGGCGTCGATGAAGTGGCGTACGGCGGTCAGGCGCAGGCCGGGGTTGTGGCCGTCCTCGGTCCTGCGGATCAGGTCGCGGCAGATCGTGGTGAGGGTCGCGAGGGCGGTGGTCCTGTCCTCGGGGCCGAGGTAGCGGTCGGTGATCTGGGTGGCGGCGAAGGTGAGGACGCCTTGGACGAGCGCGAGATCCGTCTCGTGCGGGAGGTGGGCCCGGGCGGCGTCGAGGTAGGCGGTGGGGGCGAGTTCGCCGTCGCGGACCATGTCGCGGGCGGCGTTCCAGATGACCGCGCGGGTCAGCGGCCCCGGGATGCCGGAGAGGGCGCGCAGGGCGGTGTCCCAGGACGCGGCGTCGAGCCGGACCTTGGCGTAGCTGAGGTCGCTGTCGTTGAGGACGACGAGGGCGGGGCGGCGGCCGGGGCGTGTGGTGGGCCCGCCGGTGAGCGGCAGGTCCAGTTCGAGGCGTTCGCGCTCGACGAGCAGGCTGGGGTCGGCGGGGTCGAGGTCGTACGTTCCGACGGCGATGCGGTGCGGGCGGCTGCCGTCCCGTACGACGTCGAGGGTCCATTCGGTGCCGGTGCCGGTGACCTCGGGGGTGAGGGTGTCCACGCCGGTCGTACGGAGCCACTGCTCGGCCCAGGCGTGCACATCGCGGTCGGTGGCGCCGGCGAGGGAGTCGATGAAGTCGGCGAGGGTGGCGTTGGCGAACTTGTGCCGGGCGAAGTGGATGTTGATGCCGGCGAGGAAGTCCTTCTCGCCGAGCCAGGCGACGAGCTGGCGCAGCGCGGAGGCGCCCTTGGCGTACGAGATGCCGTCGAAGTTGAGCATCGCGGACGCGGTGTCGGGGACGGCGTCCGGGTCGGGGGCGACGGGGTGGGTGGAGGGGCGCTGGTCGGCGTCGTAGCCCCAGGACTTCCGGCCGATCCCGAAGTCGACCCAGGTGTCGGTGAAGCGGGTGGCTTCGGTGAGGGTCTGGTAGCCCATGTACTCGGCGAAGGACTCGTTGAGCCAGATGTCGTCCCACCAGGCGAGGGTGACCAGGTCGCCGAACCACATGTGGGCCATCTCGTGGGCGATGACCATGGCGCGGGTCTGCCGCTCGGTCTCGGTGACGGCGGAGCGGTAGACGAACTCGTCGCGGAAGGTGACGAGGCCGGGGTTCTCCATGGCGCCCGCGTTGAATTCGGGGACGAAGGCCTGGTCGTACGAGTCGAAGGGGTACGGCTCCTCGAACTTCTCGTGGTAGCGGTCGTAGCAGGCGCGGGTGATGTCGAGGATCTCGTCGGCGTCGGCGTCGAGGTAGGGCGCGAGGGAGCGCCGGCAGTGGATGCCGAAGGGCAGTCCGGCGTGCTCGGTGCGTACGGAGTGCCAGGGGCCCGCCGCGACGGCGACGAGGTAGGTGGAGATGAGGACCGTGGGGGCGAGGGTCCAGTGGCGCTCGCCGGTCCGCTCGGCGACCCCGTTGCCGAGGACGGTCCAGCCGTCCGGCGCGGTGACGGTCAGTTCGAAGACGGACTTCAGGTCGGGCTGGTCGAAGGCGGCGAAGACGCGCTGGACGTCCTCCATGAAGAGCTGGGTGTAGACGTAGGTCTCGCCGTCGGTCGGGTCGGTGAAGCGGTGCATGCCCTCGCCGGTGCGGGAGTACCGCATGTCCGCCTCGACGCGCAGCTCGTGCTCACCGGCGTCGAGCCCGGTGAGCGCGAGCCGGTTCTCGACGAGCGCCGCGGGGTCCAGGGGCTGTCCGTCGAGGGTGACGGAGCGCAGGGTGGCGGGCTTGAGCTCGACGAAGGTGTCCCCGGCCGCCCGTGTGGTGAACCGGATGACGGTCCTGGAGTCGAAGGTGTCCTCGCCGGTCGTCAGATCGAGAGCGATCGTGTATCGGTGGACGTCGAGGAGCTGGGCTCGGGTCTGCGCTTCGTCGCGCGTCAGTACGGACATGGAGGCCATGCTGCCCGATGGCCGGAGGGCGGCGCAGCAGTGTTCTTTGCGCTGTCAGCGCACGGGCCCGCACCGGCGCCGGACGGCGCCGCCCTTATGCGCCGGGGGTACGGACCGGCAGATCCCGCTCGCCCGCGACGGCGGCCAACCGCTTGTCGTAGGTGACGAAAGCGGTCAGCGCCTGTTCGAGCTGTTCGGCACAGGCCAGGTGGATGGCATCAAGGCTGCGCAGATGTCGTTGCGGAAACCTGCCCGCGGCGCGCAGGACCGGGTCGGTGAGACGGATGCGCAGCACACGGTCGAGCATGTCCTCGGCGGCGTCACCGACTTCGGGGTCCGCACCCGCACGTACGAGTGTGCGTGCAACTTCTGTCTGGGTTAGCGCGGACGTGACGTGCCCTTCGGAGGCCCGCGCCGCGAGAAAGGCGCGCAAGGCGGGGGTCTCCGGCTCTGGAAGCAGCAGTTTGAGAAGCGCGCAGGAGTCGAGGTAGATCAACGGTCCTCTTCCTCACGCATCGCCAGCAGGACTTCGGAGAGTCCGGCCGACGTAACAGGGCCGGCGGGCAGCGGCTGCCAGTCTCCAAGACCACGTGCCGACTCGGCGTTCTCCGGGTCCACCGTGCCGGTACGGACGAGGTCCTCCATGACGCGCTGCTCCGGGTCCGGCGGGCCGAGCACGGCGACGAGACGGCCGTTGCGGGTGATCTCGACCCGCTCTCCCGCCACAACTCTCTCGATCAGCTCACTCGCGTGCTGCTGGAGCTGGCGGATAGGCACTCGTGTCGTCATGGCACCCACGCTAGGCCCGGCGTGCGTCGGCTACCAGTTGTGTGCGGCGTCTTCGCTCGTACGAAGTACGCGGGGCCGGTGAGCCGGCCGGTGTCCACGCGCCGGGGCGCGGGCTACTGACCGTCGTCGCTGTCCCTCGTCTCGCCCGCGATCGTCTCGTGGTGGCGGATCACCTCGGCGATGATGAAGTTGAGCAGCTTCTCGGCGAAGGCCGGGTCCAGTCTGGCGCTCTCCGCCAGCTGGCGCAGGCGGGTGATCTGGCGGGCCTCGCGGGCCGGGTCGGCCGGGGGGAGCTGGTGCTCGGCTTTGAGGAAGCCGACCTGCTGGGTGCATTTGAAGCGCTCGGCGAGCATATGGACGACGGCCGCGTCGATGTTGTCGATGCTTTCGCGCAGACGGTTCAGTTCGGCGCGTACGGAGTCGTCGATGCCGGGGTCGCTCGTGGTCATGGTCCGGCAGCTTAGACCGGCCGGGCCGGGAACCCCGGGGTTGATCAGGATGCGGGATCCCACGATCCACGATCCCACGGACGAAGGAGGGACAGGTGGCGGGCCGATGCGCCCACCGCCTGTCCCTCCTCGGCTGCCTCGTACGAGCGAGGACTTACGCGCTACGCGTCAACGCGTCACAGGGTCGCCGCGGCCGAGGCGATGGCGGAGGCGAAGGTCGAGACCTCGGTGTAGACACCGGGGTAGCCGGGACGGGCGCAGCCGTTGCCCCAGCTCACGATGCCGACCTGGATGAAGGCTCCGGCGTTGTCCTTGCGGAACATCGGACCGCCCGAGTCACCCTGGCAGGTGTCGGTGCCGCCCTGGGCGTAACCGGCGCAGATCTCCTCGCTCGCGATTATGTCGCCGCCGTAGGACGAGTTGCAGCTGGCGTCGGAGACGAACGGCACGGTTGCCTTGAGGAGGTAGCGCTGCTGGGCGCCACCCTCGGTCGCGGCGCCCCAGCCGGCGACGGTGAAGTTACCGGTGTTGTACGCCGTGGTGGTGGCGATCTTCAGGGTCGGCTGGTTGATCGGGGCGGCGAGCTTGATCAGCGCCCAGTCCTTGCCCGCGCCGTTGTAGCCGGGGGCCTGGAGCACCTTGGTCGACTTGACCTTGATGGCGCTGGAGCTCTGCAGGTCGACGACGCCCGCGGTGGCGGTGATGCTGGTGTTGTTGCCCGATCCGCTCACACAGTGCGCGGCGGTCAGGACGACGGTCGGCGAGTACAGCGCGCCGCCACAGCCCATGGAGAGCCGGACCATGAAGGGGAATTCGCCGAGCGCGGCGCGGGTACCGCCGACGACGGGCGGCGCGATGGGGGCGGCCGCCTGGGTCTTGGCGACCGGCGCGGGCGCGGCGGAGGCGGAGGTGAGGTTGAGGCTGACGGCTGCGAGGACGACGGCGCCGGCGGCGGCACATCTCTTGAGGGTGCTCAGAACAGTCATCAGGATGCCTTTCGTGGGGGAGCTGCTGTGGGGGTGGAGCTCGGTGGCATTGCGTGGGGGCCCTGCGTACGCGGAAGGACCCGAGTCAACGCGCGTTGCGTTGCGATGACATGGGCCCGACAAGAAAGCGTGATCCGGATTATGCGGAGGAGATCAGCCACCCCACAAGAACCTAATTTCGGCCACCTCAAGGGGTTCTCCACCGGTCGCCGTCCGGCCACCGGACACCTCCACCTCCAAACCTCCGCGCATCGGACGCCTCACCGGCACAACCAGCACGTCGGGCGCATCTCCGGCACGCCCCCGTACGATGGATTCCGGACTGACCGTCCTTCAGGGGGGTACGGGCGTGGCGAACGGCGGCGAGGTCGTGCACGGCTATCCGCATCTCGACACCGCGCGGGCGGCGATCACCGCGCTCTACAAGCGGCTCTCCCCCGACGGCATCCGCTCGTACGCCCCCAGCGTCGCCCCGGCCGATGTGGCCTTCTCCGATCAGGACGATCTCTATCTCGGCACCCAGCGGGTGGCCCACGCCCTGGTGCAGCAGCTGCAGCTGCCCGACGCGCGCGTGATCGTGAGCTTCCGTGAGATGCGCCACGCGGCGAGCGTCGAGCTGACCGCGGGGCCCGAGTACTTCGTCGAGCTGAACAACCGCTTCCGCACCCATCGCCGGGACATCGGCGCCGCCCTCGCCCACGAGATCACCCATGTCCTGCTGCACCGCCTCGGGCTGAGCTTCCCCGGCACCCGCGACAACGAGATCCTCACCGACACCGCGACGACCTATCTCGGCGCGGGCTGGCTGCTGCTCGACGCCTACCGCGAGGACCGCGACTCCAGCCAGAAGCTCGGCTATCTCACGCCCGAGGAGTTCGGCTATGTCCTCGCCAAGCGCGCGCTGGTCTTCGACGAGGACCCCCGGATCTGGTTCACCAGCCCGCAGGGCTACACGTCGTACACGAAGGGCAGGACACAGGCGCTGGCCGACGAACAGCGGCCGCCGCTGACCACCGCGGGGTGGACGGGCCGGCACCGCTACGCCAAGGAGCGCCGCCACGCGCTCGACCACCCCGGCGTCCCCCCGGACCCTTCCTCGCCGGGCCCCTCCTCGCCGGACCCCTCCTCGCCGTACGCCTTCGAGCGGCTGCCGGACGGGCTGCGCGTCTCGTTCCCCTGCCCCACCTGCCATCAGCGCATCCGGGTGGCCGTCCAGGGACGGGTCCGGGCGCGCTGCGGGCTGTGCGGGACCGTGCTGGATTGCGACACCTGAGCGACCGCGCACGTAGGGTCGAAGTATGACCAAAGAGCCGACAGCGGGTGTTGAGGACCTGTTCGCGGCAGTGCACGGTGGCGCGGACGACACCGTTGTACGGCTGCTGCGCGCGGGCGTGCCCGCCGAGGCGACCGACCAGGACGGCCAGACGGCCCTGTATCTCGCGGCGGTCAGCGACGAGGCGGGCCTGGTACGGCTGCTTCTCACGGCGGGCGCCGACCCCGAGCGGGCGAGCGGCCCGGACGGCGGGGATCTGCCGCTGTGCGGCGCCGCGTGCGGCGGGCACACCGAGGTCGTACGGGCCCTGCTCGCCGCGGGCGCGCGGCCCGACAGCCGGGAGGAGTTCGGCTTCACCGCGGTCGCCTGGGCGGTCGTCCAGGGGTTCCCCGACACGCTGGAAGCTCTGCTGGAGTACGGCGCCGACCCCGATCTGCCGGGCCCCGGCGGCGAGCCGCCGCTGCTGCTGGCCGCCCGCCGCGGCTCCACGCCGTCCGTACGGGTCCTGATGCGGTACGGCGCCGGGGCGCAGGACGGCGCGCAGGGCGCGGCGCTCGCCGAGGCACGGCGCTGGATGGCGCTCGATGTGGAACAGGAGCTGCGGGACGGGCTGCTGCGCGCCTACGGCGACGGCTACGAGACGGTGGTGCGCCGGATCGAGGAGGACGGCTCGGTGACCGTCGTCGTCGAACTGCTGCGGGACGGCACGCCGACGGCCGGGCGCGAGCAGCAGACCGGGCACGCGGCCGTCGCGACGATACTCGAAGCGGAGATGGGCATCGCGACGCCGTACGAGGAGCTGGCGGGACGGGCGCTGAGCTGCGGGGATCCCGGCCGGGACGACTGGACAGAGGCGGTGGGCGCGCTGTGGCGGCGCGGCGACGAGGAGACGTTCCAGGCCGCGGCGGCGTGGTGCGCGAGCGACGAGCCGCTGCGGCAGGCCTTCGCCGCCGACGTACTGGCGCGGCTGGGCGCGGCGGACGGGCAGCGGCCGTTCACGGCGCGCGCGGTGCCCCTGCTGCGGGAGTTGTCCCGGCGGGCCGCGGAACCGGAGCTGGTCCGCGCGGTGGTGGAGGGGCTGGGCCAGCACGGCGACCCGGCCGCGCTGCCGGAGATCCTGCGCCACACTGGGTATCCGGACACGGAGGTACGGCGCCGGGCCGCGCTGGCGCTGACCGGGCTCGTACCGGGCGACCATCAGGACGGGGTGTGGGCGCTGACCCTGCTGAGCAGGGACGCCGACGCCTCGGTCAGGGACCGGGCGGTGGTGGCCCTGGCGGGCGTGGCCGCGGACACGCACCCGATCCGCGAGGCGCTGGCGGCCCGGCTGAACGATCCGGACCCGGACACGGCCGCAGAGGCGGCCAAGGGCCTGGCGGTACGTCAGGACCCGCGGGCGGTCGACGCGTTGGCCCGGATCCTGGCGGACGAGGACCCGGACGGGTATGCGCGGCGGACGGCGGTGGACGCCGTGCGGTACGTACCGGAGGGGCCGGACCGGCGCCGGCTGGAGCGGACCCTCCCCCGGCGCCGCCTCGCGGGGTGACCCGGCGGGCGCCGGGAGCGGCGCACGGGTGTGACCGGCCGGTCCTTCGGGACCGGCCGGTCTCTGGTTCCTGAAACGCGTGGCTGATCAGCTGAGCCGCAGCACCCCGGGCGCTTCCTCTTCGATGAGCCGCACGAGCTCGTCGAAGACGGTGGCCCCCCGGCCTGCCCGGGCCTGGTCCAACTCCGTCTGAATTCCAGCCTTGTTGTCAGGGTGCGCGCGCTCCAGCCGCCGCTGGAGCGTCCGCACGGTCTCCTCCTGGCCGAGCATCCAGCGGGAGATTTCGTGCCGGCGCCATTCGATGACGAAGTCGCCGTCGTCCGGCGTCCCGTACCCGCCGCGCAGACAGTCCGCGAGCGCGTCGAGATTGCGCCCGAAGTATCCGCCGGGCCCGTTCACGGCCGCGCCGATCACCTGCCAGAAGCGATCGAGGTCGGTGACCTCCGCCCCGTCGATCACATACGTCACCGTCATGAGGCGGAGATTACCTTCCGCTCAGCAGCCGTAGTTGACGAGCGAGAACGACGCGTAGTGGTTGGAGGTGTAGTAGTCCTCGTTGGTCTTGTTGCCCGTGACGATGCGGCGCGCGCCACGGTCGGGGGAGCCCGGCGTGATGACGGTGTACTCGTGGTAGTAGCCGGTCGACTGGCTCGGCAGGATCCGCTCACGGTTCTGGAAGACGGCGCCGTCCTGCTTGTACGGGAAGGGCCCGCCGGCGTCGATCAGGTCGAGGGTGTCGTGGGCCTGGGAGGGCAGCTTGGAGTAGCAGATGCTGCCGACCGCGGCGGGGGCGGCGGTAGCGGTGGCGGTGACTCCACCGACGAGGAGAGTCGAGACGAGGGCGGCGAGGCCACCAAGGGTGGCGATACGTGGGGGAATTCGCATGCGCTCATAATGACGCGCGTAGACAGGGACACGTCAATGCCAACCGCGCGGAATTTCCGGGAAGTTAACCGGCGCGCGTGGCCCGGTCGCGCTCCGTACACCGGCGCGGCGGCCGGTGCGTCCGCAGTTGGCGCGGCCCTTCTGCCGCCGGGCGGATGACGGCCGGCCCATCGGCGGCTGGGGCAGGCGGGGCGGATGACGGCCCCGCGGTGCGATCAGCCTTCGAGTTCGTGCCGGACCCGGCGGGACGGGGTGAAGGTGTAGAGGTCGAGGATGCCGGGAGGCTCGACGAGGCCGGGTCCGCCGTCCTTCACCCAGGCGGTGATGTCGGCCGCGGCGCCGGGGTCGTTGACCTGGCCGAGCCAGACGGGACGGCCACCGGCCCGACGGCCCTCGGCGGAGGGCTGGATGACGATGACGTTGGCGCGCTCGCACGCGTCCAGGCAGTCGGTACGCCGCACCATGGCGACCCCGGCCAGCGCGGTACGCAGGTCGGTGAGCTGGGCCTCGTGGTCGAGGCGCGGGACTTTGGCGGGGGTGCCGCAGCAACAGCCGCGGCAGACCGTGACGGTGGGCCTGGCCGTCCCCGTGACGACGGGCCCGGCGGCCGTCCCCGTGACGGGGGCGGTCTTCTTGCCACGGCGGCTCACGCGCGGCTCCTCTCCGTTGTCCGTTCCGTTGTGGCCGCGCGGTTCCACGCGGCGTCGCGCAGCAACCGCAGCCCGTTGAGTCCGACGACGACCGTCGAGCCCTCATGCCCCAGCACGCCGAGCGGCAGCGGCAGATGCCCCACCAGGTCCCAGACGACCAGGCCGGAGAGGAACACCCCGGCGATCACCAGATTCTGCACCACCAGACGGCGGGCCATGCGCGCGAGCGCGATGACGGTGGGGACGGTGGCCAGTTCGTCGCGGACGATGACGGCATCGGCGGTCTCCAGAGCGAGGTCGGAACCGGCCCGGCCCATGGCGATGCCGGTGTGGGCGGCGGCCAGCGCGGGGGCGTCGTTGACGCCGTCGCCGACGACCAGCACCCTGCGCCCCGCCGTCTCCTGCTCGCGGACGGCGGCGACCTTGTCCTGGGGCAGCAGCCCGGCGCGGACGTCCGTGATGCCGGCCTCCGCCGCGAGGCGGGCGGCGGCGCGCGGATTGTCGCCGGTCACCAGCATCGGCGTCCTGCCGGTCAGTGCGGCCAGGGAGGCGACGGTGGCGGCCGCGTCCGGCCGCAGCCGGTCGGCGATGCCCAGCACGCCGACCGGGACGCCGTCGCGCTGGACGAGGACCGCGGTCCGGCCGCCGTCCTCCACCTCTCGTACCGCCTCTGAAGCCGCCTCCGAAGCCGGCGCCGATGTCGCGCCCGTGGCGTCGCCCGGCAGCCGGGCCGGGGCACCGACCGCGATGGTGCGGCCCTCGACGCGGACGCTGACCCCGATGCCCGGGGCGGAGGCGAAGCCCACGGCGGCGGGGATGGTGAGGCCGCGGGCGCGGGCTGCGTCGACGACGGCGCGGGCCAGGGGGTGTTCGCTGGGGTGCTCGGCGGCGGCAGCCAGGGCCAGCAGGCCACCCTCCGTCAGATCGCTGCCGGGCAGCGGGCGGACGTCGGTGACGCGCGGGGTGCCTTCGGTGAGGGTGCCGGTCTTGTCCAGGGCGACCGCGTCGACCTGCGCGAGGCGTTCCATCACGACGGCGGACTTGACCAGGACGCCGTGGCGTCCCGCGGTGGCGATGGCGGAGAGCAGGGGCGGCATGGTGGCCAGCACCACCGCACACGGAGAGGCGACGATCATGAAGGTCATCGCCCGCAGCAGAGAGCTGGTCAGGTCGCCGCCGAAGCCCAGGGGGATCGCGAAGACAGCCAGGGTGGCGGCGACCATGCCGAGGCTGTACCGCTGTTCGATCTTCTCGATGAACAGCTGGGTGGGGGCCTTGGTCGCGGTGGCTTCCTCGACCATCGCCACGATCCGGGCGATCACGGAGTCGGAGGCGTCCCGCTCCACCCGGACCCGTAGGGCGCCGGTGCCGTTCAGGGTGCCGGCGAAGACCTCGTCCCCGGCCTCCTTCACCACCGGCAGCGGCTCCCCGGTAATGGTGGCCTGGTCGACTTCGCCGGTCCCGTCCAGAACCCGGCCGTCGGCGCCGACGCGCTCGCCCGGGCGGATGAGGATGGTGTCGCCGACCGCGAGGTGCGCGGTGGCGACCGTCTCCTCCGCGCCGTCGCCGCCGAGGCGGGTGGCGGTGGTGGGGGCGAGATCGAGCAGGCCGCGGACCGCGTCCTGGGTACGGGCGGTGGCCAGCGACTCCAGGGCGCCGGAGGTGGCGAAGATGACGATCAGCAGCGCGCCGTCCATCACCTGCCCGATCGCCGCCGCACCGATCGCGGCCACGATCATCAGCAGGTCCACGTCCAGCGTCCGGTCCCGCAGCGCCCGCACTCCCTCCCTGGCCGGCTCCCAGCCGCCGGTGAGGTAGGCGGCGGCGTACAGCGGGCCCCATGCCCAGGCCGGGGCCCCGGTCAGCTGGAGTGGCAGCGCGACCAGGAACAGCGCCACGGCGGCCCCGGCCCAGCGGGCCTCCGCCAGCGCGAATACCCGCGTACGGCGCCGCGGGACCGTCGCCGCAGCAGCCGGCACCGGCCGTCCGGGGCGCTGGAGCAGGACAGAGGGCATGACGGAACGACCCTTCACGGCGGAGGACGACGACCTCTCCACCGTACAGGAACATCTGAACAGGTCTTCATGTGTCATCGTTAGGATGGACGCCATGGGTCATGGAGCCGACGGCAAGAACACCGCCACCACCCGCGAGCGCCTGGACGCCGTGGGGACGGCGGACGTGGCCGCGACCCTTCAGGCCCTGACCACCCCCTCGCGGCTGTACATCCTGGCCCGTCTCCAGGAAGGCCCGTGCGCGGTCGGGGACCTCGCCGAGGCCGTCGGCATGGAACCGTCCGCCTGCTCCCACCAGCTCCGCCTGCTGCGCAACCTGGGCCTGGTGACGGGCGAACGCCGCGGCCGCTCGATCGTCTACGCCCTTTACGACCATCACGTGGCCGAACTGCTGGACCAGGCCCTGTTCCACGTCGAGCACCTGCGCCTGGGCCTGCACGACGCGGCGGCCGACGAAGCGGAACCGGCGGCGGCCCGGCGGTAACGCTCGCCGGCACCTGCCGCACCCCGCGCTTCGTCCGTACAGGTCCGTGCAGGTCCGTGCAGGTCCGCGCTGGTCCACACAGGTCCGTGCAGGTCCGCGCTGGTCCACACAGGTCCGTGCAGGTCCGCGCTGGTCCACACAGGTCCGTGCAGGTCCGTGCAGGTCCGTGCAGGTCCGTGCAGGTCCGCACAGGTCCGCACAGACGAAAGCCCGGCAGCGCGCTGGGCGCGATGCCGGGCTTCGTCGTGGTCCGTCCTGCGGGCAGGCGGCGCCGGGGTCAGGCAGCGGTGCGGCGACCGCCTTCGGCGCCGCGTCCCGGGCGGCCACGGCGGCCACGGCTGCCGCGTGCGGCGCCGCCCAGCCGGGCCGCGCCTCCACCCGTACCCGTACCCGCGCCCGTGCCCGGGTTCTTCCGTGCCGGACGGGCCGTCCGCGGCTTCTGCTTCGCCTGGACGGCGGGCTGCGGCACCTCGATGGTGACGGCCACCCCGGAGGGCTCCCGCGCACCGGTGAGCTGCGCCAGCTCCTCGTCCGTGGACTTGATCCGCGCGGACCTGGGGTCGATCCCCGCGTCCGACATCAGCCGGGTCATCTCCCGCCGCTGCTCGGGCAGCACCAGCGTGACCACACTGCCGGACTCCCCCGCACGGGCGGTGCGCCCGCCACGGTGCAGATAGTCCTTGTGGTCGACGGGCGGGTCGACGTTCACGACCAGGTCGAGATCGTCGACATGGATGCCACGGGCCGCGACGTTGGTCGCGACGAGGGCGGTGACCTGGCCGGTCTTGAACTGGTCGAGTGTCCGGTTGCGCTGCGGCTGCGAGCGGCCGCCGTGCAGTCCGGCGGCGCGTACGCCGCTGGCCAGCAGCCGCTTGACCAGCCGGTCCACGGACCGCTTGGTGTCCAGGAAGAGCAGCACCCGGCCGTCACGCGCCGCGATCCGCGTGGTGACGGCCTTCTTGTCGGTCTCGTCCGCGACGTAGAGCACGTGGTGCTCCATCGTGGTCACCGCGCCCTGGGACGGGTCGACGGAGTGGACGACGGGGTCCGTCAGGTACAGCCGTACGAGCCGGTCGATGTTCTTGTCCAGCGTCGCCGAGAACAGCATCCGCTGCCCGTCCGGCTCGACCTGCTTGAGCAGCGCCGTGACCTGGGGCATGAAGCCCATGTCGGCCATCTGGTCGGCCTCGTCGAGCACGGTGATCGAGACGCGGTCGAGCCGGCAGTCGCCGCGCTCGATGAGGTCCTTGAGCCGTCCGGGGGTCGCGACGAGCACCTCGGCGCCGCGCCGCAGCGCGCCCGCCTGCTTGCTGATCGAGAGCCCGCCGACGACCGTGGCCAGCTTCAGGTTCATGGCGGTCGCGTACGGGGTGAGCGCGTCGGTCACCTGCTGCGCCAGCTCACGCGTGGGCACCAGCACCATCGCGAAGGGCGCGCGGGGCTCGGCACGCCGGCCCGCGGTGCGGGCGAGGAGCGCCAGACCGAAGGCAAGGGTCTTGCCGGATCCGGTACGTCCGCGGCCGAGGATGTCGCGGCCCGCGAGGGAGTTCGGCAGCGTCGCGCCCTGGATGGGGAACGGCTCCGTCACACCCTGGGCGGTGAGTGTCTTCAACAGGCCGGCAGGCATGTCCAGCTCGTCGAACGCCTCGACGGCCGGCAGTGCGGGGGTAATGGTCTCCGGCAGCGTGAATTCCTGCGGGCGCGCGACGGCGCGGCGGGCGGGTGCCTTCGCAGGCCCCTTGGCGCGGGAATTCACCGGGCGCTTACCGGCGGGTCGGGCAGCACGGGCCGGGCGTTCGGGTCGGGTCATTCGGAAAAAGCCTTCCTGGGCCTGAGGACAGCGCAAGCCGGGGCCCGCACCTGCACGGTGCGGGCCCCGGCACGAGGTACGCGTCCGGAAATTAGGCCGGGACGATGTTCTCCGCCTGCGGGCCCTTCTGGCCCTGCGTGACGTCGAACGAGACCTTCTGGCCCTCCTGGAGCTCACGGAAGCCCTGGGTGGCGATGTTCGAGTAGTGGGCGAAGACGTCGGCGCCGCCGCCGTCCTGCTCAATGAAGCCGAAGCCCTTTTCCGAGTTGAACCACTTCACGGTGCCAGTAGCCATGTCATTCTCCTAAAACAGGTGCAGAGCCGGAAATCCGCACTTTACGAATTCCTCGTCGCCGCATTGAGCCCCATCCGGAGAAGCCGGCAAAAACAATAATGCGCCTGAGGAACATTCCCGTCAGGCGCACATAAAGTTCATGGGTACCAAAACTGCAACGCAGTCAGCCTAGCACGCCCCGGCCGCGCACATCGAGCCCGACACACCCCGATGATCACGACCCCCGCCGGCGGCCGGATCTCCCCCGCGCGCCTTCGCCTGCCCCTGGTCCTCAGCCGTCCTCGCGGGGCGCGCTGTCGTCGTTCCCGCGCCGTACGGTGCGCAGCGGCCGGCCCGGCTGCCAGACCCGTACGACAAGATCTTCTCCCTCGACCCGGGTCCGTACGACCTCGGTGAGTTCCACTCGGAAGAGATGGAACGGCAGCGGCGGCCGGACCTCCGCGACGAACCGCGCGATCACGCTCTCGTCGCTCACCTCCACCGCCCGCCCGCCGACCCTGACGTCTCCGTCCGCCGCGATTCCGTCGTCGCCCCCGTCGCCTCCGTCGCCGCCTCCGCCCGGGTTCGCGTGCACGGCGAAGCGCGGATCGCGCAGCAGGTCCTGGGCCTTACGGGAATTGGGCATCATGCCGAGCCACAGCTCCCCGGAACGGAAGAAGACCTCGAGCCCCGTCACCCGCGGGGAGCCGTCCTTGCGGAGAGTCGCGAGGACATGGTGGGTGTACTGCTCGAATCGCCGCCGCACGGTCTCGGCGAAGCGGGGCTCCGCCGAGACGAAATCGGCCCAGGTGTGTGTCATACGTGCAGCCAACCCCGGATACCGGACATCTTCTGTCGCCTTTCCCGACGGGATTCCCGCGACCTGACCGGCGGGCCTGACTCTCAGCGGGGCGACGACGGAGCGTGACCGGGTTCCGTGCCGGGCGGGAGCGACACATGCGCCCAGACCATCTTCCCGGGCCCACGGCGCTCACTGACTCCCCAGACGTCCGACAGCGCGTCCACGAGGACCAGCCCCCGGCCGCCGCTGTCATCAAGCTCCGGCGTCCGCTGCTGCGGCTGATCGGAGGAGGCGTCGTGCACCTCGATACGCAGCCCGCCGTCGGGGCGCGGCACATACCGGGTCTCGATCTCCCGCCCCGGGGACACCCGGGCGTGCCGGGCGGCGTTCGTGAGTAACTCGGAGAGGATCAGCAGGGCCGAGTCCTCCAAGGCCGAAAGCCCCCAGTCGGCAAGCGCCTTACGCAACTCCAGCCGCGCGAGTCCGACGCAGCTGGCATGCCGGCTCCACCGCAGAACGACGGCGTCGCCGAACGGGGAGTGGGCGTCGCTCATGCCCGGTCCGTACGCCATCAGGCCACCGCCGGCCGGCAGCCCACTGGCGAAAACAAGACTCGCGGCAGCGAATCGAAGAGGCGGACGATAAACTCCACCATTGTTGGCGCTCCTTCACTAAGCGTCGGCCACGCCCCCGGACGTCCAGCAACGTCGCGGGGGTCTTTCCATGTGGCGATATGGCCATGCGGAACCGCCCCCACGGCATTTATTGAATTCCCTTCGGAGAAGCCTCACTTCGGCTCTGTTCCGATAAGGGAAGGGGTAGTAACACCCTCTCCCATCGGGCACACTGAGTACATATCCGAGCTGTCACCAAAGGCCGTCCGTAGACGGCGACTTAGGCGAAGGAAGGTTCGATCGAAGTGGAGCTGAACAACGAATCAGGCAAGCTCACACCACGGTTGAGGCTGGGCAGGCGGGTACGTCGCCTGCGAGAACGGAAGGGACTGTCACTCCGTCAACTCTCCGAACACGTGGGCGGCTACTCGCACAGCTATCTCGGTCGGGTGGAGTTGGGAGACCAGCTACCGTCCGAAGCTCTGGTGAACTCGCTGGACGCGTTCTTCGACGCCGACGGGATTCTGAACGAGCTCCTGGAGCTGGCGCACGACAGCTCGATTCCCGACTACGGGCGGGTAGTTGTGAGCAAGGAGGCGGAGGCCGAACGGATTCAGGTGTTCACGAGCAGCCTCATTCCGGGGCTGCTCCAGACCGAGGATTACGCGCGGGAACTATTCCGCGTGTCGCTACCAGGCGCATCCGAAGACAAGTTGAACGATCTCGTAGCGATTCGCATGCACCGGAAGGTGATCTTCGAGCGCAAGGAGCCGCTGTTCTACTGGGCAATCATGGATGAAGCGGCCCTCAGGCGCCCCATGAGGAGTGCGAAGCTCATGGTGAGGCAACTTCACCATCTGCTGGTCGCAGCCGAGCGGTCCCACTCCACGGTTCAAGTACTGCCGTTCAACGAGGGAGGACACCCCATGCTAGGTGGGTGCCTGAGCTTGCTCACGCTGCGCGATGGCGGAATGATGGCCTTCGTCGAGAGCTTCAAGACCGGTGAAACAGTAGAGTTGCCGAAGAGGGTAATCGAGCTGACGCAGGGATTCGATGTCGCCCGGTCCCTGGCTCTACCCGAGGACAAATCCCTCGACCTGATCCGTAGATACCTGGGAGAGTACGAAGATGAAGACGATTCCTGACGCATCCGTTCTGGCCGCTTGGCGCAAGTCCAGCTACAGCAACAACGGAGACGGCGCGTGCGTCGAGGTCTCCGACGGCTACCCCGCCGCCGTCCCTGTCCGTGACAGCAAGAACCCGCACGGCCCCGCCATCCTCTTCCCCACCCACCACTGGTCCACCTTCATCACCGCCGTCAAGCACGGAGAACTTCCCGCCTAGGACGTTTCGTTAACCGGCTGCGGATGTGGGCCGTCGACGGCACCTGGCAGCGGGTGTTCACCGCGCTGACGGCCCAGGCCGGGGCGGCCTGGTCTGACGACTCAGGAGTGACAGAGTAGGTCGAGGACGACGGCCTCGGCGTCGAGGCCGTCGAGATAGCGGTTGGCTTGTTCCCAGTGGCCGTCTGTGTCCGCGTCCATCCACGAGCCGTCAAGGGTGACCAGGGCGAAGCCGGGCACGGCGCACCGGACCGCCCACAGCCGGGCTTCCCCGTGTTCCTGCGCGAAGTATGCGACCGGGTCGTTGAGCAGGAACGACGTGCCGAAGTGCGAGTCTCCCCCGACGGCCCGCTGCGCCACGTCCTGCACCAGCGGCTGGACCAGATGCTCCTTCCTGGCGTCTGCCAGGGAGTACCTTTCAGGATCGGCCTCGTGGCGAGCAAGGAAGTCGGCGAGCGGGCGGGCCGGCGGGTGTATCTCGGTCAGTTCGGTCCAAGCGCCGAGCCGGGCGTCATGCGCGCGCGAAGGACAGGAGGACCAGCTCGCCGCCCTCGGCCCGGTCCTCAACGCCGTGGTCCTGTGGAACACCCGCTACCTGGACGCCGTCGAGGACGACGAGGACTGACGGCCGGCACATCACCCCTTCCCTGGAAATCCGAGGCGGACTGGCACCCTACGAGGTCAAACGGCGCGCCGAGGCCGACGACCGATCGGTGGCCTCGTGGATCCGTGCTGTCGAGCACGAGTTCAACCGGACGGCGTGACCGAGGACCCACACACCGAACCACTGCTCGGCGCAGTACTTCTCGAACTGCTCCACCTCGGTGAACCCCAACTTCGCCGCGAGGCGTATCGCGCGGTCGTTGGCGGTCTGGGTGCAGAGCATCACCGGCTTGCTGGGAAGCACGTCGGCAAACCAGTCGGATGCCGCGTGCTGTCGACGTCAGCGGGGACGGATTCCGTCGAGCATCATGCGCAACAGCCGGGTACGTCGATCCGGGTCGGGCGGCGACTGCCCATCCACCCAGGCGATGGCCGCGGCCAGGGCCTGCACGTCAGCCGCGTCCGTATCAGCGCGCAGCACACCGGCCTCGGCCGCGCGGCGGACCAGTGCCATGCCTGCCTTGATGGCCAGCCAGCAGCTGCTGTGCTCGTCAGCGGCCGGCGGAGGGGTGACCAAACTCCGAGCCAAACCCTCGTACATGCCGCTCTGCTCGATATAGGCATCCAGCCAACGATGGACCGCCCGCAGCGGATCCGGCTCATCGAGCAGCTCGACGCCGAGCCGGTGCAGCTCGGTCAGCCGGTCGTCGATCACCGCCAGGACCAGCTCGTCCCTGCTCGGAAAATGACGGTACAAGGTGCCGGGGCCGACGCCGGCGGCGCGGGCTATGTCGTCCAGCGACGTGTTGACGCCGTCGCGGTCGAACGCGTCGCGGGCGGCGTCGATCACCGCGCGGCGGTTGCGCGCCGCGTCGGCGCGCAGTGGGCGGGCGCCCGTTCCGGTGGTCACAGCACCCTCCTCGGCGCCCGTTCGACGAGCGAAGACTGTCCCCACATGAGAAGTGGAGCCTGTCTCCGAATACTACCTGAAGGGTGCCGCCGTGGGGATCGGCGCCTCTGTCGCGATGCGCCGCCGAGGGTCAGTCGGTGACGGCGTACGTGATGCGGCGACGAGGCCCTCGGTCGGCTCGCCCGAGGCGACCAGCGGCCGTCACGCGTCCGCTTCCGGCGTGCGGGATACCGGCGGACCCCCGGCAGGCAAGGGGGGAATGGGGCGATCGGAGGCTATCCGGAGAGTGTCTCCAGGTAGGTGTTAGGGTGACTGTTACCCGGAGAGAGTCTCCGTTTGTCTCGGGGTGGCAACGTCCGCCCTTAGAGGCCAGCCAGGGCCACGCCCCGGCGGCCGGCCCCTCCCGGCTTCCGTCGACGGAGACCGCGCCACAGTGGCGCCACACGCATCAGGCCACCAGGAGGAACAGTGACGAACAGGCAGTGGATCTATACAGCGGCGCCGGAAGGCAAGCTGACGACGGACATCTTCGAATTGCGGAAACTCGACATCCCCGAGCCCGGTCCCGGTGAGGTCCTGGTTCACAACCGGTACTTCAACGTGATGCCGGGCAACCGGGCCTACATGCACGCCAACCCCACGTACGGGTCAGTCGGCCTCCACGCGGGCCAGCCGATGGTGGGCATGGCGGTGGGCGAGGTCGTCAGTTCCAGTGATCCGGGATTCGCGCCCGGAGATGTGGTGCAGGCCGGGTCGGCGTGGCAGGACTACGCCGCCATGCCTGCCCAGAACCTCGTCAAACGTGACGGCGTGCATTCCGTGGAGCATTACATCGGCCTGCTGGGCCAGACGGGCTACACGGCTTACTTCGGACTCCTCCACGTCGGCCGGCCGCGCGCCGGTGAGACGCTGCTGGTCTCCGCGGCAGCGGGCGGCGTCGGATCCGCAGTCGTCCAGCTCGGTAAGATCGCGGGCTGCCGCGTGGTCGGCGTCGCCGGGGGGCCGGAGAAGTGCGCGTGGCTGGAACAGGAAGTCGGGGCGGACGCGACCATCGACTACAAGGCCGGCGACCTGGCCGAGCAGCTGAAGCGGACCTGCCCTGAGGGCGTCGACCTGTTCTTCGACAACACGGGCGGACCGGTGCTCGAAGCCGCACTGGACGCCATGAAGCGCGGGGGCCGCATTGTGCTCTGCGGCAACACGGCGCAGTACGACAGCGACAAGCCGATGAGCGGACCCAAGGGCGTGCCTCTCACCCTGATCTTGAAGGACCTCACCATGAAGGGGTTTGCCTACCTCACCTACCGGGACCAGTTCGGCGAAGCCGACCGCAACTACTCGTCCTGGCTTGAAGACGGGCGGATCAAGCCCTTCTACCACGTCATCGAGGGGCTGGAGCAGGCGCCGAGTGCCCTCGTGGGTGTCCTGGGCGGCGCGAACCGTGGCATGACCATGGTCCGCGTCTGAGATCCATGGCCTGACAAGTTGCGCCTCGGAGGCCGCTCAACCTTCGGAGCTACTCGGGTCTTTGGCCAACGCGGCGAGCGTGCGTGCTGGGCGACGCGACGGGGCAAACATTGCCGGGAGGGGCACTAATCGTCCTTGGGCTCCTCGGCGTTGCGCCAGATCGTGAGGTCGATGGTGACGTAATTGCTCGCATCGTTCGCGTCCGACTTGCCACGGAAGGTCGCCACCGCGATATGGCCCGCGTCGCTGAGCACGCAGATCTGCGACCCGTTGGTGAGTTGGTCGATGCCGATCGATTCGGTGTAGCGGGTCTCCGTGCGGCAGGTCTCCAGGGAGCCCTTCTGGGAGTTGTTCAGCAGGACGAACTTCCCGTTGTTGGTGCCGACCTTGGTGTCCTTCCCGAACATGTTGTCGATGTAGTAGTAGAAATCTCCGTTGCCGTAGAGCACGTCGTCGCTCTCGGCCGGGCGCGGCGGGCTGTCGGCGAGCATGAGGTCGTAGCGGTCCGTCAGGTCGATGCCTTTGTACGAGACCGGCTTCGGATCGGTCCGCTTCTGGCTCCCACCCGACGTCTCGCCGCCGCTGGACCCGCTACTGCTGTTACTGCCCGGGGACTTGGCCCCGCTGTCTTCGTCGGACCCGTCCGGCAGCATCGAGCCGATGACCCACAGGACGACGAGGGCGCCCACGATCGCCCCGGTGACGATCAACCCGGTCCGCTTCGGCTTGGGCGGCGCGGGCGGCATGTAGGGAGCGTGCATGACGGGCGGCGGCGTGTGGTAGCCCGGCGCGGGCATGGGGTGCATGGGGTAGCCGGGCGGCGGCACCGGGCCGCGAACTCCCGGCGCGCTCTGGGTCGGCGCGGCGGCCGTGGCGAACCCGGTCGGCGCGTACGGGTTCACCGCGCCCGGTGCCGGCTGCCCGGGCACCGGATGCTGCGGGGAGAACTGGGTTGGCGTCGGCGCGACGGCGGGCCGCGGCGGCGGGGTCTTCGCCGGTTCGGGCAGTCGCAGCCGCTCGGTGATCGATCCGGCGACCGCCTGCGGCAGCCAGTCCTCGCCCTGGCGCAGCGCATCGGGCGACAGTTCGTGACACAGCTCGATGATCTCGGTCAGGCTCGGCCGGCCGGCCGGATCGCGGCTGAGGCAACGAGTCACCAGAGGCAGCAGTTCCGCGGGCAGCCGGCTGAGGTCGGGATCCTCGTGCACGATCCGGTAGAGCACCGCGTGCGAGGACCCCTCGCCGTACGCGGGTGAACCGATCGCCGCGAACGCCGCGATCTGGCCGAGGGCGAAGATGTCGGTGGCGGGGGAGACCGTACCGGCCGACGCCTGCTCGGGCGCCATGAAGGCCGGGGTGCCCACGCTGACACCGGTGCCGGTCAGCGCGGTGGTGTCGGCCGCGCGGGCGATGCCGAAGTCGATCACGCGAGGGCCGTCGGAGGCGAGGAGTACGTTGGCGGGCTTCAGGTCGCGGTGGACGATGCCCGCGCCGTGGATGACATGAAGGGCCTCGGCGACCCCGACGGTCAGCAACAGCACACTGCGCAGCGGCAGTCCACCGTGCTGGGCCACGGCGTGCGCGAGAGAGGGGCCAGGCACGTAGGCGGTGGCGAGCCAGGGCTGCGAGCCGTCGGTGTCGGAGTCGATGACGGGCGCGGTGTACAAGCCCTGCACCCGCTGCGCGGCGTGGACCTCCTGCTTGAATCGCCGCCGGAACTCGGGGTCCTCGCTGAACTCTGCCCGGATCACCTTCAGCGCGATGGGCCGGCCGCCCGGCGTGTAGGAGAGGTACACCTTGCCCATGCCACCCGTGCCCAGAACGGCCGCCAGGCGATAACCGCCGACAACGGCCGGGTCGCCCTCCTGGAGCGGCTTGAAAAGGTTGGCGGGTGGTGTGTTGCTCATGACAAATCATCCCCTGTTTACGGCAGTTCAGCCCCTGCCGATGCCCCGAAGTCGAGGGGGAGCGTATCGACTTTCCGTACGCGTCCTCGCCGCCGAGGGGCAACAACCGTGCAACAACCGCGACTGCGGCGGACGGCCTCGATCCGCATCTGCCGGGTGCAGGGCGTCTGAGGCTGCGGCCTCAGACGCGGTCGATGGCTTCTTGGGCTCCGGCACGGAGCTTGTTCTGAGGCGCGTTCTCGTGGCGCGGAAGCAGCGGCGGAGTTGCCAGGAGGAGGACTCCGGCGACTGCGATCGCGGTGCGGGGGCCGGTGACGGCGGCGAGTAGCCCCCACAGGGCGGTCAGCGCCGCGATGGCGGCGTTGCCGCTGATCGACCAGGCGGCCAGGGTGCGGGCGAGCCGGTTGGGGTCAATGTGGTCGAGCCGGTAGGTGGCCAGCACTGGGTTGAACAGGCCGCAGCAGGTCACCAGACCGAATTGGACGGCGATGACGAGGACGATCCCGGGGACGCCGGGCTGGACGAACGCCAACCCGAGCGGCCAGCACGCACGCAGCGTCCCCGCGGTGAGCATCACCTTGTGCTGGCCGAACCGCGCCACGAGCCGGTGCGCGAGGCGTGAGCCGATGAGACCACCGACGCACGGGACCGCGAACACGAGACCGTACTGCCAGGGTGCGAACCCGAAGTGGTCCAGCAGGAGTACGGCGAGCAGCGGCTCGGACGCCATGATCAGGCCGTTGACCGCGATGGTGTTGAGGAACAGCGGGCGCAGCGTGGGGTGGGTGAGGATGTGGCGCCATCCTTCGAGCAGATCGCGTGCTCGCAGCCGCGGTGCGCCGGCCCGCGCGGGGCGCGGTTCCGTCCCGCCGATGGCGCGGATGCCCAGCGCCGAGAGCAGATAGCTGACCGCATTGGCGGCCAAGGTCGTCACCGGGCCGAACAGCCCGATCGCGACCCCGCCGAGCGGCGGTCCGACCATGGTCGCGGTCCATGTCGTGGACTCGAACCGGCTGTTCGCGACGAGCAGGTCCTCTCGCGGAACGAGCGCCTTCAGATACGCGCCGCTTGCCGCCCTGAAGGCGATGTCGGCCGTGGCGACGACGACGGAGACGGCAAGGAGCTGGGTGAAGCTGAGCCGGCCGAGCGCGTACGCGGCGGGGATGCTCATCAACGCCGCGAACCGCGTCAGGTCCATCGCCATCATGACGGGCCGTTTACGGCGGAACTCCACCCATGGGCCGAGCGGCACCGCCACCACGGCCCCCACTGCCCGTCCCACGGCAGCCAGCGCCGCCACCTGGGCCGGACCGCTGTGCAGCACGAGGACCGCGATCAGGGGAAACGCGCCGAACCCGAGCCCTGTGCCGTACGAGCTGACCGCGAACGCCGCCCACAACCACCCGAACCGCCTCCCTAACGCCCGCCTGCCCGCCATACCCGATGCGCCTCTCGCCGACCCGAACAACCACGCGCTGACCACCGGCATCCAAGCGAAGAGGGAGGTCCGGATCAAACAACCGATCCGCGCGGAAGACACAACCATTCGTTGTGCAGATACCTTGACCGGCATGGATCTCGATGCTGTGCGCACCGTCGTGACCGCCGCGGACGCGGGGAGGTTCCAGGACGCCGCCGCCGAGTTGTCGATCACCCAGCAGGCCGTCTCCAAGCGCATCGCCACACTGGAGAAGACCCTCGGCGTGCGGCTGTTCACCCGTACCGCGCGCGGAGTGAAGCTCACCATCGACGGACAGGCGTTCCTGCCCCACGCCCGCGACCTCCTACGGGCCGAAGAGCGGGCGGTCGCCTCCCTACGTCCCGGCCGCCGTGCGCTGCGCGTCGACGTGATCGGCCGGCGACTCGCCCCGGCCGCCCTGCTGCACGACTTCCATCGCGAGCGTCCCGAGATCGAGCTCGATGTCGTGACCCTCTTCGACGTCGACGCGGCCATCAACGCGATCCGGGCCGGCACGATCGACGCGTCCTTCCGGGCCGTCACCATGCCCGGCCGGCAGCTCCCCGACGACATCGGGGTCGCCCGGGCCTTCGACGAGCCGATCCAGCTTCTGACCGGGCCGGCCCATGAGCTCGCCGCCGCCCGCGCGGTCACCCCCGCCGAGCTCGCCGGGCACCGGATCTGGGTGCCCGGCATCGTGCCCGGAACCGAGTGGGCCGCCTACTACGACGCCCTCGCGACCGCGTTCGCTCTCACCATCGAGACCACCGGCCCCGACTTCGGCACCGAGCCCCTGCTGGACACCCTCGCCGACTCCCGGTCACTGGCGACCTTCGTCGGCGAGCGGACACAGCTCCTCTGGCCCACCGACCACGACTTGCGGCGCATCGCCGTACGCGCTCCGACCCCGGTCTACCCGCACTCACTGCTATGGCACCGCGACAACCCGCACCCGGCACTCGCCACGCTCCGCGACCACCTCTCCCCCGGGCGCCGCGAACCCCCGGCCGCCGAAACCTGGACACCGTCATGGGCATAGCGGCCAGGACCAAGACCCGCCGGACAGGCCCTAGTCCTGTGACCCCTGTGCCCGGGAGTGTTCGCGGGGCGCGGTCGGGGGAGCGCCGCCCGCGCCACCTGGGCAGCGAGGGCGAACAGGATGTCGTCGGCGGGCGAGGGTGGTCTTTCCGCTGGCCGGGAGACCGGAGACGATCACGAAGGCGGCGTCGGTCACGGCGTCAGTGTGCCGCAGCCCGGCTCCTCTTCGCGTCCGCCGGGGTCAGGCCGCCGTGGCCCGTTCAGGCGTGGCGGGCTGCGGTGTCGGCGATGCGTTGCAGGGTGGCCAGGTGGCCGGCCAGCGCGTCGCGTCCGTCCTCGGTGAGTGCCAGCCAGGTCCGTGGAGTCTTTCCGACGTGCCCCTTGCGGACCGCGACGTAGCCGAGCTGCTCCAGCGCGGTGATGTTCTTCGACAGGTTCGAGGGCGACAGATCGCAGTACTCCTGAACCGCCCGGAACTCCGCTTCGTCACAGCCCGACAGAAACGCCGCGATCCGGAGGCGGTTGGCGGTCCGGAAGGCGTCGTTCAGTTCGTCCGTCATGCACGCACCTGCTTGCGCAGCGACACCCAGGTGTAGGTGCCCGCCACGATCCCCAGGCCGGCCCAGATCCAGCGGGTGTCCGGGGTGGCGGTCAGTGCGCAGATCAGGATGGCCACGCAGCTGGCGGCCACGGACCGCCATTTCTGCCGGGCCGGGCCGCGCAGGCCGGTGACTCCCTGGCGGGCGCGGATTCGCAGCACGAGCTGGGCGGCGGCGAGTGCGCACAGCAGGCCCGCGGCTACGGTCAGCGCCTTCAGCAAGCCGTTGGAGGAGCCGGCGCCGGCCAGGGCCAGCGCGGCGGCCACCAGGACGGCGCAGGTGGGCGGGGCCCAGCGCGGCAGCGCGGGCTGCACGGAGGCGTCGTAGGACTGGCGGGCCTGTTCGAGGTTGCGTCGGGCTTCTTCGGCGTCCATGGTTGCCATGATGGAATGTACTTTCCTAATTTTCAAGTAGTAGCCTTTCGGAAAGCTTGGTGGGGCCGTTGGTCGCGGCGTTGGCGTAGCGGCGGGCCAGGTGCGCGAAGGCGTCTTTGAGCTCGGGCGGCCCGATGACCTGGATGTCGGCGTCGAATCTGCCGATGGTGGCGGCCAGTCCTGGCCATGACCACGCGCCCAGGACGAGCCGGCAGCGGTCCGGGCCGAGTTCTTCGACGATGCCGTCGCGGGTGTAGCTGGACACGACGGGGGCGGGCAGGTCGAGGATCACCTCACCGCGGCAGGGCCAGTCGCCGGAGCCGTCGGAGCCCTGGAACCTGCCGGCGATGAAGGCGGCCACCTCCCCTCCGGGCAGTTCGCGCGGGGTGAAGCGGGGCCCTGTGGGGGTGCGTGGGGTGATCCGGTCGACGCGGAAGGTGCGCCAGTCGTCGCGGTCGAGGTCCCAGGCGACGAGGTACCAGCGCCCGCCCCAGGTGACGAGGTGGTGTGGCTGCGCCCGGCGCGGCGCGGTCGCGGCGGGGTCGGCGGCGGCTCCCGGTGGGGACGCGGGGGTGTAGTCGAAGCGCAGCACCTCGCGGGCGTGGACGGCCGCGCTGAGCGTCACGAGAACGTGCGGGTCGGCCTGCGGATTCGGCTGGGTTCCCGCGCGTTCGACGGCGGTGACCTGGCGGGCGTCGACGCGATGACGCAGCCGGGCGGGCATGACCTGCCGGACGGTGTTCAGGGCGCGCGCCGCGGCTTCCCCGATGCCGGCGCCGGTGGTGGTGGCGGTCTGGAGTGCGACGGCGAGGGCGACGGCCTGCTCGTCGTCGAACAGCAGCGGCGGCAGTTCCGCCCCGGCGTCGAGCCGGTACCCCCCGTCGGGGCCCTTGCTGGCCACAATGGGATAGCCGAGCTCGCGCAAACGGTCGACATCGCGGCGCACGGTGCGCGGGCTGACCTCCAGCCGCTCGGCCAGCAGCTGCCCCGGCCAGTCCCGGCGCGCCTGGAGCAGGGAGAGCAGGGACAGCAGTCGCGCTGAGGTCTTCGGCATGACGCCAGTATTGCCCCGAGAAGCGGACACATCCTGTCCTCTTCCCCTGAGACGGTGGTCCCGTGCCGAACAACGAGAACAACCAGAAGGACCCGATCACTGTGACCGCCACGACCACGTCCCCCTCCGCTCTCGACGGCGAGCAGGCCGCAGCTCTCGACGGCGAGCGGGCCGACCTGCTCGCCGGACTCGCGACCGCGCGATCCGCCTTGACGGACACGACGCGCGGGCTGAGCGACGAGCAGGCCGGCGAGTGCCCGACGGTCAGCGCGCTGTGCCTGGGCGGCCTGATCAAGCACGTCGCGTCCATCGAGGACGGATGGCTGCGCTTCGCGGTCGAGGGCCCTTCGGCGATGCGTTACGACCTGCCCGACGGTGTCACCTGGGCCGACTTCGCGGCCGGTACCGCGCGCGAGTTCCCGCAGTGGGCGATCGACCACCAGAACAACTTCCGGATGCTGCCCGGCGAGACGCTGGCCGGGATCCTCCAGCAGTACGAGCAGGTCGCCGCCCGGAGCGAGGAGATCATCACCGCCGTCCCCGACCTGTCGGCGACGCACCCGCTGCCGGAGGCGCCCTGGAACGAGCCGGGAGCGGTGTGGAGCGTACGCCGGGTGCTGACGCACGTCATCGCCGAGACCGCCCAGCACGCCGGGCACGCGGACATCCTGCGCGAGACCCTCGACGGGCAGAAGTCGACCGACCGATGACCGTTCTCGACAGCCGGGCGCTCAACCGCGCGACGCTCGCCCGGCAGTTGCTGCTCGATCGCGCCGATCTACCGGTCCTCGACGCCGTCGCGCACCTCGGCGGTATGCAGGCGCAGGAACCGCAGGAACCGTTCGTCGGGCTCTGGTCGCGGGTACGTGCGTTCGACCCGGCGGTCCTCTCGGACCTGCTGACCCGGCGAAGCCTGGTGCGGACCCACCTCATGCGCCGCACCGTCCACCTCGTCACCGCCGACGACGCCCTCGCCTGGCGAGCCCGCCACGACGGCATGCTGCGCCAACGGGTGCTGGGGACCTACCGCCGCGAGCTCGACGGGACAGATCTCGACGAGCTCGCCGCGGCGGGCCGGGCGGTGATGGCCGACGGCGAGCCCCGCTCGATGACCGAGCTCGTGCGGGCTCTAGGCCCCGTCCGGCGGGTCTTCGCGGGACAGGACCTGGCCGAGCGCCGGCCGACGCCGGGACCGCGGGCCCTGGGCGAGATGCTGGTCGCCGCCCTCGTCCCGGTGGCGCAGCTGCCGCCGCGCGGGCTGTGGCGCACCAAGGCCGGAGTGCGCAACGTCCTGCTCTCCTCCTGGCTGGGCCGAGAGATCGACCCGCCCACGCTGGATGGCTCCGACCCGGTCGGCCAGGCGCTGGTACGGCGCTACCTGGCCGCCTTCGGCCCCGCGGCCTCGGCCGACCTGCGCGCCTGGTGCGGCCTCGCCGGACTCCCGGCCGCGGTGGCCGCGATACGCGAGGAACTGGTCACCTTCCGCGACGAACGCGGCCGCGAGCTGTTCGATCTCCCCGACGCGCCACGCCCCGACCCCGGCACACCCGCCCCCGTGCGGTTCCTGCCGGCGTTCGACAACGCGATCCTCGGCTACCACGACCGTGGCCGGATCATCGACGACGCCCATCGCGGTCTCTCGGTCGCCGGTGAGCGCGTGGTGCTGGTCGACGGCCGGGTCGCCGCGACCTGGACCGTCGACGCCGGCACCGTGGTCGTCACCCCGCTGCGCGGCTTCTCCGGAGCCGACCGCGCCAGCGTCGCCGAGCAGGGGAGGGAACTGGCCTCGTTCCTCTCCGACAACGAAAGCCACCGCGTACGAGTCGCCGCCTCTCCTCGCTGAGCGGTTCAGCGGTTCAGCGGTTGAAGCAGGCCCTACGGACGTTGTCGCGGGGGCTCGTGGATCTGGTGCAGTCCCAGCGGTGCGGGCGCGGGCAGGGGCTCGGTGCGGTCGGCCCGAAAAGACTGGAGGAGGTAGGCGACCAGGCGTCGGGAGGCGGCCGGCGAGGTCTCCGGGGACTCGCCCCCGACGCCGCTGTTGGCCAGCAGCACCAGCGTGATGTCGCTGCGGTCGAAGTCCTGGCGCAGCTGCCCGGCGTCCTTGGCCCGCCGCACCAGCTCGTCGAGGCCCTTCTCGGCGCGGGCGCGTTCACGGTCGTAGTCGACGCTGTCGGGGAACTGGGAGAGAAACGCGCGGGTGAACCCGCGGTCGGCGGCCTGCATCGTGCACACCTTTTCGATGACGGAGCAGAATCCGTGCCAGGGATCCGGGTCCTCCAGCGCCTCGTCGAGCACGGCCACACAGAGGGCGAGCTGCTCGGCGAAGGCCTCGGTCACGAGCGAGGCACGGGTGGGGAAGCGCCGGTAGAGAGTGGCGACCCCGACACCGGCCCGCCGGGCGATGGCGGTGACGGGCACATCGATCCCGTGGACGGCATACGCCTCGCGAGCGGCCCTGAGGATGCGGTCGCGGTTGTGCCGGGCATCGGCGCGCAGTTCCTTCGTATCAAAGGCCGCGCCGGTACGAGCGGCATCGACCGCATCCTTTTGAGAGGGCTGAGCAGGCATGTCTCTCACTTTAGCCCAAGTGGAAGGGTCCGTCCGTTTACGGCGTTAGCGTGGGAACGCAAGTGGAATCCCCCTACCGCTTACGGCGCCGGCACCCGGCGCCGAGCACAGAAGAGACAGGACCAGCAGGTGAAGGAAATGCGCGCGGCGCTCTATGACAGGTACGGCCCTCCCGAGGTGCTCTACGAGGGCACGGTCCCCGTGCCCTCCCTCAAGCAGGGCGAGGTACTGGTCCGGGTTCACGCGGCCGGCGTCAACGGGGGCGAGCTGTACGGACGGGCCGGGCGCGTGCGTCTGGTGACCGGCCGGCGCTTTCCCCAACGGACGGGGCTCGACTTCGCCGGCGAGATCGCGGAGGTGGATGCCGCGGTGACCGGACTGCGGGAGGGCGACCGGGTCTGGGGGGTCCTGCCCCGCCGCCGATTCGGCAGTGCGGCCGAGTACGTGGCCGTCCGCCCCCGGCAGCTGTCCCTCGCCCCCAAGAACCTGACCCTTGTCGAGGCGGCCTCTCTTCCCGTCGGTACGACCGCGATGACCGCCCTGGGCACCAAGGCGCGGCTCGAGCCGGGCGAACGGCTTCTCGTACGGGGTGCCAGCGGCGGCGTCGGCAGCGTCGCCGTCCAGCTCGGCAAGGCACTCGGCGCCCATGTCACCGCGCTGGCAGGCCCGAAGAACCTCGGCTTCGTCCAGGACCTGGGAGCGGACGAGGCCATCAGTTACACCACGGCCCACCCGTCCGAACTGGGCACCTTCGACGTCGTCCTGGACACCGTCGGCACCCAGCACCGCGCCTTCCGGCGACTCCTGGCCCCGGGCGGACGCATGGTGTCCATCACCTTCGACGTCGACCACATCCCTGCCGGCCTCGGCTACATGCTCGCCTCCGCCGTCCACGGCACCCGCAGGGTGCGCTTCTTCAGCGGCAACCCCCGGCATGAGCTGTTCGCCGAACTGACCCGGTACGTGGAGAGCGGCGCGATCCGCCCCGTCGTGGACACCGTCCACCCGCTGGCCGACATCGCCGCCGCCCACCGCGCCCTGGAGGCCGGCGGCGTACGGGGAAAGCACATCATCCGGATCGTGTGACGCGCCACGGCCGCCGGCAGCGAGATCCGGTCCGGCGCCCGGCAGCCCGCCGCGGGGTCACCGCGCGCGCGGCGGGGTCCGCTCGTCGTGCTCAGGGGCGGTCCAGCTGTCGAGGAGCCGCATCGCCTGGGCGCTGTCGGATCCGGGCTCGACGTTGTACACGCACAGGGTCTGGTCGGGGTCGCCCGGGGGCTGGAAGGACTCGTACGAGAAGACGAGGTCACCGGCGACGGGATGGCGGTAGCGCTTGGTGCCGTAAGTGCGGCGCAGCACGCGGTGGTCGTTCCACCAGGTGGTGAACTCCGGTGACTTCAGGGTGAGCTCACCCACCAGGTCGGCGAGCCGCCGGTCGTGCGGGTAGCGGCCGGCTTCCAGGCGCAGCATGGCGACCGTCTCGGCCGAGAGCTGGGCCCAGTCGGTGACCCGCTCGCGGGCCTCCGGGTCCAGGAGGTAGAAGCGGGCGAGATTGCGGCGGGGCGCGGGCAGCGCGTCGAAGTCGGTGAGGACGGCGCGGGCCAGGCGGTTGGAGGCCAGCACATCGGTGCGCCGCCCCAGGACGAAGGCCGGTACGTGGTCGAGGGTCTGGAGCATCAGATGCAGACCGGGCCGCACGCGCTGCGGGCCGGTGGGGGTCCGTCGGGCGGCGGTGGGGCGGGCGAGCAGATCGGTGAGGTGTTCGCGTTCGGCCGGATCGAGCTGGAGAGCGCGGGCGAGGGCCTCGATGACCTCGGGCGAAGGGTTGCCGGCCCTGCCCTGCTCCAGGCGCGTGTAGTACTCGGTGCTGACACCGGCGAGACGGGCCACCTCGTCCCTGCGGAGCCCGGGCACGCGTCGGGCCCGTCCGTCCGCGGGCAGCCCGGCCAGGCCCGGGGTGATCCGGGCACGGCGTGAGCGCAGGAAGTCGGCGGTCTCGGAGCTGCGGTCCATAGCACCAGTGTGGTCGCCCCGCGGGGCGTCGACCTGCGCGCCGGGTGGTCCTGCCGGTACCTGTTTTCCTGGTACCTGCCTGGTCAGAGCCCTCTCGACCGGGTGCGGAGGACGGTGGGGAGTGGTGTGCTGGATAGGGGCCCGGCGGTCACCGGCCGTCGGTCCCGGCTCCTGTTCATTCGCCGTTTCGGAAGGTGTGACCACCTCATGTCGACACATACTCACTCCCAGCCTCTCGCCGGCCGCGTGGCGGTCGTCACCGGCGCCTCCAGTGGCATCGGAGAGGCCTCCGCCGAGCATCTGGCCGCGCTGGGCGCCAAGGTCGCCGTCCTCGCGCGCCGCGCGGAGAAGCTGGATGACCTCGTCGCCCGGATCGAGAAGGACGGTGGCACCGCGCTGGCGCTGACCGCCGATGTCACCGACACCGCCGCGGTGCACGCCGCGGCCGACCGGGTACGGTCCGAGCTGGGCGGGGCCGATCTGCTGTTCAACAACGCGGGCGTGATGCTCCCGGCCCCCATAGAGGAGCTGCGCACCGACCAGTGGCAGCACCAGATCGACCTCAACATCACCGGCCTGATGAACGTCGTCGGGGCGTTCACCCCGCAGCTGGTCGAGTCGGCCGGGAAGCGCGGGGTCGCCGACCTGATCAACACCGCGTCGATCGCGGCGCAGAACATCTTCCCGAACTTCGCCGTCTACTCCGGCACCAAGGCGTACGTCACACACTTCTCCCGCACGCTGCGGACGGAGCTGGGCCCGAAGAACGTACGGGTGGCGGCGATCGAGCCGGGCATCGTGGGCACGGAGCTGCAGAACCACGTCACGGACCCGGGAGCGCGGGAGTGGCTGGACGGCTCCAAGGACACGATGGAGTGGCTGACCCCGCAGGACATCGCGGAGACGATCGGCTTCATCGCCACCCTGCCGCCGCGCGTCAACCTCCAGCAGGTCACCATCATGCCGACCGGCCAGCCCAGCTGACCGCACCGGAGCGGTTCCGTGCCTCGCCGAGACCGGGGCGGGTTCTCGTACAACCGTCCGGCCCCTGTGCGTGTCTTCTCTTCACACACCTGCTCGACTGTGCGGGCGAGTGATCCGTATGCGCACTCCTCAAAGGGGCACCATGAGATCTGCTTCCACAGCCCGCGCGCTGCGGCGCGCGGCCGGGGCGGTCACCGTCGCGGGGCTGGCCTGGGCGCTGGCGGCGGCTCCCGTCGCCGCCGCCGACCGGGCGGAGCCGGGTCCTGACCTGGCGTTCGGACAGACCGCTCCGATCGACGGAGTGGAGCCGGGAAGCACGACCGGTGTCGCGTTCACGGTGAAGAACAAGGGCGACGCGCCCGCCTCCGGTCTGTCGCTGTTCATCGACGGGTCGCAGGGGCTGTCCTTCGCCAAGGAGTACTCGAACTGCATTTACGACAAGACCCCGGCGCAGGACGAGGGCCCGGCGCAGGTGAACGCGGTCTGCGACATCGAGCAGACCTTGGAGCCCGGTGTCGTCTACGTGCCTGAGGAGCCCGTGGGCGTCACACTCCTGGACCGCGCGCTGTACGAGCATCTGAGCCTGACCATCCAGGAGGACTCGCTCACCTTCCCCGGCGGAACCCAGCACGGTGGCGGGGCGGATCCGGTGCTGCGGCTCGTCGCGCAGGAGCCGCCGGCCGATCCCGGCGCCGTCTACGGTCAGCAGCAGCAGTACGTCTTCATCACCGCGGAGAACACCGCGGACTTCGCGCTCACCGGAGCGAAGGTCACGGGCAAGGCGGGCGACACCGTCAACGCGGAGGTGACGTTCGCCAACAAGGGACCGGCCTGGGTGAAGAACGATGTCGGCTCCCCCATCGGTGTCTTCGACGTCGGTATCCCGCAGGGCACCAAGGTCACCAAGGCCCCGGAGTTCTGTCTTCCGTCGGGCGCCTCGGCCTACCGCTGCACGACGCCGTACAACTACGTCGACGAGAACAGCGAGCGTGCGTACATCTTCGGGCTGCGGATCGACAAGGTCGTCGCGAACGCCACCGGCAAGGTGGCGTTCGTCAAGGGCGATCACCGCTGGGGAACGCTGCCGTTCGACACGAACCCGAAGAACAACGCGGCTTCTCTCGTCGTCAACGCGTCCACCGGCACGGGTGAGGAGGCGCAGTCGGCCGGCGGCAGCTCCGGCGGCGCCACGCCAGGCAGTGGCACCCCGGGCGGCGGCGCTCAGGACGACGAGCTGGCCGACACCGGGACCGCCGGCACCGTGCTCGTCGGAGGAGCGGTCGCCGCGGCCCTCCTGGTGGCCGGCGGATTCGCCCTCACCTCGCGTCGCAGGACCGGGCGGTCCTAGGACCTGTCCGGTCGCGGCGCCGTGCGGAGAGCTCAGACCGGGCGGAGCGTGACGAGCGCCGCTTGGCCCTCGCTCAGGAGGGTCAGCGGCGCGCTTCCCGGTTCCGGGGGCGCCACGATCGCCGCGTCGTAGCGGGCGAGCCTTGTGTCCCCGAGCGTCAGCGTGGTCTCCAGGGCGACGGCCAGGACGGTCGCCCCTGGCGGAACGGGGACCGGGAGGCAGCCCCGTACGACGGCGACCGACGCGGCGACCCTGTCCCTGCGGGACATGACGTTGAAGTTGACCACCGGGCCCGCCAGCAGCAGGCAGTGGGTCGGCAGGTCGCCCGGGAAGTGCTGCGGGACGTAGCGCTCGTCCACCAGGCGGCGCCGGCCGCCGACCGTGAGGTCCATGCCCGCGCCCTCGACCACGGTCAGCGTCCGGTCGACGCCGGGGAAGGTGGAGAACGGGCCGTCCGCCGCGACCTCCGCGAGGCTGATCCGCCAGTCGAAGCCGTCCGTCCCCGCGCCCTCGGGCCAGGACGCCAACTCGCGGGTGATTCCACCGCCGTTCTTCCATGGCACCGCCGTCCGGCCGGCGGCCCGCAGGATGCGCGGCGTCACCGTACGATGCCCAACGCCCGCGCCTGGCGCAGCCACTGGGGGAATTCGCCGAGCAACCGGTCGTACAGCTCGGCGTCGCCGACCCGCCGGGGGTCCTTGCCGGCGTGGAAGAAGCCGGCGTTGTCGACGGGGCGTTTGGCCGGGACGGCGAGTTCGTCCAGCGTGCGCAGGAAGTCGAACTGCCGGCTGTCCGGGTCGCCGAAACCGATGAACTGCCAGAACAGCGGCAGCGCGGCCGCCTTGCACAGATACCGCTCGGCGGCGGGCCTGCTGACCGGGCCGCCGTCCGTCTGGAAGACCACCAGCGCGGGCGCGGTCGCGCCGCTGTCCAGGTAGTGGTCGACCACCGCGTCCATGGCCAGGTGATAGCTGGTCCTGCCCATGTGGCCGAGCCCGGCGACGATCTCCTCGACGCGTCCGTGGTGGTTGGCCAGCGAGATGTCCGTCTCCGCGTCGATGTCCGTGGAGAAGACGACGACCGGGACGATGCCGTCGTCGTCGAGGTTCGCGGAGAGACCGAGGACCCGGTCGGCGAGCGCCTGGACGCTGCCGTCCTTGTAGTAGTCCCGCATGGAGCCGGAGTGGTCGAGGACCAGATAGACGGCGGCCCGCTGCCCGCGCAGCCCGTTCTTCTCCAGCGAGAGCGCCGCGTGCTTGTAGAGACTGACGAGCGCGGGCGCGGTCTCCTCGATCTTACGAAGGCTGATGGCCGGCCCGGTGGGGGCGGCTGCGGTGACCATGCGTGGTCTCCTTCGGTCGACGGGGACGGAAGTCCCGCGATTATGCCACCGGGGCCGGTGCCCGCCGCCCCGGTCGCACGCCCCATTCGCACACCACGGCACCCCGGTCGCATGCCACGGCACGGCGCGGATCGCACGCCACGGTGCAAGCCCCCGGTCGCATGCACGGCGCCTGCCATCGGTCCGGTCGGGGACTGGGGCAGGCGCCGTGTCTTGCGGAGGGCCCGGGAGACGCTCCCCGGGCCGACACCGCCCGTACGCCGTTGTACGGGAGTCTTTGTTGTGCTGAGGGGGACTTGGGGGGCGGTCGCTCAGGCCGTCAGCGCGCGGTCCGTCGGACGGATCGGGGCCGGCAGATCGCTGACCCCCGTCAGATGGCGGTCCACCCCGCGCGCCGCCGAGCGGCCCTCGGCGATGGCCCACACGATCAGCGACTGGCCGCGGCCGGCGTCACCGGCGACGTACACCCCGGGGACGTTGGTCGCGAAGTCCGCGTCACGGGCGATGTTGCCGCGCTCGTCCAGCTCCAGGCCGAACTGCTCGACCAGACCGTTCTCCTGGTCCGTGCCGGTGAAGCCCATGGCGAGCGTGACCAGCTGGGCCGGGATCGTCCGCTCGGTGCCGGGCTTCTGCTCCAGCTTGCCGCCGGTGAACTCCACCTCGATCAGGTGCAGGCTCTGGACGTTGCCGTCCTCGTCGCCCTCGAAGTGGGTGGTGGAGACGGCGTACACCCGCTCGCCGCCCTCCTCGTGCGCGGAGGTGACCTTGTAGAGCATCGGGAAGGTCGGCCACGGCTGGTGCGCGGCGCGCTCCTCGCCGGGCTTCGGCATGATCTCCAGCTGGGTGACGGACGCGGCGCCCTGGCGGTGGGCCGTGCCGACGCAGTCCGCGCCGGTGTCGCCGCCGCCGATGACCACGACGTGCTTGCCCTCGGCGGTGATCGGGGAGACCGTCAGGTCGCCCTCCTGCACCTTGTTGGAGAGCGGCAGGTACTCCATCGCGAAGTGGATGCCGTTCAGCTCACGGCCGGGCACGGGCAGGTCGCGCGAGATGGTGGCACCGGCGGCGATGACCACGGCGTCGTACCGCTTGCGCAGCTTCGCCGCGTCGATGTCCCGGCCGATCTCGACCTCGGTACGGAACTTGGTGCCCTCCGCGCGCATCTGCTCGATACGGCGGTTGATGTGCACCTTCTCCATCTTGAACTCGGGGATGCCGTACCGCAGCAGTCCGCCGATGCGGTCGGCCCGCTCGTACACCGCGACGGTGTGGCCCGCCCGGGTCAGCTGCTGGGCGGCGGCCAGTCCGGCCGGGCCCGAGCCGATGACGGCGACGGTCTTGCCGGAGAGCCGCTCCGGCGGCTGCGGGGTGACATCGCCGCTGTCCCACGCCTTGTCGATGATCGAGACTTCGACGTTCTTGATGGTGACGGCCGGCTGGTTGATGGCCAGCACGCACGCGGACTCACAGGGGGCGGGGCAGAGCCGCCCGGTGAACTCCGGGAAGTTGTTGGTGGCGTGCAGGCGCTCGCTCGCCGCCGTCCAGTCCTCGCGGTACGCGTAGTCGTTCCACTCGGGGATCAGATTCCCCAGCGGACAGCCGTTGTGGCAGAACGGGATGCCGCAGTCCATGCAGCGGCCGGCCTGCTTGCTGATGATCGGGAGCAGCGAGCCCGGAACGTAGACCTCGTTCCAGTCCTTGACACGCTCCTCGACGGGGCGGGTCCTGGCGACCTCGCGCCCGGTGGTGAGAAAGCCCTTCGGGTCAGCCATGGGTCGCCGCCTCCATCATCTTCTCGGTGGTCTCGGTCTCCGAGAGACCGGCCAGCTCGGCGGCGTCCTTGGCGGCGAGCACTGCCTTGTACGTAGTCGGGATGATCTTGCTGAAACGGTCCGCCGCGGTGTTCCACTCGGCGAGCAGCTTCTCCGCGACGGTGGAGCCCGTCTCCTCCTGATGACGGAGCACCACATCGTGCAGCCACTGCTTGTCGGCGTCGCCGAGGGGCTCGACGGCCGCCAGGTTCCCGGCGTTGACGTTGTCCGGGTCGAGGTCGATGACGTACGCCGTGCCGCCGGACATGCCGGCCGCGAAGTTACGTCCCGTCTCGCCGATGACGACGGCGTAGCCACCGGTCATGTACTCGCAGCCGTGGTCGCCGACACCCTCGGAGACGACCGTGGCCCCGGAGTTGCGGACACAGAAGCGCTCGCCGGAGCGGCCGCGCAGGAAGAGCTCGCCGCCGGTCGCGCCGTAGGCGATGGTGTTGCCCGCGATGGTGGAGAACTCGGCGAGATGCTCGGCGCCGCGGTCCGGGCGGACGACGACCCGGCCGCCGGAGAGGCCCTTGCCGACGTAGTCGTTGGCGTCGCCCTCCAGGCGCAGCGTCACACCGCGCGGCAGGAAGGCGCCGAAGGACTGGCCGGCCGAGCCGGTGAAGGTGATGTCGATGGTGTCGTCGGGCAGGCCCGCGCCACCGAACTTCTTGGTCACCTCGTGGCCGAGCATGGTGCCAACGGTCCTGTTGATGTTGCGGATGCCGATCTGGGCGCGCACCGGCTGGGCGGCCTCGGCGCTGTCGGCGCCCAGGGCGTCGGCGGCGAGCTTGATCAGCTGGTTGTCGAGGGCCTTCGCCAGACCGTGGTCCTGGCTGATGACGCGGTGGCGTACGGCGTTCTCGGGCAGCGCGGGCACGTGGAAGAGCGGCTTGAGGTCGAGGCCCTGGGCCTTCCAGTGGTTCACCGCCCGCTCGGTGTCCAGCAGTTCGGCGTGGCCGACGGCCTCTTCGAGGGTACGGAAGCCCAGCTCGGCGAGCAGCTCACGGACCTCCTCGGCGATGAACTCGAAGAAGTTGACGATGTATTCGGCCTTGCCGGAGAAGCGCTCGCGCAGCACCGGGTTCTGGGTGGCGATGCCGACCGGGCAGGTGTCCAGGTGGCAGACGCGCATCATGACGCAGCCGGAGACGACGAGCGGGGCGGTCGCGAAACCGAACTCCTCGGCGCCCAGCAGCGCGGCGATGATCACGTCACGGCCGGTCTTCAGCTGACCGTCGGTCTGGACGACGATCCGGTCGCGCAGGCCGTTGAGCAGCAGGGTCTGCTGGGTCTCGGCGAGGCCCAGCTCCCAGGGGCCGCCCGCGTGCTTGAGCGAGGTGAGCGGCGAGGCGCCCGTACCGCCGTCGTGCCCGGAGATCAGCACCACATCGGCGTGCGCCTTGGAGACACCCGCGGCGACGGTGCCGACCCCGACCTCGGAGACCAGCTTCACGTGGATCCGCGCCTGCGGGTTCGCGTTCTTGAGGTCGTGGATCAGCTGGGCGAGATCCTCGATGGAGTAGATGTCGTGGTGCGGCGGCGGGGAGATCAGACCGACTCCGGGGGTGGAGTGCCGGGTCTTGGCGACCCACGGGTAGACCTTGTGCCCCGGCAGCTGGCCGCCCTCGCCGGGCTTGGCGCCCTGCGCCATCTTGATCTGGATGTCGTCCGCGTTGACCAGGTACTCGCTGGTGACGCCGAAGCGGCCGGAGGCGACCTGCTTGATGGCGGAGCGGCGGGCCGGGTCGTACAGCCGGTCCGCGTCCTCGCCGCCCTCGCCGGTGTTGGACTTGCCGCCCAGCTGGTTCATGGCGATGGCGAGGGTTTCGTGCGCCTCGCGGGAGATCGAGCCGTACGACATGGCGCCGGTGGAGAAGCGCTTGACGATCTCGGAGACCGGCTCGACCTCGTCCACCGGGACCGGCTGACGGCCCGAGGCGAAGTTGAACAGGCCGCGCAGCGTCATGAGTCGCTCGGACTGCTCGTTCACCCGGCCCGTGTACTGCTTGAAGATGTCGTAGCGGCGTGAGCGCGTGGCGTGCTGGAGCCGGAAGACCGTCTCCGGGTCGAAGAGGTGCGGCTCACCCTCGCGGCGCCACTGGTACTCGCCGCCGATCTCCAGCTTGCGGTGGCTCGCGGAGATGCCGGAGGCGGGGTAGCCCTTGGCGTGCCGGGCGGCGACCTCGGTGGCGACGACCTCGAGACCGGCGCCGCCGATCTTGGTGGCGGTGCCGTTGAAGTACTTGTCGACGAAGGCCTGGTCCAGGCCGACGGCCTCGAAGACCTGCGCGCCTCGGTAGGAGGCGACGGTGGAGATGCCCATCTTGGACATCACCTTGAGGACGCCCTTGCCGAGGGCGTAGATCAGGTTGCGGATGGCCTGCTCGGGCTCCAGGCCCTCGATGAACGTCCCGGCGCGGACCAGGTCCTCGACGGATTCCATCGCGAGGTACGGGTTGACCGCGGCGGCGCCATAGCCGATGAGCAGCGCGACATGGTGCACCTCGCGGACATCGCCGGCCTCGACCAGCAGGCCCACCTGGGTGCGCTGCTTGGTGCGGATGAGGTGGTGGTGCACGGCCGCGGTGAGCAGCAGCGACGGGATCGGGGCGTGCTCGGCGTCCGAGTGCCGGTCGGAGAGCACGATGATCCGGGCGCCGCTGTCGATCGCGGCGTCGGTCTCGGCGCAGATCTCCTCGATCCGGGCGGCGAGGGCGTCGCCACCGCCGCCGACCCGGTAGAGACCGGAGAGCGTGGCGGCCTTCATGCCCGGCATGTCGCCGTCGGCGTTTATGTGGACGAGCTTGGCCAGCTCGTCGTTGTCGATCACCGGGAAGGGCAGCGTGACGCTGCGGCAGGACGCGGCGGTCGGCTCCAGCAGATTGCCCTGGGGGCCGAGCGAGGAGCGCAGCGAGGTGACCAGTTCCTCGCGGATGGCGTCCAGCGGCGGGTTGGTGACCTGCGCGAAGAGCTGGGTGAAGTAGTCGAAGAGCAGCCGGGGCCGCGCGGAGAGCGCGGCGATCGGGGAGTCCGTGCCCATGGAGCCGATCGGCTCGGCGCCGGCCCGGGCCATCGGCGCGAGCAGGACGCGCAGTTCCTCCTCGGTGTAGCCGAAGGTCTGCTGGCGGCGGGTGACCGAGGCGTGGGTGTGCACGATGTGCTCGCGCTCGGGGAGGTCCTCCAGCTCGATCTCGCCGGCTTCCAGCCAGTCCTGGTACGGCTTCTCGACGGCGAGGGACGCCTTGATCTCGTCGTCCTCGATGATGCGGTGCTCCGCGGTGTCGACGAGGAACATCCGGCCGGGCTGGAGGCGGCCCTTGCGGACGACCTTGGCCGGGTCGATGTCGAGGACGCCGACCTCGGAGGAGAGGACGACCAGCCCTTCGTCGGTCACCCAGTAGCGGCCGGGGCGCAGACCGTTGCGGTCGAGGACCGCGCCGACCTGGGTGCCGTCGGTGAAGGTGACACAGGCGGGGCCGTCCCAGGGCTCCATCATCGTGGCGTGGAACTGGTAGAAGGCACGCCGGGCCGGGTCCATGGAGTCATGGTTCTCCCACGCCTCGGGGACCATCATCAGCACGGAGTGCGGCAGCGACCGGCCGCCGAGGTGGAGCAGCTCCAGGACCTCGTCGAAGCTGGCGGAGTCGGAGGCGTCGGGGGTGATGAGCGGGAAGATCCGCTCCAGCTTCTCGGCCCCGAAGAGGTCCGAGCCGAGCTGGGACTCGCGGGCGCGCATCCAGTTGCGGTTGCCCTTGACCGTGTTGATCTCGCCGTTGTGGGCGACGAAGCGATACGGGTGGGCGAGCGGCCAGCTCGGGAAGGTGTTGGTGGAGAACCGCGAGTGGACCAGCGAGATGGCGGTCGCGAAGCGGCGGTCGGAGAGGTCGGGGAAGAACGGCTCCAGCTGGCCGGTGGTGAGCATCCCCTTGTATACGATCGTCCGCGCGGAGAGCGAGGGGAAGTAGACCCCGGCCTCGCGCTCGGCGCGCTTGCGCAGCAGGAAGGCCTTGCGGTCCAGCGCGATGCCGGTGCTCGTGCCGTCCGCGACGAACAGCTGGCGGAAGGCCGGCATCGTCGAGCGGGCGGTGGCACCGAGCAGCTCGGGGGCGACGGGCACCTCGCGCCAGCCGAGGACCGTGAGCTCCTCCTCGGCGGCGATCGTCTCGATCCGTGAGACGGCGTCCGTGGCGTCGTCCGCGGGGAGGAAGCCGATACCGACGGCGTACGAGCCGGCCTCGGGCAGCTCGAAATCGACGGTCTCGCGGAGGAAGGTGTCTGGCACCTGAAGGAGGATTCCGGCGCCGTCGCCGGAGTCCGGCTCGGAGCCGGTGGCGCCACGGTGTTCGAGATTGCGCAGTACGGTCAGCGCCTGCTCCACCAGTGCGTGGCTGGCTACACCGGTGAGGGTGGCCACGAACCCGACGCCACAGGCGTCGTGCTCGTTACGGGGGTCGTACATCCCCTGAGGGGCGGGGCGACCGTCCATGGGCGACCAGGCGTCGGAACGCATCGGCTCTCCCGTCGTCGTCGTGGCATATGCAAGTACCGAGGGACGACGTTGGCCCTCCAGAAATTTCGTGCAGGTTACATGATGGGCGGCTTCTCAGGAAGCGGATAGCTCATTCCAGCATGTGGACACCGCTCGTAGCGGTAATGGGGGGCGCAGACGGACAGATCGTCGTCCGATCGGCAGGGGCGGAGCAGGCTTCATTGCCCGCGGCGCCTACGGGTCATGCCCGGTGATTACCGACTCGAAACCGCGCGGTAACGGCCGTATGGGTGGCGCCTGCGCCCAGTGTCGCATCCCGGCGCCCCGGATGCCCGGGATGATACGTCCCGGAGCAGGCGTTTCCTCCCGCGGGCTGGACGACCCGGCGGGAGGCCCGCCCGACGACCGCCCGAAGCGTCAGAGCGCCGAGGTCAGAGCGCCGCGCCGAACAGGGCTCCGAGACCGTAGGTCAGCGCTGCGGCCGTCCCGCCGAGGACCAGCTGACGCAGCCCGCTGTACCACCAGCTGCGCGCGGTCACCCGCGCCACCAGCGCGCCACAGGCGAAGAGCCCGGTCAGCGCGAGCAGCAGAGCCGGCCACAGCGCGGTGGCGCCCAGCAGATACGGCAGTACGGGCAGCAGCGCGCCCAGGGCGAAGGAGCCGAAGGACGACACCGCGGCGACCGTGGGGGACGGCAGGTCGTCCGGGTCGATCCCCAGCTCTTCGCGCGCGTGGATCTCCAGCGCCTGCTCGGGGTCCTTCGAGAGCTGTTCCGCGACCTCACGGGCCAGCTCGGGCTCCACTCCCCGCGACACGTAGAGCGCGGCCAGCTCTTCCATCTCGTCCGCGGGGTACTTGCGCAGCTCCCGGCGCTCCACGTCCAGCTCCGCCTGGACCAGCTCACGCTGGGAGGCCACCGAGGTGTACTCGCCCGCGGCCATCGAGAAGGCACCGGCCGCGAGGCCCGCGAGCCCGGTGATCACGATCGTGTGCTGGGAGACCGCGCCACCCGCGACACCAGTCATCAGCGCCAGATTGGAGACCAGTCCGTCCATCGCGCCGAACACCGCGGGACGCAGCCAGCCGCCGTTCACATCGCGGTGCGTGTGATTGTCGCGGTGCGCCTCGTGGAGCGTTGCCTCGGTCTCGATGATGGCCATGGTTCTCCCCTTCCGAGAAGGTGGTTCCGGCTCCGTCCGCGGACCGGTCCCCGCCCCTCCCAACTCCTCGAAAATACGCACGAAAAATCGCTCCCGCCAGCAAGGAAGGCCGTACTTACCTGGTCTGATCCGGGGCCGGCGGAGCGGTCACCCGGGTGACTGCGGCGTTTCTCGGACTCCCTGGGCGTTCCGCGTGGCACAGATGCAGGGACCACCGGCTCGCGCGAAAGGGCCACACGATGGAGTTGACGGCACGCGACCCCGCCTCCGCCGCGGGCGCGGTACTCCGCGACCGGGCGCGCGGCGCACTGCTCGGTCTGGCCGTGGGCGACGCGCTCGGCGCCCCCGCGGAGAACATGCGGCCCTCGGAGATCCGGCGCCGCTGGGGACGCATCGAGGGCTTCGTGTCCGACAGTCCGGCGGGTACGGACGACACGGAGTACGCCATCTTCTCCGGACTGCTGCTCGCCCGGCACGGCTCGGCTCTGACCGTCGCCCATGTCGAGGCGGCCTGGCACCACTGGATCGCGGACCTCGACGAGGGCCCGTTCCGCGGCGCGGGCTTCAGCGAACGCGGCACGCTGGAGAACCTCAGACGCGGACTCGCCGCGCCCATCACGGCCCAGCACCGGCACGCCTGGAGCGACGGGCTCGCGATGCGCGCGGCCCCCTTCGGCGTCTTCGCGGCGGGCCGCCCCCGGGAGGCCGCCCGGCTGGTCGCCGTCGACGGCCGCGTCAGCCATGAGGGCGAGGGCATCTACGGCGGCCGGGCGGTGGCCGCCGGGGTCGCGGCCGCGATGACCGGCGCCGGCCCGTCCTCGGTGATCGCCGCCGCGCTCTCCGTCGTCCCGATGGACTCCTGGACGGCCCGTACCCTGCGCCGCGGTGTCGTCGCCGCGCACCGGGAGTACCCCGACACCCTCACGATGGAGCGCGCGGTCCGCTCCTCGGTGGTCATCGGCGGCTATCCCTGGACCGATCTGGCCCCCGAGGCGGTGGGACTGGCTTTCGGAGCCTTCGCGGCGGCCCGCGGGGACTTCCGTAGGTCGGTGCTCACCGCCGTCAACATGGGCCGCGACGCGGACACCACGGCGGCGGTCGCGGGCGCCCTGGCCGGAGCCATGTCCGGGGCGGACGCGATCCCGCCCGAATGGGCCTCGGTCATCGGCCCGGTGCGGGGCAGCTGTCTGCCGTCGATGCGCGGCTACCACGTCCTGGACATCGCGGACCTGCTCACCCCGGACGACGAACAGGCGGAGTCATGACGACGTACCAGGAAGACGAGACCAGGCGGGCGGCGTACGCGCCGGCCGGGAGCGGGGCGGCCGGCCCGCTGCTCGGCGGCGGTGGCGGCCCCGTCCGCCGGATCGAGGGGCTCCTCCTCGGGCTGGCCTCCGGGGACGCCGCCGGATGGCCGGCCGCCCGGCACCGGGCCGCGCGGATGCCCGAGTGGACCCGGCGGCTCACCCGGGAGCTGGACACCTTCGCCGAGCAGAACGCGACCACCACGCTCCCCGTGCCCATCGCGCTCAACCAGCCCCCCGAGCCGCTCAGGCTCGGCCCCTCCGACGACGCCGAATGGGCCGCCTTCACCGCCGAGTCCGTGCTCACCGCCGCCGGTGATCTCTTCCACGGTCTCGGCGCCGACCGCCGGATGCGGGCCGCCGTCGATCTCGCCTGGAACTCCCTCGCCGCCGAGATCGCCGCGGCCGCCGAGCGGGCACCCGAGGTCGAGTCCGCCGTGCTGCCCCTGCGGGCCCGGATCTCCGTACGCGCGGGCCTCGGCAACCTCGCCACCGGCCTGCGCCCGCCCGCCACCGGCCACGACAACCCCCATTACTTCGACGACGCCGCCTGCGTACGGGCCGTCGTCCTCGCCGTCGTCCACCCCGGCGACCCGTGGGCCGCGGCCGAACTCGCCGAGTTCGACGCGCGCTACACCCAGGACGGCGACGGCGTCCACGGCGCCCGCGCCATGGCCGCGGCCGTCGCCACCGCGCTCGGCGGCGCGGACCCCGAGGCCGCCGTGGACGCCGCCCTCGCCCAGCTCCCCGAGACGACGGAGATCGGCCGCAACGCCCGCCACGCCCTCAAACTGGCCCGCGACTTCGCCGGGGAACCGGCCGGTGCCTTCGCTCTCGTGCCGCTGCTGGAGCATCAGATCGTCGACCATGTCTACAGCTACGGCATCGCCGCGGCGGAGACCGTCCCGGTCGCCCTCGCCCTGACCCTCGCGGCCGGCGGCGATGTCACCGCGGCGGTACCCGCCGCCGCCTGTCTCTCCAGGGTCGCCGACTCCGCGCCCGCCCTGGCCGGCGCGCTGACCGGCGCGCTCGGCGGCGGCGACGCCGTACCGGTCGCCTGGCGGGACGCCTGCCGCGTGCTGGCGGGGTGTGCGCTCCCCCGGCTCGCCGGCACCGATCTGGTCGAACTCGCCGGGCTGCTGACAGCCACGGAACTGACCGCCTCGGGTGGACAATTCCGACATGACGACGCTCAGCACTCCCCCCACGGCTCAGGCCGCCGCCCCGCCCACGACAGCGCTCCCACTCGATGACCGGATCACCGGCTGCCTGATCGGCGCGGCCGTCGGTGACGCGCTCGGCGGCCCGGTCGAGGGGTACTCCCCCGCCCAGATCGTGGAACGCCACGGCGGCCGCGTGACCGGCATCGTCGGGCCGTGGCACGAGGACTGGCGTACGGCCCGCCCCCTCGCCCCGTACCACAAGGGCGACGGCCACGTCACCGACGACACCCTGATGACGCAGGCGCTGATCCGGGTGTACGAGCGCGTCCGCGACCACCTCGACGCGTACGCGGTCGCCGACCATCTCGTACCCGACCTGATCTCCACCCCCCGCTGGATCCCGGAGCTGGAGGCCGAGGCCCTGCCCCTCCAGCGGATCTTCCTGGCCGAGAAGTGGATCGTCACCCGCCTTCACTACGGCCATGTCGACCCGCGCGAGGCGGGCACCGGGAACATCGTCAACTGCGGTGCGGCGATGTACATGGCACCGGTGGGGCTGGTCAACGCGGCCCATCCGGCGGCCGCGTACGCCGAGGCGATCGACCTCGCGGGCGCGCACCAGTCCTCGTACGGAAGGGAGGCGGCCGGGGTCTTCGCCGCCGCGGTCGCGGCGGCCTGCCTCCCGGGCGCCACGCCCGCGACGGTCGTCGAGACCTGTCTCGCCCTCGCCAAGGACGGCACGCGCGCGGCGATCGAGGCGGTGTGCGAGGTCGCCGCCCGGCACCGCGACACCGAGTCCGCGCTGCGCGGGCTGCGCGACGCGGTCGCCCCCTTCGACACGGTCGGCCCCGCCTACCGCTCCCCGTCCCTGGGCGCCCGCCGCCCCTCACGGCTGCACTCCATCGAGGAGCTCCCCATCGCGCTCGGCATGATGCTGATCGGCGCCGGCGACTACCGCCGTACGGTGCTCGGCTCGGTCAACTACGGCCGGGACTGCGACTCGATCGCCACCATGAGCGGCGCGCTCGCGGGGGCCCTGGGCGGCGAGCGGGCGGTCCCCGACGACTGGGCCAAGCGCGTGGCCGAGGCGAGCCGGCTCGATCTGCACGCCCCCGCGCGGGCGCTGACAGAGGTGGCGTACGAGATCTTCCGCCGCGACACGGAACGGCGCCGCGCACACGAGGGCGCGTTCGCCCGGCTGACGGAGGCACGATGACCGACCTGCGGCTCACCTGGGTCCAGCCCGAGGACCTGATCGGCCATGAACTGCGCCAGGCGTCGGAGGACGGCCGCGACACGACACGGATCGCCCGCCGCTGGCACGCGGCGGGCGGCCACCCCGCGCCGGACCGCGCGGGCGTGACGCCGGACCGGGCGTCCGCACGGCTGCGCGCGCTGGCCCGGCAGCTGCTCGACGAACTGCAGCAGCAGCCGGCGCCGTCGGCGGAGGCGGAGCCGACGGATCTGCCCGCGATCAGGGCGGCGTGCCCGTCGTGGCCGGACGGCCGGGGCGGGCACGAACCGCACCCGGACGGCACCGGCAACGACCCCGCTGCCGCAAGCACCCCCGCCGCCGGACCGAGAGACGTACGCCCCGCCCTCACCGTCCTCCAGCTGCACGCGGCGTGGCTGGGCCGGGCCGTCGGCTGTCTGCTGGGCAAGCCCGTCGAGAAGCTGCCCCTGCACGGCATCCGGGCCCTCGCCCGCGCCACCGGCAACTGGCCGCTGCACACCTGGTTCACCGCCGAGGGGCTGTCGGCGGACCTCGCCGCCGCGTACCCCTGGAACCGGCGGTCCGCGCCGACCTCGCTCGCCGAGAACATCGACGGGATGCCGGAGGACGACGACCTCAACTACCCCCTGCTCAATCTGCTCCTCCTCCAGCGCCACGGCAGGGACTTCACCACCGCGCAGGTGGCGCGCGTCTGGCTGGACGAACTGCCCGCGGGCCGTACGTTCACGGCCGAGCGCGTCGCGTACCGCAATCTGCTCGCCGGGATCGAGCCGCCGTACACCGCCCGGCACCACAATCCGTTCCGGGAGTGGATCGGGGCGGCCATCCGCGCCGATGTGCACGGCTGGACACATCCCGGCGACCCCGCGGCGGCCGCGGCGCAGGCGCACCGGGACGCGACCCTCACCCATACGGCCAACGGGGTGTACGGCGCGATGTTCATCGCGGCCACCATCGCCGCCGCGGCCGACAGCGCGGACGTGCACGCCTGCCTGCGGGCCGGGCTGTCCGTCGTACCGCCGCATTCCCGGCTCGCCGAAGCCGTCCGCTTCGGTATCGAATCCGCCCGCGCCCACGCCGGCTTCGATACCGTCGCCGATCTGCTCCACTCCACCTTCGGCCACTACCACTGGGTCCATGCCATCCCGAACGCCGCCCTGCTCGCCGCCGCCCTGACCCATGCCGACGGCGACTTCGGCGACTCCATCTGCCGCGCCGTGTCGGGCGGCTGGGACACCGACTCGAACGGCGCGACGGCCGGTTCCATCACCGGGCTGCTGGCCGGCCACCCGGCCAGGCTGCCCGAGCGGTGGACCGCCCCGCTCAAGAACCGGCTCGCCAGCTCCGTCGGCGGTTTCGACGACATCGGCTTCGACACCCTCGCGGAACTGACCAGGACAGCGACCATCCCCAGCGGCCACGCGACCCGCACGACCCACAGGGAGGCACTCCGCCCATGACCGCCATCGTGGTGCTCGGCAGCACCAATATGGATCTTGTCGCGTACACCGCGCGCGCCCCGAAACTCGGGGAGACCGTCACGGGCCGTGAGTTCCGTACGATCCCCGGCGGCAAGGGCGCCAACCAGGCCGTCGCCGCCGCGCGCGCGGGCGGCGACGTGGCGATGATCGGCGCGGTCGGCGCGGACGGGTTCGGGGAGGAGCTCCGGCACACGCTCACCGCCTCCGGCGTCGACATCGATCTCCTGCGCACGGCGGAAGGCCCCTCGGGCACCGCCCATATCGTCGTCGACGACGAAGGCCACAACGCGATCGTCGTCGTCCCCGGCGCGAACGGCACCGTCACCTGCCTCGGCCTCGGTGACGAGACGCTCATCGAGACCGCCGAGGCCCTGCTCCTTCAGCTGGAACTGCCCCTGAGCGCCGTGCTGTCCGGTGCGGAGGCGGCCCGCCGCCACTCCGTGCGGACCGTGCTCACACCGTCCCCCGCCCAGCCGCTGCCGCCCGAACTGCTCGGCGTCATCGATCTCCTGGTCCCCAACGAACACGAGGCCGCCACCCTCACCGGGATCGCCGACCCGCACGCGGCGGCCGAGGCGCTGCTCCGGCAGGTCCCGGAGGTCGTGATCACGCTCGGGGCGGCGGGCAGTCTGTACGCGGCCCGGGGCGCGCGGCCGGTGGCCGTGCCCGCGCCCCGGGTCGACGCGGTGGACACCACCGGCGCCGGTGACACGTACGTGGGCGCCCTCGTCGTCGCGCTCTGCGAGGGCCGCCCGATGCCCCGGGCGATGGCCTGGGCCTCGGCGGCCGCCGCGCTCTGCGTCCAGCGCCACGGGGCGTCCACCTCCATGCCGTACCGCACCGAGATCGAGGCCCGATGACCGCGCCCGTCCACGCCCCCGTCTCCGACCCTGCTTCCGACCCCGACCCCGTTCTCGCCCCTGTTCTCGCCCCGGGGGATCCGCCCCTCTCCGGTCTGCGCGTCCTCGATCTCGCAACCCTCTTCGCGGGGCCGCTGGCCGCCACGATGCTCGGCGACTTCGGCGCCGAGGTGATCAAGGTCGAGCACCCCACCCGCCCCGACCCGTCGCGCGGACACGGCCCCGCCAAGGACGGCGTGGGGCTGTGGTGGAAGCTGCTGGGCCGCAACAAACGCACCCTCACCCTCGATCTCTCCACCCCCGGCGGCCGCCGCCTTCTCCTGCGGCTCGCCACCGAAGCCGATGTGATCATCGAGAACTTCCGCCCCGGCACCCTGGAGAGATGGGGCCTGGGCTGGGACGAACTCTCCTCGGTCAACCCCCGGCTGGTCCTCGCGCGCGTGACGGGGTTCGGCCAGTTCGGCCCGTACTCCCATCGCCCCGGTTTCGGCACCCTCGCGGAGGCGATGAGCGGGTTCGCCGCCGTCACGGGGGAGCCGGACGGGCCGCCGACGCTGCCGCCCTTCGGCCTCGCCGACTCGATCGCGGCGCTGGCCACGGCGTACGCGGTGATGACCGCGCTCAACGGCCGGGCCGCGACGGGCCGTGGCCAGGTCGTGGACCTGGCGATCATCGAGCCGATCCTCACCGTGCTGGGCCCGCAGCCGCTCTGGTACGACCAGCTGGGCTATGTGCAGCCCCGCACCGGCAACCGCTCCCGCAACAACGCCCCGCGCAACACCTACCGCACCGCCGACGGCTCCTGGGTGGCGGTCTCCACCTCCGCCCAGTCGGTCGCCGAGCGCGTCATGCGCCTGGTCGGCCGCCCCGAGCTGATCGAGGAGCCCTGGTTCACCACCGGCAGCGGCCGCGCCGAGCACGCCGACGTACTGGACGGAGCGGTCGGCGGCTGGCTCGCCCGGCACTCCCGCGAGGAGGCCATGGCGTTGTTCGAGAAGGCCGAGGCGGCCATCGCGCCCGTCTACGACATCCGCGATGTCATGGACGATCCCCAGTACCGGGCGCTGGACACCATCACGGAGGTCCCCGACCCCGAGCTCGGCCCCCTCAGGATGCAGAACGTCCTCTTCCGGCTCTCCGAGACCCCGGGCGCCATCCGTTGGGCGGGACGCCCGCACGGCGCGGACACCGACGCGATCCTGGAGGAGCTGGGTCTGTCCGCGCCCGAGATCGCCGCGCTCCGCTCGGAGGGCGCCCTGTGACCATCCCTCTCACCTGGCTGTACGTCCCCGGGGACCGTCCGGAGGTAATGACGAAGGCGCTCTCCTACGGCGCGGATGTGGTGATCGTGGATCTGGAGGACGCGGTGGCTCCCGAGCGCAAGGAGTACGCGCGTGCCGCCACCGCCGAGTTCCTGGCCGCGGCCCACCCGGTCCCGGTCCATGTCAGGATCGCCGACTCGCAGGACCTCCCCTCACTGGTCGGCCTCCCGGGGCTGTCGGGACTGCGCCTGCCGAAAGTCACCCACGCGTCCGACATCCACCGCGTCGCGTCGCGCGCCCCGGACCTCGCGCTGTACGCGCTGCTCGAATCGGCCCTCGCCGTGGAACACGCGCATGTCATCGCGTCGGCGCACCCGTCGGTCCGGGGCATCGCGCTGGGTGAGGCGGACCTCCGCGCCGATCTGGGGGTACGGCATGACACCGGCCTGGACTGGTCGCGCGGCCGGGTCGTGGTCGCGGCCCGCGCGGCGGGCCTGGCGCCCCCGGCCCAGTCGGTGTTTCCCGACGTCCGGGACCTGGACGGGCTCGCGGCGTCCTGCGTCAGGGGCCGCGCGCTGGGCCTGCTGGGGCGGGCGGCGATCCACCCGCGTCAGCTGCCGGTCATCGAGCGGGCCTTTCTGCCCACGCCCCGGGAGATCGGAGAGGCCGAGGAGATCCTTGAGGCGGCGGCGCGGGACGCCGGCGCGCACGCGCTGTCGGACGGCCGCTTCGTGGACGCGGCGATCGTGGCGGCCGCCCGCCGCACTTTGTCCCTGGCGGATCGCTAGGGGCGTCCCGGCAAGAGAGCGCGGATGCCTGGAGACGCACCAGGGCCGCCGGACCCAGAAGGTCCGGCGGCCCTGGGGGCACCTCGGCGCCCGTCAGCTCTTCTCGGCCGCCTCGGCGACGTCGTCGGTCTTCTCCGGCTTCTCCACGGAGCCGTCCGCCTCGTCGGGCGCGTCCTTCGTGTCCTGCTCGCTCTTCGCGTCCTTCTCGGTCTTCGCGTCCTTCGGCGTCTCCACCGCCTCCGGCTCCACGATCTCCTCGCGCCCGGGCCGTACCCGCGACGAGACGATCATGTAGACGACGGCCAGCAGGAAGACGACCGCCGACGTCCAGACATTCAGCCGGACGCCCAGGATGTGGTGCGCCTCGTCGACCCGCATGTACTCGATCCAGGCGCGGCCCACGCAGTACGCCGCGACATAGAGGGCGAAGACCCGCCCGTGTCCGAGCTTGAAGCGGCGGTCGGCCCAGACGACCAGCAGGGCGACTCCCAGGCACCACAGGGACTCGTACAGGAACGTCGGGTGGTAGAGGCCCGGATCCCGGTTCGTACCCGAGGTGATCTTCAGCGCCCAGGGAAGATCGGTCGGCTTGCCGTACAGCTCCTGGTTGAACCAGTTGCCCCAGCGGCCAATGGCCTGGGCGATGACGATGCCGGGCGCGATGGCGTCGGCGTACGCCGGGAGCGGGATGCCGCGGCGCCGGCAGCCGATCCAGGCACCGACCGCGCCGAACGCGATGGCGCCCCAGATACCGAGGCCGCCCTCCCAGATCTTGAAGGCGTCGACCCAGTCCTCACCGTCGCTGAAGTACAGCTGGTAGTCGGTGATCACATGGTAGAGCCGCCCGCCGACCAGGCCGAAGGGCACCGCCCAGACGGCGACGTCGGCCACGGTGCCGGCTTTGCCGCCCCGGGCGACCCAGCGCTTGCCGCCGTACCAGACGCCGACGAAGACACCGATGATGATGCAGAACGCGTAGCCGCGCAGCGGAAGTGGTCCGAGATGGAGCACTCCGGTCGACGGGCTGGGAATGTAGGCAAGTTCCATGGCAGCACCGACGCTACATGGCCGGGCGGGACGTACGGCGTCCCGCCCGGCAACTTCTGGATAACGAGCTCAGGCCTGAGGCGTCGCCCCGGGCGGGACCGAGGGCGTGGCGGTGCCCGGCTTCTTGCCCTTATTGGCCTCCGTGACCCACTTCTTCAGATTGTCGGGAGTGATGTTCTCGGTGCCCTTCTTCGGGAAGACCGACTCGCCGTTGAGCAGGATGGTCGGCGTCCCGCTGAAGGAGCCCTTCTGGAAGGCCTCGGCGGACTTCTTCACCCACTCGTCGTGGTGCCCGCCGTCCACGCACTCGCGGAAACCGGGCGCCGACTCCAGTCCGTCGACCTTGCCCGCCAGCTCCAGCAGATGGCTCTCCTTGGCGAAGGCGTCGTCCGCCTCCGGCGGCTGGTTCTGGTACAGCACGTCGTGGTACGCGGAGAAGTGGCCGGCATCCTGGGCGCAGGCCGCGGCATTGGCGGCGCGCAGCGAGCCGCTGCCGCCCATGTTGCCGTCGATGATCGTGGCGAGGTGGTACTCGACCTTGAGCTGTCCCGCCTTCTCCAGCCGGTGGATCGTGTCACGGAAGCCGTTCTCGAACTGGGCACAGGCCGGGCAGCGGAAGTCCTCCCACACCGTGAGCGTCGACGGCGCGTCCGTCGCCCCCACCGGGATCGCCAGCTCGTCCTTGCCGTTCGCACCCGAGGGCGCGGCCACCGGTCCTGCCGCGACGCTGGTCTTGTCCTTGCCGGTGTTCGCGGCGATCAGTCCGATCACCGCGGCGAGGCCGAGCACTCCGACCACCGCCGCGGACACGATCAGCGCGCGCCTGCGCTTCTCCCGTGTCCTGTGCGTTTCACGTTCCTGCTGGAGCCGCTCTCTCGCGCTCCGCTTTGCCTCACGGTTCTTCTCGCTCACGCCCTCAGCAACGAACCGGGGAGGCACGTACGCACCTCCCCGGTCCCAGTTCCACCCGTACGGGTGAGATCACCCGTCAGCGCTTGCGAACGTCAGCGCTTGCGAACGCCCTCCGCCAGCTCGCCCGCCAGCTCACGCACGGCCACCAGCCCGGCGGCCTCGTCGGGCGCGTCCAGCATCCGCTTCACGAAGGCCGAGCCGACGATCACCCCGTCCGCGAAGCCCGCGACCTCCGCCGCCTGCTCGGCGTTGGAGACGCCGAGCCCGACACAGACCGGCATCGCGGTGGTCGCACGGGTACGGCGCACCAGGTCCTGAGCCTGCGCGCCGACCGACACGCGCGTGCCCGTGACGCCCATCAGCGAGGCGGCGTACACAAAGCCGCTGCCCACCGCCGTGATCTTCGCCAGCCGCTCGTCCTTGCTGCTCGGCGCGACCACGAAGACCGTCGCGAGGCCGTGCTTCTCGGCGTGCTCGCGCCACACCGCGGACTCCTGCACGGGCAGGTCGGGCAGGATGCACCCGGCGCCGCCCGCCTCGGCCAGCTCGGTGGTGAACCGCTCGATGCCGTACCGGTCGATCGGGTTCCAGTACGTCATCACCAGCACCGGCTTGCCGGTCGCCTCGTACGCCTCACGGACCGTACGCATCACATCGGCGATCTTCACACCGCCCCGCAGCGCGATGTCGTCGGCGGTCTGGATGACCGGCCCGTCGAGCACCGGGTCGCTGTGCGGCAGCCCGACCTCGACCACATCGGCGCCGCCGTCGAAGGCGGCCTTCACCGCCTCGATCCCCCCGTCCACGGTCGGGAAACCGGCCGGCAGATAGGCGATCAGCGCGGCCCGGTTCTCGGACTTCGCGGCCGCGAGCGTGTCGCTCAGCAGCTGGATGTTCCCGCTCACTTCGTGCCCTCGCCGTCGTACAGCCCGAAGTAGCGGGCGGCCGTGTCCATGTCCTTGTCGCCGCGCCCGGAGAGATTGATGACGATCAGCCCGTCCTTCCCGAGCTCCCGCCCCAGCTCCAGCGCACCGGCCAGCGCGTGCGCGCTCTCGATCGCCGGGATGATGCCCTCCGTACGCGACAGCAGCAGCAGCGCCCGCATCGCGTCGTCGTCGGTGACCGCCCGGTACTCACCCCGCCCGCTGTCCTTGAGATACGCGTGCTCGGGGCCGATGCCGGGGTAGTCGAGCCCGGCCGAGATCGAGTACGGCTCGGTGATCTGGCCCTCCTCGTCCTGTAGCACGTACGAACGGGAGCCGTGCAGGATCCCGGGCTCGCCCGCGGTCAGCGTGGCGGCGTGCTCACCGCTCTCGATGCCGTGCCCGGCGGGCTCGCAGCCCACCAGCCGTACGCCCGCGTCGGGGATGAACGCGTGGAAGAGCCCGATCGCGTTGGACCCGCCCCCCACACACGCCACGGCGGCGTCGGGCAGCCGCCCGGCCCGCTCCAGGATCTGCCGCCTGGCCTCGACGCCGATGACCCGGTGGAAGTCCCGCACCATCGCGGGGAAGGGGTGCGGCCCCGCGACGGTGCCGAACAGATAGTGCGTACGGTCCACATTGGCGACCCAGTCACGGAACGCCTCGTTGATCGCGTCCTTCAGCGTCCGGCTGCCGGAGGTGACGGGGACGACCTGGGCGCCGAGCATCCGCATCCGGGCCACGTTCAGGGCCTGGCGCTCGGTGTCGATCTCGCCCATGTAGATGGTGCATTCGAGCCCGAACAGCGCGCAGGCGGTCGCGGTGGCGACGCCGTGCTGACCGGCGCCGGTCTCCGCGATGACCCGGGTCTTGCTCATCCGCTTCGTCAGCAATGCCTGGCCCAGCACATTGTTAATCTTGTGCGACCCGGTGTGGTTCAGGTCTTCCCGCTTGAGGAACACCCGGGCGCCCCCGGCGTGCTCGGCGAAGCGCGGGACATCGGTCAGCGCGCTGGGCCGGCCGGTGTAGTTGACCATGAGGTCGTTCAGCTCGGCGGCGAACGCGGGATCGCCCTTCGCCTTCTCGTACTCGACGGCGACCTCGTCGACGGCGGCGACGAGCGCCTCGGGAATGAAGGTGCCGCCGAAGGCGCCGAAGTACCCCTCAGCGTTGGGAACACGACCCTCGGGATCGGGAATGAAAAACTCGCTGGACATGCCAGAACTCCTCAGAAGCAACGGGTTGGATCACCGTATGCGCCATGAGCGAGTCAGCCGCGCACGCGACCACGGAGGCGTGGCACCGCACGTCGAACGCACGGCACCGGCACCCCACGCGGGATCGGCTCAGCTCATTTCACAGCGCGGCCGCCCGCGCCATCGCATCCCGTTGACCTGACCGGGTTCGTCCCCGATCACATACCGGACCCGCCGTCCGTGCACCCGTCGCGCCGGCGCCCGGCAGCCGCGCGGGCGGCACCCGCGCGCCAGCGGCGCGTGCGGCACGCACGCCGACGCACCGGCCGAGCGCAGGCTCGGCCGGATACCCGGCGTACGGACTTCGGCGACAGGGGCCACGGTGAGGTCAGTCCCTCCCGTGCCGCAGCGCCGGGTGGGCTCCCGCGGCGACGAGATCGGCCACGGCGCCCTTCGGGTCGCGTCCGGTGACCAGCGACTCGCCGACGAGCACGGCGTCGGCCCCGGCGTTGGCGTACGCGATCAGGTCGTGCGGACCCCGCACCCCCGACTCGGCGATCTTCACGATGCCGGCCGGAATCTCGGGTGCGACCCGCTCGAACGTGCCGCGGTCGACCTTCAGGGTCTTCAGGTCTCGCGCGTTGACACCGATGATCTTCGCGCCCGCCGCCACGGCCCGCTCGACCTCGTCCTCGTCGTGCACCTCGACGAGCGGGGTGAGCCCGATCGACTCGGCCCGCTCGATGAGCGAGACCAGCGCCGCCTGCTCCAGCGCGGAGACGATCAGCAGCACGAGGTCGGCGCCGTAGGCCCGCGCCTCCCACAGCTGGTACGAGGTGACGATGAAGTCCTTGCGCAGGACCGGGATGTCGACCTTGGCCCGTACGGCCTCCAGATCGGCGAGCGAACCGCCGAAGCGGCGCTGCTCGGTCAGCACGGAGATGACGGCGGCGCCGCCCGCCTCGTAGTCCGCGGCGAGTCCCGCCGGGTCGGCGATGGCGGCGAGCGCGCCCTTCGACGGGCTGGAGCGCTTGACCTCGCAGATCACCTGCACGCCTTCGCCGCGCAGCGCGGCGAGGGCGTCCTTGGCCTGGGGCGCCCTGGCCGCGCGCTCCTTGAGCTCGTCAAGGCCGACGCGCGCCTGCCGCTCTGCGAGGTCGGCGCGGACGCCTTCGATGATCTCGTCGAGCACACTCACGCGAGCGGCCCCCTTCCGGGACGGTGATGTCGATGCGCGGCCGCGTCCGGTGCGGACACGCATGCGAATCAGGTACGGGTGATGATCAAGTCAGCCGTTGGTGCAGGATCAGCCATATTGATGCTAGCCGGAAGTGGCCGAAGGACCCGCATCCGGTGGGCCGAGCATCCCACTCCCTGGTCCTTCACGGGGCAAGCGACGAGCCGAAGGGCAGGTTTCTGACCACGCTGAAGATCAGGGCCACCCCGCCGAGCGCCCACCACGCGACGGGCGGGAGGGTGATCCGCAGGGGGAGCCCTTTCCTGGCCCGTGCCACCCAGACCACCCAGACGACGGCGAAGAGCGCGTAGCCGGCGACGGCCAGCGCGTTGTCGCCGAGGGCGGCGGCCAGATCGCCGTGCGCGACGGCGTGCGCGCTGCGCAGACCGCCGCAGCCCGGGCAGTAGACACCGGTGATGGCGTAGAGCGGACAGACCGGATAGTGGCCGGTTTCATTCGGGTCGACGAGGCCCACGTAGGTGAAGGCGGCGGCGACCCCGGCGAGGGTGGCGAGCGGCGGAAGAAGCCGGCGCACGAACGAAGCCGCCGGCCGCGCGGGGCCGGCGGGGACTGGCCCGGAGGGCCTCGGCATGGCATCCACCCGGTGATTGTCGCTGCCCATACGGAAAGACGCAGCCAGAAAGACGCAGCCCGGTCTCGCCGGACTGCGTCTGGGGCGGAGCCCGGCCGGTCAGACAGTCTGCGCTGCCGGAGCCTTCTCCTGGGTCTGGGTCTCGGCCGGAGCCTGCGCCTCGGCGGACTGCGACTGTCCTACCTGGGCCCTGGCCTGCGCCAGCTCCGTGGACTCCTTGGGCATGCCGAGGCCGGCGGCCTTCATCCCCAGACCGACGACACCACCGAGCAGAACGACCACGAGGCCGGCCCAGAAGCCGAGCTGGTTCGCGGCCACCATGAAGACTCCCGAGATGCAGAAGCCGATGAAGGAGATGGTGACACCGGTCCAGGCCGCCGGGGTGTGTCCGTGGCTGCTGCCCGCCATGAGTTGCTCCTCGTTGCTGATGCGCTGTGTGAGTCGGACGCTCACCGAACATTGTCCCGCATGCCCTGCCCGAACAGCGCCGGGGGGCTGGTCGGGTCCGCCACATGTGACCCACCCCATACGGCCCGGCCGGCTGTCAGCTCTCGCGTGTCGGGTCCTCGCCACGGTCCAGGGCCTTCCACAGGTCCTCGGGACGGTCGGGGTCCACGACCGGCGTCCGGCGGGCGGCACGGGCGCCCGCGCCGCTCCCGTCGGGGGCGGCGGAACCGCCCGCCACGGCGCCGCCGGGACGGTCGTAACGGCCGGACATGGCGGGCCAGCGCCTGCCGTATCCCAGGGCCAGCAGCCCCGCGAGCAGGATCAGTACACCGCCCGCGCCGGTCAGATACGGCCACGCGGTGTGCGACAGCGCGTCGACGGTGGCGGCGGTGTCGCCGGTCGTCCGCGCGGCCAGCTCGTCCAGGGCCGAGCGGTCCGAGGCGCCGAGGAACGCGGCGGCGGCCGCGCCCGCGCCGCTCAGCGCGAGCAGCGCGGAGACCAGCAGCCGGCCGGCGCCGCGGACGGCGAAGACGGCGACGAGCGCCGCGAGGCCGACGACGGCGAGGGCGGCGGGAACGCCGGTGACATCACGGCCGTCGGCGTCGAGGGGTACGGAGCCGCCGCCGACGGCAGCGGTGCCCTCGGCCCAGATCTGGCCCGAGGCGATCAGCACCACGGCGGCGCCGACGGCGCCGAGGAACAGAGCCGCGGCGAGAGCGCGGCGGCCGCTCGCGGCGGCGGCCGGGGTGGCGTCCGACGGCGTGGCGGCCGAGGGGGCGGTGTCCGACGGGGCGGCGGTACGGGGCTGGGGTACGGGTACGGCACTCACGCACCCCACTATCCCTTACGACCTGGTGCGCGATAGGCGGTGGGCCCCCGACGCCTATCGCGCACCAGGTCGTTACCGCTCTACGCCCCGTTCAGCCGGTTCGCCGTGTGTACGGCACGGAGCACCGCGGCCGCCTTGTTGCGGCACTCGGTGTCCTCGGAGACCGGGTCGGAGTCGGCGACGACGCCCGCTCCCGCCTGGACGTACGCCGTGCCGTTCCGGAGCAGGGCGGTGCGGATGGCGATGGCGGTGTCGGAGTCCCCGGCGAAGTCGAGATAGCCGACACAGCCGCCGTACAGTCCGCGCCGCGTGGGCTCCAGCTCGTCGATGATCTGCATGGCGCGCGGCTTGGGCGCCCCGGAGAGGGTGCCCGCGGGGAAGCAGGCGGTCAGGACGTCGAAGGCGCTGCGGCCGTCCGCGACCCGTCCGGTGACGGTCGAGACGATGTGCATGACGTGGGAGTACCGCTCGACCGACATGAAGTCGACGACCTCGACGCTGCCGGGCCGGCAGACCCGGCCCAGGTCGTTGCGGCCGAGATCGACGAGCATCAGATGCTCGGCGCGCTCCTTGGGGTCGGCGAGCAGTTCGTCCGCGAGGGCCTGGTCCTCCTGCGGGGTCGCGCCGCGCGGCCGGGTGCCGGCGATGGGGTGGACCATCGCGTGGCCGTCCTCGACCTTCACCAGTGCCTCGGGGCTGGAGCCGACGACGTCGAAGGCGCCGCCGTCCTCGCAGGGGAAGCGGAAGAGATACATGTACGGGCTCGGGTTGGTGGCCCGGAGCACCCGGTAGACATCGAGCGCGCTCGCGGTGCACGGCGTCTCGAAGCGCTGGGAGGGGACGACCTGGAAGGCCTCGCCGGCCCTGATCCGCTCCTTGATGTCGTCGACGGCGGCCTGGTAGTCGGCGCCGCCCCAGAGCGCGGTGTACTCGGGCAGTTCGGAGGCGGGCAGCGCGGTGGGCGCCGAGCGCACCGGCTCGGCGAGGTCGGCGGCCATGGCGTCGAGGCGGGCGACCGCGTCCGCGTACGCCTCGTCCACGCCGGTGTCGAGGTCGTTGTGGTTGATCGCGTTGGCGATCAGCAGGACCGTGCCGTCCCAGTGGTCGAGCACGGCGAGGTCCGAGGTGAGCAGCATGGTCAGCTCGGGGATGCGCAGATCGTCGCGGGCGTGCTCGCCGATCTTCTCCAGGCGGCGGACGATGTCGTACCCGAGATAGCCGACCATGCCGCCGGTGAAGGGCGGCATGCCGGAGGCGAGGTCGCGGGGGGTGTGCAGGGTCTCCACGGTGGCGCGCAGCGCGGCCAGCGGGTCGCCGTCGACGGGGACGCCGACGGGCGGGGTGCCGAGCCAGTGGGTGCTGCCGTCGCGCTCGGTGAGCGTGGCGGCGGACCGTACGCCGATGAAGGAGTAACGGGACCAGGAGCGGCCGTTCTCCGCGGACTCCAGCAGGAAGGTGCCGGGGCGCTCGGCGGCGAGCTTGCGGTACAGGCCGACCGGGGTGTCGCCGTCCGCGAGGAGCCGTCGGCTGACGGGGATGACGCGGCGGTCCACCGCCAGCTTGCGGAAGGTGTCGAGATCCATGGCCGCTGACCCTACTGTCCGGTTCACTGCCCGAGCGGCAGGACGTCGGCGTCGAAGCAGGTGCGCGCGCCGGTGTGACAGGCGGCGCCCACCTGGTCGACCTGGACCAGAACGGTGTCGGCGTCACAGTCCAGCGCGACGGACTTGACGTGCTGGACATGGCCCGAGGTGTCGCCCTTGACCCAGTACTCCTGCCTGCTGCGGGACCAGTAGGTGCAGCGGCCGGTGGTCAGGGTGCGGTGCAGGGCCTCGTCATCCATCCAGCCGAGCATGAGCACCTCACCGGTGTCGTACTGCTGGGCGATGGCGGGGAGGAGTCCGTCCGCGCTGCGCTTGAGGCGGCCGGCGAGGGCGGGGTCGAGTCCGCCGGTCGGGCCCGGGGCCGGGGTCGTGCCTGTCATACGGCCCATTGTGCCGCGCCCGGACGGCGGGGTGGGACGGACGTCCACTGGGCGGACGGGGCGGGGCCACCGTAGGCTTGCGGACATGTCGACCCATGCAAAGCGTGAACGACTTCTGCTCGCCGACCTGTTGGAGGCGACGGGCCCCGACGCACCGACGCTGTGCGACGGCTGGCTGACCCGGGACCTCGCGGCCCATGTGGTGGTGCGCGAGCGCCGCCCCGACGCGGCGGGCGGGACGGTGCTCGCCGCGCTCAGGAACCGTCTGGAGCGGGTCCAGCGCGAATATCTCACGAAGCCGTACGAGGAGCTGGTCCAGCTGATCCGTACGGGACCGCCGCGGCTGTCCCCGTACGGCATCAAGCAGATCGACGAGGCGGCGAACAGCGTCGAGTTCTATGTCCACGCCGAGGATGTCCGGCGGGCGCAGCCCGACTGGACGCCGCGGGAGCTGGACGGCGTCTTCGCGAACACACTGTGGTCGCGGCTGGAGAAGGGCGGCCGGCTGCTGGGCCGGAAGTCCCCGGTGGGTCTGGTGCTGCGCCGCCCGAACGGCCAGACGAGCGTGGCCCACCGCGGCACGCCGGTGGTGACGGTCACCGGTGAGCCGGGCGAGCTGGTGCTCTTCGCGTTCGGACGGCAGGGCGCGGCGGATGTGCAGCTGGAGGGCGACAAGGACGCGATCGAGCGGCTGCAGGAGGCCAAGCTCGGCATCTAGGGAGTGGTACGGCGGTACGGCTCCGAGCGTCAGCCCGGTAGTTCGGCGCGGCGGAGGGCCTTGGAGGCGAAGCCGAGCAGGCCGCCCGTGACGCACACCGCCGCGCTGACGGCAAAGACGGGACCGGTTCCCCACAGCCCGACCGCCGCGCCGGTGAGCGGGTAGCTGAGCGGCGCGATGCCCAGCGAGAAGAGGGTGGCGACGGAGGTGACCCGGCCCAGGTACTCCGGGTCGGCCGCCGTCTGGAGGAGGGCTCCGGTCAGCGCGCCGCTCAGCCCTGCCAGCAGCCCGATGAAGACGCCCGCGACGACGGCCAGGGCGATCGAGGGCGCGAACCCGAGGCAGGCGACCGCGACGGATCCGGCGGCCAGCCCGGCGGTCTGGACGAGTCCGGCGCGCGGCACCCGTCCCCGTACCGTCAGCGCCAGTGCGCTGACGCCCGCGCCGACCCCGAACGCCGCAACGATCCAGCCCATGCCGTCGGCGCCCCAGCCGCGCTCCTGGACGAGCAGGGTCAGCCCGATGTTGAGCGGGCCGACGAAGCCCAGTTCGCCGACGGCGACGACCAGCACGAGCGGGCCGAGCACGCGATGGCGGCGGATGTAGCGCAGCCCGTCGACCAGTTCGCTCCAGGCGGTGTCCGGCGCGCCATCACCCGAGGCTTTGGCGGGCTGTGGGGCGATCCGTACCGAGAGAAGCAGGGGGATCGACACCGCGAACAGCGCCCCGGCCACGGCGAAGGCGGTCACCGAGCCGCCGAGCGCCACCGCGAGTCCGCCGAGCGGCGCCCCGGTGACGCCGGCGACGCGCGCCGCGAGTCCGCGCATCCCCTGGACGCGCGCCAGCTGGCCGGGTGCGGTGATCCGGGGCGGCAGGGCGCCGACGGCGGGCAGGAAGAGCGCGTCCACGGCGCCGAAGACCAGCGCGACCGTGACCAGCAGCCAGAGGGTGGGGGTGGTGAACAGCAGCGCGGCCGCCATCCCCAGGATGAAGACGCAGCGCGCGGTGTCGCTGCCGATGACAACCCGGCGCGGGCCGAACCGGTCGGCGAGCACTCCCCCGCCGAGCATCAGCACGGCGCGCGGTACGGAACCGACGGCGAGCACCAGTCCGGCCTGTGCGGGGCTGCCGGTACGGGTCGCGGCCCAGGACAACGCCATGTAGTAGACGCTGTCGCCGACCATGGAGGCGGTGTAGGCGCCGAGCCAGCGCAGGACGTTGCCGTCACGGTGGGCGGGGCGCGGAGAAACCGGTGCGGCGGGCGTGGGTATGACGGTCGCGCTCACGACGGTGTGATCCTCTCGGGGCTCGGGACGCGGAGGTCTTTGGGCTCGGGGATCGGGGCTCAGGTGCGGAACGGGAACGCGTACAGGTGCAGCGCGACGTTCTCGCGTCCCGCCGTGTCGCCCGCGTCCTCGGCGGCCCGGCCCGCCGCCTCGTACTTCTTGACCAGCTCGTGCATCTCGTGGCTGAGCGCGGCGAGTTCCCCAGCGGTGAGCGGGGCCAGGTATTCGCTGCTGAAGGCGGCGCGGCGCCAGTCCGCGTCCCAGGCGCCCTGCGTGTCGAGATAGCCGCGGTAGAGATCGGAGCGCTGCTCGAAGGACATGCGGCCGACGGCGGCGTGGGTGGCGGCCTTCTCCGGGGCGTCGGTGAAGTCCTCGTCATGGAAGCTCAGCCCCTGCGAGGCGGTCCTCCACCATCGCTCCCTGCCGTCCGTGCCCTGTTGCTCGGCCTCCTCGATCAGCCCGTGATCGGCGAGCTTGCGCAGGTGGTAGCTGACCAGCGACACCGCCTCGTCCACCTGGTCGGCGAGTTGCGAGGCGGTGGCCGAACGCGCGATGTAGAGCGCCCGGTAGAGCTTCATGCGCAGCGGATGACCGAACGCCTTGAGGGTGTCGAGATCCGTGATCCTGCGGGGGTCCGTGTCTGCCATGGTTCCGACCGTAAACAGGAAAGGAAAGTTGCGCAATATAAATTGCGCAATAAAACTTGCGGGATCTCGGGACGGACCGGCGGGCCGCGCGGGGTCAGGTGGCGAGCAGCCGCCGCGCGGCGAGGGCGAGGGAGATCTCCACGGCGTCGGACGGCCGGGACAGACAGCGGCCGGTGAGCTGTTCGAAGCGGCGCAGCCGGTTGAGGACCGTGTTGCGGTGGCAGTAGAGCCGGGCCCCCGCGCGCCGCGCGGAACCGTCGGAATCGAACCAGGCCGTCAGCGTCGCCAGCAGTACGTCGCGGTCGCCGGGGTCCAGCCGGTCCAGCGGTCCGAGCACCCGCTCGGCCAGGGCGGCGCCCAGCCCCGGTGAGGAGACGACGAGCGCGGCCGGGAGATGGTCCTCCAGCCGTACGACCCCGCCCCCGCGCGGACAGGTCCCGAGCGCGGTCCCGGCGAGCCGGCGCGCGTCACCGAGGGCGGCGAGCCCCTGGACGGCGGAACTGACCCCCACGCGGACGCCCGGCGGCACCTCCGGGGCGGCCGCCTCCTCGACCGGCGCCTGCGGCCCCAGCAGCACGATCGCGTGTTCCGCTTCGGGCGAGGTGTGCCAGAGCGCCCGGGTGCCGGGCGGCAGCGTGACGGGCGGGCCGGTGCGGGAGCCCGTCACCGCCAGCACCACGTACCGCCCGTGTTCGGGGAGATCGAGCATCGCCGCGGCGTCCGGGAGGTCGGCGATGCGCGCCGTGCCGTCGAGGAGCGCCGCGGTCATCAGCCGCAGCCGGTTCTCGCGGCGCCAGGCGAGCCGCCGCTCCGTCTGCCGGTAGGCGTCGGCGACCAGGCCGCAGTGTTCGTCCACGAAGTTCCAGACCTGCGCCGCGACATGGATGAGCAGCCGGATCTCGTCGGGATGGCTGCGGGCCGTCTCGTCGACGAGCCCCTGCCACACCATGGCGCCGCCCAGCCGGAACGCGTGCAGCAACGCGTCGAGCGGCAGGCCCTGTTCGGCCCGGGAGGCGCCGATGCGCCAGGAGGTGCGGCAGGCGGCGTCCCGGGACTCCCTGGGCTGGATCAGGGAACCGATGTTGTGCCGCAGGGAGCGGTGCACCTCCTGCCACACCTCGGCCGCGTCGGTCTCGATCGCCGCGCGGTAGGCCGGTTCCTGCTCGCGCAGCGCCGCGACCAGCCGGTCGGTCAGCCCGGCCAGGTCATCGAGCAGCGCCCGGGCGGCGCGGTGCAGTACGGCGACGGCCTCCGCGTCGACCGGGGAGCGGGGGCGGCCGCGCGGCGAAGGGGTGGCCCACGCGGCCGGCAGGGCGGTCGACGGCGCGTGCGGTGCTCTGACCCGCGTGCGTATGACGTGCGGCATAGCGGCCTCCACCGGGAGTCGGCTCACTCCGGCGCGGCACGGCGCGGCACACGTGGGGACGGGGCGGGCCGGCCCGCGACGGATCTTCCTGACGCCCGCAGAATGACATACCGCCCGGTCGGTACCTAGTGCCGTGACCGGGAATTTTTGCCCGTCAAGGAGCGGCGGCCGGTGCGTGCGATCGCAAGGCGGCCGGAGACCCTTGTAGCGGAGCTACTCGGGTCTTCGGCCAACGCGGCGAGCGTGCGTGCTGGGCGTCGCGACGGGGCAAACATTTCCGGGAGGGGCACTAGAGGTCTGCCGCATTCTTCTCGTCCCGCCCTATGCCCCCACGGTCCAGCAGCCGCGCGAGTTCGGTGCGGGACCGGACGCCCAGCGTCGCGAAGACATTCCGCAGATGATGGTCAACGGTCCGGGTGCTCACAGAGAGCCGTACGGCCACCTCCCGGTTGGTCGCGCCCTCCGCCACGCACCGGGCGATCCGCTGCTGCTGGGGGGTGAGCAGGACCAGCGGTCCCGGCGGGGCGGCCCCGCTCTCCTCCGCCACCGCCTCGCCCGCGGCGCGCAGTTCACCCCGTACCCGTCCCGACCAGAGCCGGGCGCCGCACCGCTCGAAGGCCACCAGGGCGTCCCGCAGCGGGCCGCGCGCCTCCCGGGTCCTGCGCCGGCGCCGCAGCCAGTGGCCGTACAGCAGTTGCGTACGGGCCCGTTCGAAGTCGCCGTCGGCGCGGTCGTGATGGGCGAGCGCCTCCTCGTAGCGTGCGGCGGCCTCGGCGGGCGGGGCCAGCAGCGCCCGGCAGCGGGCCAGTTGGGCCGGTGCCTGGGGGTCGGCGGTCTGTGCGGTCCACCCCGCGAACTCCTCGACCAGTGCGTACGCCTCGGCTCCCCGGCCCGCCAGCACGGCCGCCTCCACGAAGCACGGGACGGCCGGCATCCGGGCGGCGAAGTGGCCGCGCCGCGGTCCGGGCTGGACCAGCGGGGAGAGCCGCGCGGCCGCCTCGGCGGATCTGCCGTCGGCCAGTGCAGCGCGCGCCACCGCCCAGCGGGCGAGCGTGGCCGCCTGGGCGAGCCCGTGCGGCCCCGCGCCGGCCATGGCCGCGTCGGCGTGTTCCCCGCAGGTCCGCGCGTCGCCCTCGACGGACGCGGCGAGAGCGAGCACGGCGTGCAGATGGGCGGCCACGTTGCGCTGGCCCAGCCGGCCGGCGGCGCACAGCCCTTCGCGGGCATGGGCGCGGGCCAGCGCGTAGCGGCCGGCGCGCAGTTCGCCGTACGCGAGATGCTCCAGCGCCTGCGGCAGCAGCGGGTCCGGGCCATGGGCGCGTACGGCGGCCAGCGCCCTGGCCCCCGCCCGGCAGGCGTCGTCCACCTCGCCGAGCACCAGCGCGGCGACCCCGGCCCGCAGCCCCCGGGCCGGATCGCCGGAGCCCTCGGTGGAGCCGGGACGGTCCTGCGCCACCGCGTCGAGGCAGCCGCGCAGCAGCGCGTGCCCCTCCGCCGTCCTGCCGCCGAAGACGGCGCACATCCCCGCGCGGTACCGCTCCAGCGACGGATCGCTCCCGCGCACCGGCAGCCGGCTCATCGCGTCGAGATAGGCCGCCGCGTCGCCCATGGCCCAGGCCGCCTCGGCCGCGCCGAGCAGCGCGCTCACCGTACGTCCCACGTCACGCGGAGCGAGCAGCGCGGCCGCCGTCAGCAGGGCCTCCCGGGCGTCGGCCGCCGGTCCGTCGCGCAGGGCGAGCAGTCCCCGTACGTAGTGCGCGCGGCCGGGCGCCGGCACGGCGCGTACCCGGGCCAGCAGGATCCGCGCCCGCCCCGGCTCCCCGGCGAGCCAGGCGTGCTCCGCCGCCGCGGCGAACCGGGCGCCGCGCAGGGCCTCGTCCGTGGAGAGCGCGGCGGCCCGCGCGAGGGCCGCCGCCCGGTCGGCGTGCGGGCGTGGCGGGACGGCGGCCCGTGCCAGGGCATCGGCAAGCGCGGGGTCGTATCCGCCCGCCGCGCAGGCCCGTTGGACCAGCCGGGGCAGGGTCCTGTGCGGTCCGTCGAGCGCGGTGGCCAGCAGGTGGTGCACGGCGCGGCGGCGGGCGAGCGGGGCCCGGCGCAGCACCGCCCTGCGCAGCAGCGGATGCGTGAAGCGGACCCGGCCGCCGCCGCTGTGGACCGCTCCCGCCAGCTCGGCGGGGGCGAGCCGGCCGGCGTCGATCCCGGCCAACTGCCCGGCGCGCAGCAGCAGGACCGTGTCCGCGCCCGCCCCCTCGGGCTCGTGTTCCTCGGCGGCGGCGGCGAAGAGAAGCAGTGTGCGGGTGTCGTCGGGCAGCGCGTCCAAGTGGGCTGCGTAGGCGGCGAGTACGCCCTCTGCGCCGGGCAGCGGCCGGGGCAGCGGGTGACGTCCGGTCACCTGGTCCCGGCCGAGGTGGCCGGCGAGCGCCGTGAGCAGCCGGGGGTTGCCCGCGCCCTCGCGCCGCAGCTCCTCCCGTACGGCGGGATCGATCCGCCCTTCCGTCACCCGGTCGAGGAGCTCCGCCGCCGCGGCGTCGTCGAGGGGGCCCAGCCGGAGCGCGGGCAGTCCGGTGAAGGCCTCCGCGCCGTCCTGGCGGTCGGCGGCGGTGAGCAGGACGGCGACCCGGGAGCCGGGCGCGAGCCTGCGGACCGCGAAGGCCAGCGCGGCGCGCGAGTCGGGATCCCAGGCGTGGGCGTCGTCGACACAGACCAGCAGCGGGCGGCGGGCGCCGAGGGCGGTCAGCAGGTCGAGCAGGGCGATGGGCGCGAGGCCCGAGCGCAGCACGTCGGCGGGTGGCACCGGCAACGGGACCTGCGCGGAACAGAGCAGCGCGTGCAGTCCGCTGTACGGCAGCAGCCGTTCCGCGGGGGCCGCCGCCGCGCGAAGGACCGGTCCTCGGTGGCCGTCGGCGGTGTGCAGCGCGAGGGCGCTGCGGCCGAGGCCGGGCGGCGCCGTCAGCACGAGCGTGCTGCCGCGCCCGCCGCTCAGCCGGGTCAACAGGGTTTCCAGGATGGCGAGTTCACCGCTGCGGCCGTACAGCCGGAGGGGACTGCGCACGGTCGTCGTTGGGGTCACGACCGTCACGTTACTTCTGCGTAAACAACCTCGGAAGGCTTGCGCCCGCCGACGGCGCGTGGGGTGGCCGGTGTTGGGCGCCTCCCCATCCGGGCCGGTTCCGTACTGTGCCCCGGCACAGCCGGGGTGCCGGGGGCGGAAGGACCGCCACCGGCACCCCGGTTGCCCGGCCGGTGAGCCGGATCAGGAGGGGTGCGGGCAGTTCCCGCGGTACTCCTCGATGGTCAGGCTCGGCCTGGGCAGCGGGCAGAGGAACTGCTCGTAGCGGGTGTCACTGTCGATGAACCGCTTCAGCCAGGACAGGCTGTACTTGGCGATGGTGGTGTTCGAGCTGTTCGGGGTGAAGTGGGTGGCGCCGTTCAGCTCCAGATACGCCTTGTCGAGCGAGCCGGGCAGCGACTCGTAGAACGGCTCGGAGTGCGAGGAGACGGGCGCGACCGTATCGCCGTCGGCCCCGACCACCAGCGTGGGGGTACGCACCTCGGGCCAGCTGGTGTCCAGGTTCCAGCCGGTCAGCGGGATGGCCGCCTTCAGAGACGTACGGCTCTTGGCGGCCTCCAGGGTGCCGCCGCCGCCCATCGAGTGGCCCATGACCCCGAGCCGCGCGCTGTCGATCCGGCTGCTGACCGTCGAACGCTGCGTCAGATAGTCGAGCGCCGCGAGGAGTTGCCGGCCCCGGCTGTCGGGCTGGTCGAGGGTGGTGAGGGTGTCGATGGTGAAGACGACGAAGCCCTGGGAGGCCAGCCGCGGTCCGAGCCAGGCGATGGAGGACTGGGTGGCGGTGAAACCGGGCGAGATGGCCACGGCCCCGAAGGTGCCGTCCGCGGTGGACGTCGGGTAGTAGACCGTGCCGCCGCCGAAGCCCGTGACGCCCAGCCCGGAGACCGAGGTCTGGGAGACGGCGTACGAGCCGCGTGACGCCTCGATGCTCGACACGGTGGGCGCCGGGCCGCGCTCGTACGGATTGGCCGCGGCCTGCGCGCCGTACGCTCCGGCCGCACCGGACGCGCCGGGGATCAGCGCGGCGACCAGTGCCGCGGCCGCGACCGCTCCGGCCCATAAGCTCCGGCGGGTGGGGGGACGGCCGGGGGTGGCGGGGGTACGGGGGTGGGCTCGCGGCTGAGAGTGCTGCTGCACGAGGGGGGTCCTCTCGGTCGTGGCGGGGCCACGCCGGAGGCCATCGGGTGCACCGGAGCGGAACCGCCGTTTTCACTGGCGGTCGCCACTGTCCCGGTGCACCCGGCCGGCAAGCATCGGTAAGTTCACCGGTCTTCACCGGACGTCGCCGGTCTTCACGGGTCTTCCCCGCGCTCTGCACGCACGGCCGTCGGCCCCCGCGGCGTCAGCGCACCGGGTGGCCCGCCTCCCGCAGAGCGCCCTTGACCTGCGAGATCCGCAGCTCACCGAAGTGGAACACGGACGCGGCCAGTACGGCGTCGGCGCCGGCCGCGATGGCCGGCGGGAAGTGCGCGAGCCGGCCCGCGCCGCCGGACGCGATGACGGGCACGCTGACGTGCTTGCGCACCGCCGCGATCAGCTCCGTGTCGTAGCCGTCCTTCGTGCCGTCCGCGTCCATCGAGTTGAGCAGGATCTCCCCCGCGCCCAGCTCCGCCGCCCGCTGGGCCCACTCGACGGCGTCGATGCCCGTGCCCTTGCGGCCACCGTGCGTCGTGACCTCGAAGGACCCGGTCGCCGTCCGCCGGGCGTCCACGGACAGCACCAGCACCTGACGCCCGAAGCGCTCGGCGATCTCCCGGATCAGATCGGGCCGGGCGATGGCCGCGGTGTTGACGCCGACCTTGTCCGCGCCGGCCCGCAGCAGCTTGTCCACGTCCTCGGGCGTACGGACGCCCCCGCCGACCGTGAGCGGGATGAACACCTGCTCGGCGGTGCGGCGCACCACGTCGTACGTCGTCTCGCGGTCGCCGGACGACGCGGTGATGTCGAGGAACGTCAGCTCGTCGGCGCCCTCCGCGTCGTACAGCTTGGCCATCTCGACCGGGTCGCCCGCGTCCCGCAGATTCTGGAAGTTCACGCCCTTGACGACCCGGCCGTTGTCCACGTCCAGGCAGGGGATGACTCGGACCGCCAAGGTCATGCGGAGGCTCCTCGGAAGGCTTCGACCTCGACCTCGACGACCAGGCTCGGGTCGATGAGGCCGGCGACGACGATCATCGACGCGGCCGGGCGTACGGCGTCGAACAGCTCCTTGTGGGCGCGTCCAACGTCGTCGGAGTCCCGGACATGGGTGATGTACATACGGGTGCGGACCACATGTTCGGCGCCGAGGCCCAGTTCGGCCAGCGCCTTGAGGGCGACGGCGAAGGCGGTCCTCGTCTGCTCGTACGGGCCGCCCTCCGCGATCCTCCCGTCGACCACCGAGGTGCAGCCGGACACCAGGACGAGGCCGTTGGGGAGTTCCACCGCGCGGGAGTAGCCGAAGGACTCCTCCCACGGGCCGCCGGACGCGAGTTTCCGTACGTCGCTCACCGGTCCACCGCCGCCAGCGCCTCTTCCAGGGTGAACGCCTTCGCGTACAGCGCCTTGCCGACGATGGCGCCCTCGACTCCCACGGGCACCAGCGTGGCGAGCACGCGCAGATCGTCCAGCGAGGAGACACCGCCGGAGGCGACGACCGGCCTGTCGGTCACGGCGCAGACGTTCTTGAGCAGCTCCAGGTTGGGGCCCTGGAGGGTGCCGTCCTTGGCGATGTCGGTGACGACGTAGCGGGCGCAGCCCTCGGAGTCCAGCCGGGCCAGGGTCTCGTAGAGGTCGCCGCCGTCGCGGGTCCAGCCACGGCCGCGCAGGGTCGTGCCCCGTACGTCGAGGCCGACCGCGATCTTGTCGCCGTGCTCGGCGATGACCTTGGCGACCCATTCCGGGGTCTCCAGCGCGGCCGTACCGAGGTTGACCCGGGTGCAGCCGGTGGCGAGGGCGGCGGCGAGCGAGACGTCGTCGCGGATACCGCCGGACAGTTCGACCTTGATGTCCATGGCCTCGGCGACCTCGGCGATCAGCTTGCGGTTGTCACCGGTGCCGAAGGCCGCGTCGAGGTCGACCAGATGCAGCCACTCGGCGCCCGAGCGCTGCCAGGCGAGAGCGGCCTCCAGCGGGGAGCCGTACGACGTCTCCGTACCGGACTCGCCGTGGACGAGCCGGACGGCCTGGCCGTCGCGGACATCGACGGCGGGAAGGAGTTCGAGCTTCGGCGCGGGAGACTTCGGCACAGAGGACATCACAGGGTTCCGATCCAGTTGGTCAGCAGCTGGGCGCCGGCGTCGCCGGACTTCTCGGGGTGGAACTGGGTGGCCCACAGTGCCCCGTTCTCCACGGCCGCGACGAACGGCTCGCCGTGGGTGGACCACGCGACCCTGGGGGCACGGATCTTGGGGTTGGTGACTTCCAGAGTCCACTGGTGCACGGCGTACGAGTGCACGAAGTAGAACCGGGCATCGGAGTCGAGTCCGGCGAACAGCTCGCTGTCCTGCGGCGCCTCGACCGTGTTCCACCCCATGTGCGGGACGATCGGGGCGTTGAGCGGCGCGACCGTGCCCGGCCACTCGTCGAGGCCCTCGGTCTCCACGCCGTGCTCGATGCCACGCTCGAAGAGGATCTGCATGCCGACGCAGATCCCCATGACCGGGCGGCCGCCGGCGAGCCTGCGGCCGACGATCCACTCGCCGCGGGCGGCGGTGAGCCCCTTCATGCAGGCGGAGAAGGCTCCGACGCCGGGGACGAGCAGCCCGTCGGCGTTCATGGCCCGGTCGAAGTCGCGGGTGATCTCGACCTCGGCGCCGGCCCGGGCGAGGGCGCGTTCCGCGGAGCGGACATTGCCGAATCCGTAGTCGAAGACGACGACGCTCTTGCTCATTCCCAGATCCCTTGGATACGCAGGACACCGGCGACGAGGCACAGCACGCTGCAGAGGGCCAGCAGCACGATCACGCCCTTGGGCAGCTTCTGCTTGGAGAAGGAGTAGACACCGCCCGCCAGGAAGAGCCCCACGACGATCAGAACGGTGGACAGACCGGTCACAGGGCACCCTTGGTCGACGGAAGAATTCCCACAGCGCGCGGGTCGCGCTCGGAGGCGTAGCGCAGCGCGCGGGCCAGCGCCTTGAACTGGCACTCCACGATGTGGTGGGCGTTGCGTCCGTACGGGACGTGGACATGCAGCGCGATCCGGGCCTGGGCCACGAAGGACTCCAGGATGTGCCGGGTCATGGTCGTGTCGTAGTCGCCGATCATCGGCGCCATGTTCTCGGGCTCGCTGTGCACCAGGTACGGGCGGCCGGAGAGATCGACGGTGACCTGGGCGAGCGACTCGTCCAGCGGGACCGTGCAGTTGCCGAAGCGGTAGACGCCGACCTTGTCGCCGAGGGCCTGCTTGAAGGCGGCGCCGAGCGCGAGGGCGGTGTCCTCGATGGTGTGGTGGGTGTCGATGTGCAGATCGCCCTCGGTCTTCACCGTGAGGTCGAACAGGCCGTGCCGGCCGAGCTGGTCGAGCATGTGGTCGAAGAAGCCGACCCCGGTCGACACATCCACCGTGCCGCTGCCGTCGAGATCGATCTCGACGACGACGGAGGTCTCCTTGGTACTGCGCTCCACGCGGCCGATGCGGCTCATGCGCTCTGCTCCTTCTTCAAGTCACGTACCGCGTCGAGGAACGCGTCATTCTCGGACGGGGTGCCCGCGGTGACCCGCAGCCAGCCCGGTACGCCGTTGTCACGGACGAGGACACCCCGGTCGAGGATCCGCTGCCAGACGGCGTGCGAGTCCTCGAAGCGGCCGAACTGCACGAAGTTCGCGTCCGAGTCGGTGACCTCGTAACCGATCGTCCGCAACTCGCCGACCAGGCGGTCCCGCTCGGCCTTGAGCTGTTCGACGTACCCCAGCAGCGTATCGGTGTGTTCCAGTGCCGCGAGCGCGGTGGCCTGGGTGACGGCGGAGAGGTGGTACGGCAGGCGCACCAGCTGGACGGCGTCGACCACGGCCGGGTGCGCGGCGAGATAGCCCAGGCGCAGTCCGGCGGCGCCGAAGGCCTTGGACATCGTGCGGGAGACGACCAGGTGCGGCCGGCCGCCGATGAGCGGCAGCAGGGAGGCCCGGTGGCTGAATTCGACATACGCCTCGTCCACCACGACCAGGGACGGCTTGGCGGCCTGGGCGGCTTCGTACAGCGCGAGGACGGTGTCCGCGTCGACCGCCGTGCCCGTCGGATTGTTGGGCGAGGTGATGAAGACGACGTCCGGCCGGTGCTCAGCGATCACGGCCACGGCGGCCCCGACATCGATGGTGAAGTCCTCATTGCGCGGGCCCGAGAGCCAGCCGGTGCCGGTGCCGCGCGCGATGAGGCCGTGCATCGAGTACGAGGGCTCGAAGCCGATCGCGGTACGGCCGGGGCCGCCGAAGGTCTGCAGCAGCTGCTGGATGACCTCGTTGGAGCCGTTGGCGGCCCAGACGTTCGCCGCGGTCAGCGGGTGCTTTCCGGTACGGGTGAGGTACGCGGCCAGCTCGGTACGGAGCTCGACCGCGTCCCGGTCGGGGTAGCGGTTGAGCCCGCGGGCGGCCGCCCGGACCCGCTCGGTGATCCGCTCGACGAGCGGCTCGGGCAGCGGGTAGGGGTTCTCGTTGGTGTTCAGCTGTACGGGGACGTCCAGCTGCGGGGCGCCGTACGGGGACTTGCCGCGCAGCTCGTCCCGTACGGGCAGGTCGTCGAGGGTGAAGGGGTCGGGGGAGCTCATGCGCCCGGCACCTGCCATCCGAACCGCGCCTTGAGCGCCGCGCCGTGCGCGGGCAGGTCCTCCGCCTCCGCCAGCGTCACCACATGGTGGGCGACCTCGGCGAGGGCGTCCCTGCTGTAGTCCACGATGTGGATGCCACGCAGGAAGGACTGGACGGAGAGGCCGGAGGAGTGGCAGGCGCAACCACCGGTCGGCAGCACGTGGTTGGAGCCCGCGCAGTAGTCGCCGAGGGAGACGGGCGCGTACGGGCCGACGAAGACGGCGCCCGCGTTACGGACCCGCCCGGCCACCGCGGCGGCGTCGGCGGTCTGGATCTCCAGGTGCTCGGCGCCGTACGCGTCGACCACTCGCAGGCCGTCCTCGACGGAGTCGACCAGCACGATCGCGGACTGCTTGCCCGACAGGGCGGGGACGACCCGGTCCGCGATGTGCTTGGTCGCGGCGACCTGCGGCTCCAGCTCCTTCTCGACCGCGTCGGCCAGCTCCACCGAGTCGGTCACGAGGACGGCCGCGGCGAGCGGGTCGTGCTCGGCCTGGCTGATCAGGTCGGCAGCGACATGCACCGGGTCGGCGGTCGAGTCCGCGAGGACCGCGATCTCGGTGGGGCCCGCCTCGGTGTCGATGCCGATCCGGCCGGTGAAGTAGCGCTTGGCGGCGGCGACCCAGATATTGCCGGGTCCTGTGACCATATTGGCGGGGGCGCAGCCGTCGGGCCCCGAGGTGCCGTACGCGAACATCGCGACGGCCTGGGCGCCGCCCACCGCGTACACCTCGTCGATCCCCAGCAGCGCGCACGCGGCGAGGATCGTGGGGTGGGGCAGTCCGCCGAACTCCGCCTGCGGCGGGGAGGCCAGCGCGAGGGACTCGACGCCCGCCTCCTGCGCGGGCACCACATTCATGATCACGGACGACGGGTAGACGGACCGGCCGCCCGGCGCGTAGAGACCGACGCGCTCGACCGGCACCCACTTCTCGGTGACGGTGCCGCCGGGCACGACCTGGGTGGTGTGCGGGGTGCGGCGCTGCGCGCGGTGGACCAGCCTGGCCCGCCGGATCGACTCCTCCAGGGCGGCCCGTACGGCCGGATCGAGCCCCTCCAGGGCGTCGGCGAGAGCGGCCGCGGGCACCCGTACCCGCTCCAGCTTCACGCCGTCGAACCGCTCCGCGTACTCGATCAGCGCCGCCGTGCCCCGATGACGCACGTCCTCGCAGATGGGCCGCACCTTCTCCAGGGCGGCCGCCACATCAAACTCGGCTCGGGGCAGCAGGTCACGCAGGGCTCCACCCTCGGGGAGGGTGTCGCCGCGCAGGTCGATTCGTGAGATCACGGGGTTAATTCTCGCAGACCGGATCAGGCCCCCGGACGCACGTATCACTGGCTGATACACGTCCCGGAGGTCACTCCTCACCCCCAGCTTTCAGGTCGTCACTCAGAGGGAACAACAGCTTTACGGACCATCTGTAACCATCTGTGCGTAAACGGGAAGCGGAGGCGGCCGTGACCGAGCCGCAGCACGACGAATCTCCCGACTGGCTCAGCGCCGCGGAACTCGGCATGTGGCAGGCGTTCCGCAACGGCGGTACCTACGATCTGAGCACGTCGGATCCACTGCTGGACAATCCCTTCTCCGGGCGGTCCTGGGGCACGGAGCGCAGCGTGCGCGCCCGGGTCATCGCCCTGCTGCTGCTCAGCGGGCCGGCCGCGCTGGCGGGCCGGGTCGCGGCGCTGAAGCTCCGCGGGGTCCAGATCACCGGGACGCTCAACCTCGCGGGCGGCACGATCGCGCCGTATGTCGAGCTGAAGCACTGCCGCTTCGAGAACGAGGTGGTGCTGCCGGAGTCGCACTTCACCACGCTGCGCATGGTGGGCTGCGCGATACCCCGGCTGGAGGCCGCCCGGCTGCGTACCGAGGGCGATCTCCATCTGCCGCGCTGCCGGGTCGAGGGCGGTATCCGGCTGACCGACGCGCATATCGGCACCGACCTGCTGATCAGCCAGATCGAGGTCCGTCCCGACCGGCTGGGCCGGGCGATCACCGCCGACGGATTATGCGTCGGCCAGGATCTCCAGGCCGACGAGATCGAGACCTACGGCGAGGTCAGCCTGCGCGGCGCGCAGGTCGGGGTGTCGCTGAGCCTGCGCGGCAGCCGGCTGCGCGCGGCGCGGGAGCTGATGGCGCTGAACGCGCCGCGGCTGACGGTCGAGCGGACCCTCCATATGACGGGCGCGTGGGTGGGGCCGGAGCGGAGCGGCGAGAGCGGCCCCTTCGGCGCCACTCCCCCGCACGGCACCGGGTACGCCGTCGCGCCGGCCCGCGGCGCCCGGCTGCGGCGCTTCGAGTGCCACGGCGGGGTGCGGCTGGACGACGGCCGGTTCGGGGACGCCGTCGATCTGGAGCAGGCACGTTTCTTCCTGACGGCCACGGAGGAGCTGTCGCTGCGCCGGATCGTCACACCGGAGCTGCGGTTCAAGTGCGAGCGCGCGGAGGAGGGCCGGGTCGTGCTGAGCGGCGCGAGGATCGTCACGCTGGTCGACATGTCGACCAGCTGGCCGGGGCCCGGCGGGCTGGCCATGGGCGGTCTGGTCTACGAGAACCTCGTCCCGTTCGGCCATTTCCCGCTCGCCCGGCGGCTGGAGTGGGTGGCCGCGGCGACCCCGGAGTACGCCCCTGAGCCGTACGAGCGGCTGGCACACGTGCTGCGCAACAGCGGCGAGGACGCGGACGCCCGTGAGGTGCTGCTCGCCAAGCAGCGGCGGCGCCGCGAGACGCTGCCGCTTGCCGCGAAGCTCTGGGGCTATCTGCAGGACTGGACGGTGGCGTACGGCTACCGGCCGGGGCGGGCGGCGCTGTGGATGGCCGTGCTGTGGGGCGCCGGCACGATCGCCTTCACCCGCCACCCCCCACAGGCGCTCCACGCCGAACAGCATCCACCGTGGAACGCGTCGCTCTACGCGCTGGATCTGCTGGTGCCGGTGATCGATCTCGGCCAGGACGGCTACTGGCTGCTGGAGGGCGGCTGGCAGTGGGCGGCGGCCGCGCTGATCCTGCTCGGCTGGATCCTCGCCACGACGGTAGCCGCCGGCGCCACCCGCCTCCTGCGCCGCAGCTGAGCTTTTTTGGGGCTCGGTTCGCCTCCGGGGCGCTTTAAGCCCCTGTCGACGGTCGACCGTGCTCGGTCCCTCGTACCTCGGGGCCTGTGCGCGCTCTCCCTTTCGACAGCGGCGCGCCCCTTCGGCTCACGCACCGCTTTTTTAGGGCTCGGTTCACCTCCGGGGCGCTTTAAGCCACTGTCGACGGTCGACCGTGCTCGACCCCTCGTACCTCGGGGCCTGTGCGCGCTCTCCCTTTCGACAGCGGCGCGCCCCTTCGGCTCACGCACCGCTTTTTTAGGGCTCGGTTCACCTCCG
>NZ_JBVJDS010000014.1:0-21022 GCF_055582185.1 Streptomyces sp. NPDC042201 | reverse complement strand
TTAAGCCACTGTCGACGGTCGACCGTGCTCGACCCCTCGTACCTCGGGGCCTGTGCGCGCTCTCCCTTTCGACAGCGGCGCGCCCCTTCGGCTCACTCGCCGGCATCTTTGCCTTCTCTTGACTTCCGGAGGTACAACCTTTCCTCCTGATGCGAAAGCTTCACAGCTGCCCACTGGCGCGTCCGCGACCTGCGGTTTTCAATGGTCCGCACCATGTCATTGCTTCGCGCCCTGATCAGCACCGCGCGTATGGTCCGGCACACCCCGCAGCTCGCCGCCGGGCTGCCGCCGGACGACGCGGTGCTGCTCGACGCCCCCGACCGCCGGCTCGCCCCCGCGCTGGTTTCCGCCGCTCTCGGCGAGTACGAGCAGGCGGCGAAGCTGCTGGCGACCACGCGGGAATCGGCCGAGTGGGAGAATCGCGACCGCTATGTGCGGCGGCTCGCCGCGTTCGCCCACGGCCGTGACGCCTGGCTGGCCGCCTGGCTGCGTGGCGCCCCCAGCGATCCGGACGCGCTCCTCGTCAGCGCGGAACTGGCCGTCCGCAGAGCCTGGGAGTCACCGGCCCGCGCCGAGCGGCTGCGGGAGACGGGCCCGCTGATCGACGCCGCGGCCGCGGGCGATCCGCGCGATCCGGTGCCCTGGCGCATCGCGCTCGACCACGCGCGCGGCACACACGCCTCGCACACCGCCTTCGAGTCGCTGTGGGAGCAGGCCGTGCGCCGCTCCTCGCACCACTACGGCTGCCATGTGGCGGCCCTCCAGTACCTCTCGGCGCAGTGGTACGGCTCGCACCGTGAGTGCTTCGACTTCGCCGAGCAGGCGGCGCACGACGCCCTGCCGGGATCGCTGGTGCGGGCGCTGCCCGTGCGGGCCGCCTTCACCCAGTTGCTGAGCGGCGATCCCACCCCCGTCCAGGGGGACAGGATCGACGCGGCCGCGGATCTGGCCGTCGCCGTCTCCGCCGAGTACGAAGCGGGCGACGCCTGGCCGGCCGAGGTACGCAACCTGCTGGCGTACGTCCTGGTCAGGCGGGGGCGCTGGAGCTCCGCACTGGAACAGTTCCGGCTGATCGGACCGTACGCGACCTCCTTCCCGTGGACCTGTTTCACCGACGATCCGCTGGGTCAGTTCCTCGAAACACGGGACGGCGTGAGGATCCAGGTGGCCTCCGCGATGCCTTTGCGGAACCGGGCAGACCGGAGAGGGCCCCGCGGCCATTACGCTTGACCGTTGTGACCACCGCACGCCTCCCTCTTTTCCCGCTGAACGCGGTGCTGTTCCCAGGCCTCGTCCTGCCCCTCAACGTCTTCGAGGAGCGCTATCGCGCGATGATGCGCGAGCTGCTCAAGACGGATGAATCCGAGCCACGCCGCTTCGCCGTGGTCGCCATCCGCGACGGGCACGAAACCGCGACGACCGCGCCCGGGCTGCCCGCCCCGACGGCCGCCGCCGACCGCGGCCCCGCCGCCGGCTTCGGCACCGACCCCCTCGAAGCCTTCCACCCGGTGGGCTGCGTCGCGGACGCGGCCACGATCCGCGAACGCCCTGACGGCAGTTTCGAGGTGGTGGCCACCGGCACCACCCGGGTCAAGCTGCTCTCGGTCGACGCGAGCGGCCCCTATCTGACAGCCGAGCTCGAAGAGCTTCCCGAGGAGAAGGGAGACGGCGCGAACACCCTCGCCGAAGGGGTGCTGCGCGCCTTCCTGAACTACCAGAAGCGGCTGGCCGGGGCGCGCGAGCGCTCGCTCTCCACGAGCGACGAACTGCCGGACGAGCCCTCGGTGGTGTCGTATCTGGTCGCCGCGGCGGCCGTGCTCGACACCCCGACGAAGCAGCGGCTGCTGGAAGCCCCGGACATGGCGGCCCGGCTGCGCGAGGAGCTGAAGCTGCTGCGGGCCGAGACCGCGGTCATCCGTCATCTGCCCTCGCTGCCCGGCGGGGATCTGACCCTGACGCCGATCAGCCCCAACTGACGCGAGGAACAGGCGCCTTGGCGAAGAAGCCCAAAAAGCAGCAGCAGTCGGGAGGCACACCGGCCACGGTCGCGCTGACCGCCGCGGGCACGGCGTACACCCTGCACGCGTACGAACACGACCCCGCGTCGCCCTCCTACGGCGAGGAGGCGGCGCAGGCGCTCGGGGTCTCCCCCGACCGGGTCTTCAAGACCCTGGTCGCGGACGTCGACGGCGAACTGACCGTGGCCGTCGTCCCGGTCGCCGGCTCACTGGACCTCAAGGCCCTCGCGGCGGCGGTCGGCGGCAAGCGGGCGTCGATGGCGGACCCCGCGGCGGCGGAGCGTACGACGGGCTATGTCCGGGGCGGTATCTCACCGCTCGGCCAGCGCAAGCGGCTGCGCACCGTACTGGACGCCTCGGCGGGGGCCCATCCGACGATCTGTGTCTCGGCGGGCCGCCGCGGCCTGGAGGTCGAGCTGTCCCCGACCGATCTGACCACGCTCACCGCGGCGGTCCTGGCCCCGATCGGCCGCGCCTGACGCGGCCAGGCCCTGTCCGGTCGATCTTCGCGGGCCCGACCTAGGGCCGATCGGGCGGGCCGGGACGGGCAGTCCTACTTCTCGGGGCCGCCCCAGGCCTGGCTGTCCTCGCTCCGCGCGGGGCCGTACGCCGCGCCCCACTCCCCCGTCGGCTCCGGGTCGCGGGGGCCGAACAGGGCCGTCAGGGCCAGGTGGACCACCATCGCGGCGACCGGCCACGCCAGCAGCGCGCCCTTCGCGTTCAGTTCGAGCGGCGCGTCGAAGGTGACGCCCTTGCCGGCCGCCCTGGCGTGCGCCACCACGTCCGACGTGGGGCCGAACCAGCCGCCGAGCTGCCAGGCCAGCACCGCGCCCAGCAGTCCGCCCAGGGCCAGGCCGATCACCAGCCCGATGCCGCCGCGCCGGTGGAACAGGAAGACCAGCGCCGCGCTGACCGCGCCGAAGGCGAGCGCCAGCAGCGCGAACGTACCGTCCGCGCCGATCGCCTCCTCGCTCTCCGTGTCCTTGAGGAAGACCGCCGTGTCGTCCGAGATCAGCGGGATACGCGGCGCCAGCCACAGCCACAGCAGCCCGAGCAGCAGACCCGACACCGCGACGGCCACCATCACCACGGCGGCCTGCCGCGCTTCGGTCTTCATATCGGGCCCTTCCTCCGCTTCGGCCCAGGAATAGGGCGAGTCCCCGGCCGGTGGTGTCTGCCAGGGATCGTCGTGCGGCGGCTGGTGGGGAGGCGTCAGAGGTGCGGTCACTCCGCCATCGTGCCAGGCCCGGCCGGGGGGTGCCTCACCGGACCGCCGCCCGCCGGTACGCCCAGGTGGCGACCGCCAGCGAGAAAACGCCGACGCCCGCGCACACCGCGAGGTCGAGCGCGACGGCCGGCCAGTCGGGATGCGCGTCGAAGGTACGGGCCAGGGCCTCGACCCCGTACGTCGAGGGCAGCAGGTCGCGCGCGTACGTGATCGGCCCCGGCAGCCGGTCCGCAGGCAGCACGCCCAGCAGCAGCGCCGCGGACATCCCCAGCTGGCCCAGCAGAGTGGCCAGCTCCTGGCGGGGCGCGAGCAGGCCGAGCGCCGCGCCGAGGCCGGCGAGGGCCGCGCCGGCCAGCGGAATGACCGCGACCAGCACCCAGAGATGCGTCAGGGGCAGTTGGAAGAGCACGCTGCCGACGACCGCCGTGACCGCGGTGCCCGGCACCGTGAAGGAGGCGTACGCGCCGGCCGCGCCCAGCACCACCGCCGCGGGGGGCACGGGCAGGGTGGCGTAGTGGTCGAGTCCGCCGCTCGCCCGCAGCTGGCCGAAGTACTGGGCGAGCAGATTGAGCGCCACGAACGCGACGACGAGCACACTCGACCCGGCGACGACCGCCCGCGCCTCGGCGCCTCCGTCGACCACCCCCCGCATCAGGATCATGATCCCGACGGACTGGAAGGTCGCCACGAAGAGCAGCGGGATCCGGGCGACGCGGGCCCGGGACAGCTGGGCGCGGTACACGGCGGCGAGCGACGGCAGCAGCCGCGCCCGGGGCGCGAGGGGCGCGGGGGCGTCCGCCTCGGCGGGCGTCTCTCCCGCGGTCCGGACTCTCCCGGACACGGCCTCCACCGGCACGATGCTCACCTGGCGCTGCTCCTGTTCGGTACGGGCGTACGGGTGCGGACCGCGACGCGGCGGGACATACCGGCCGCCGGCGGGCTCCACCCTGTCACGGGGCCGCCGGTCACGCCTTCACCAGCCCTTTCGTCTGTCCGCCGAGCGCCAGATACACGTCCTCCAGGCTGGGGGTGGCCAGCGTGAAGTCGTCCAGCGCCGCGAAGGCCGCGCCGCCGGTCACCGCAGCGACGGCCGCGCGTGCCTCGTCCGGTGCGAGCCGCAGTACCCACCGCCGCCCGGACTCCTGGGCGGATCCGCGCAGCGCCGCGACCTCGGGCACATCGAGCGGGGCGCGTTCGCGCCACACCAGCTCGACCCGGACCTCGCCGGCGACCTGCTGCTTGAGCCCGGACGGCGTGTCACAGGCGATGACCTTGCCGCGCTCCAGCACGGCGACCCGGTCGAGTACGGTCTCGGCCTCGATGACGTTGTGGGTGACGAGCAGTACGGTCGCGCCGTGCTCGGCCCGCCGCCGGTCCACGGCCGCCCACACCGCGCGGCGTGCGACGGGGTCCATGCCGGTGGTGGGCTCGTCGAGCACGAGTACGGACCGCGTCCCCACCAGCGTGGCGGCGAAGCAGGCCAGCCGCCGCTGGCCGCCGGAGAGCTTCTTCAGCGGGCGTCCCGCGATCTCGGTGAGCCCCAGCTCGGCAAGGACCGCGTCCCGCTCGGCCCGCGCCGCCCGGAGCGCGAGCCCGCGCAGCCGGCCGGTGGTCTCCGCGGCGAGCGCGACGGTCAGTTCGTCGAGCGCGGTGGATTCCTGGCCGAGATAGCCGATGAGCCGGGAGGCCCGTTCGGGATGGCGCACCAGATCGTGCCCCAGCACCTCGACACTGCCGGAGTCGGGCCGCATCAGTCCGGTGAGCTGCCGTACGAGGGTGGACTTGCCCGCTCCGTTGGGCCCGAGCAGACCGAAGATCTCGCCGCGCCGCACATCGAGCGAGATCCCGTCGGTGGCCCGTACCGCCGAGGTGGCGGGGGCCCCGCGCCTGCCGCGCGCGGCGGGGTACGTCTTGACCAGATCGCGCACCACACACACCGTACTCACGATGAACGACCTTACGTGGTCCACGAGCCGCCACCGCCCCGGGGGCGGCCACGGCAGGGTCTTACGACCTGCGCGCGCTCTACAGAGGGCGGGCCTGGTCCGCCGCGGCGCGGACGTCGATCTCGCGCCAGAAACCGGCCCGGATCGCATAGCGGTCGTGCTCGTCGATCTGGTCGTCCTTGTGGGCCAGCAGCCCGAAGCGCGCCGCGTACCGCAGCAGTTCCCCGTCGATGCGGTGCGGAACGCGCGGATACATCACGGACAGTTTCTGCACATGGCTCGCGTCCGGCAGCCGTTCCATCCAGCGGCGGGCGAACACCTGCCCCACCTCGAAGGGGTCGCCGCCGACCGTGGTGATGTCCTCCTCGCGGTCGGCCCAGCGCTGCTCCGCGCTGGTGAGCTGGGCCAGCGTCGGCAGGGAGGCCGTCTCGGGCGGCTCGCCCGCCGTGCCGCCGCCGGGGCGCTCGACCCATCCCTTGTCGGAGGACCAGCGCAGCGTCGCGTTCGCCGGGGGCGGGGAGGGCGGCGGGGTGCCGGGGCCGCGCAGGCCCGCCAGGTCCTTGGGGGTGGGGACGCCCTTGGTGCCCGGGGAGGAGGGGTGGTGGGGTTCGGAGCCGTGCTCCGGTGGCGCGGCCGCCGAGCCGTTCTGCCCGCCGGCGGGCTGGGCTTCGGCCGCGCGCTCCGCCGACGCGGCGAGCGCCGACTCGGGCAGCGGCGCGGAGAGGATCGCCGCGATCTCGGGGCGGGGAGCCGGCGAGGGCGCGCAGATACCGCCCAGGTCCTTGGCGTGTACGGCCTTGGTGATCCAGGCCCGGTCGAGGACACGGCGCTCGTCGGCCTCGGCGACCAGGTCCTCGGACTGGTTGTAGTCGCCGTCCGCGGCCTGTACCGCCCAGAGATGGACGGCGACGCCGTGTTCCTTGGCGGACATCAGACCGGGCAGCAGGTCACCGTCGCCCGTCACCAGCACGACATCGGAGCAGGCGCGATTTCTGGCCAGTTCGGTCAGCTCCGCGTGCATGGCCGCGTCGACGCCTTTCTGCGCCCAGCGCCCGTCGCTGCGGGTGAGCGCCCCGAGCCTGACGGTGACGCGCGGCATGACGCGCAGCCGCCGGTGCTCGGGCTGAGGAACCCGGTCGGGGGCGCCGTCGAACCAGTAGATACGGAGCAGCGGCTGTTCCGTATCGGCCTCGGCCCGCTCACGCAGGCCCTGGATCAGGGCGGCGTGGTCGACGGTGATGCGGGAACGGGCCGGCTCTCCGGCGAGGAGACTCGCGGCGGCGCCCAGCAGATAGCCGGCGTCCACCAGGACGACGCAGCGGTCCACGTGTTCCACCTTCTTTCGGGAACCTCGGGATCTGGAGATCGGGAGATCGGGAGTTACTGCGGGTTTCCTTCGAGTCTGCCCGACCGCAAGAGGCTTGACGTCCGGAACTCGATCATCGGCGTGGCGTATGACCGGCCGGCCCGTCGACGAGCCGCCGCTACACACGGCAATGATCCAAAATGCGACTTTTCGCACGTTATGTGAGTCTGAAACACGGCCTAGCCCCTAAAACCCCGCGGGAGGCACATCATGGCCAAGAACAAGAACCGAGATCGCACCAAGCAACAGGCCCGGTCAGCGGCCGAGCGCGGTGCCGAGGAGGCGAAGTCCTCGTCGATGGAATCCGAGTCGGAGCAGATGCAGGCGAAGATCCAGCCGACGGACCCCACCCACAAGGGACGGCAGAAGCGCTTCGGCCACAACTGACGCGCCACGTTCCACAGAACGCGCGAGGGGCACGCCCGTTACCGGGTGTGCCCCTCAACTCGTGTCGGGACTGACAGCGGGCGGGCACTCGCGGGTAGCGTCGTGCGTTGCCCCTTCTGACGGCGCCGCGGCCTCGTCCGAGGGGCGAGCAGGTCCATTCCGTCCCAGATCCAACCCGATTGTCATGCACCAGGAGGCACCCAGCGATGTCGGTCCCGCGACCCGTTGAAGCAGCTGACCAACAGCGCGGCGAGGAGATCCTCGCCGTTTTCGACACCGCGTTCGGTGAGCTCCTGGCGGGCGATCCAGCAGCCTTCCAGGTCAAGTTCCGGAAAATGGCGGCCTCCGCGTTCGCCTTCTACCGGGGCACGGCGGCCCTCTTCTACCACGACCTGGAGCGGGAGCGTGCCGGGAGCGGCATCGGCGGCCCGTTCCTCGACGAGCGCACCGGCCGGGTGTGGATCCACGGCGATCTGCACGCGGAGAACTTCGGCACCTACATGGATGCCAACGGCCGGCTGATCTTCAACGTCAACGACTTCGACGAGGCGTACATCGGCCCCTTCACCTGGGACCTGAAGCGCTTCGCCGCCTCCCTCGCCCTGGTCGGCTACACCAAGGCCCTCAGCGACGAACAGATCACCGAGCTGGTGGAGATCTACGCCGGCGCCTACCGCGAGCGGATCCACGCGCTGGCCACCGGCGCCAAGAACGACGAGGTGCCGCCCTTCACCCTGGACACCGCCCAGGGCCCGCTGCTCGCCGCGCTGCGCTCGGCCCGCTCGCTGACCCGCTTCGGGCTGCTCGACTCGATGACCGAGATCCGTGAGTACGAGCGGCGCTTCGCACCGGGCGGCGGCTCCATCGAGCTGGACGCGGCCACCCGGTACAAGATCCTCGCGGCCTTCGACGGCTATCTGGAGACCCTCCCCGAATCCAGCCTGGCCCGCCCCGACTCGTACCGCGTGAAGGATGTCGTCGGACGGCGCGGCATCGGCATCGGGTCCGCGGGGCTGCCCTCGTACAACATCCTTCTGGAGGGCAACAGCGACGCCCTGGAGAACGATGTCGTGATCTACATGAAGCAGGCGCAGGTCCCGGCGGTCTCGCGGCACATCACCGACCGCGCCGCGCGGGAGTACTTCCAGCACGAGGGCCACCGCACGGTGATCTCGCAGCGGGCGCTCCAGGCCCACGCCGATCCGTGGCTGGGCTGGACCGAGCTGGACGGGGGCGGCCAGCTGGTGGCGGAGGTCTCGCCGTACGCCGTGGATCTGGACTGGTCGGATCTCGACGACCCGGAGGAGATCGCGGCGGTCGTCGCCGACCTCGGCCGGGCCACGGCCACGATGCACTCGGCGGCGGACGACGAGAGCGGCCACTCGCTGGTGCCGTTCTCCACGGAGCGGGCGATCGACGCGGCCATCGCCGCCGACGAGGACGGTTTCAGCGAGCTGCTGGTGGAGTTCGCGCACGCGTACGGGGCCAGGGCCAGGGCGGATCACCAGATCTTCGTCGACCTGTTCCGCAACGGACGGCTGGCGGGGTAAGGCCCGGACGACGCAGGGCCCGGGTAACGCAGGTCCGGTGATCTAAGGCCCGCGCGGTCTTTAGGGACCGCTTACAGGGGCCCATGGCACACTCGGCGACGATGGACATATCAGGGACGCGGCTCAGGGCGGCGCGGGCAGCACTGTTCACGGCACTGGTCGTGACGCTGTCCGCGGGCTCCCATGTGCTGCTGTCCCAGGCCCCGCTGCCGCTGTCCGTCGTCGCCGCGCTCAGTGCCGCGGTGTTCCTCGTCGCCTACGCGGCGGGGGGCCGCGAGCGCGGCTTCTGGCGGATCGCCGCTCTACTCGTCCCGCTCGAACTGGCCGCGGACACCGTCTTCACCAGCGGCCAGCAGGTCTGTTACGGCCCGGCGGGCGGCCCCGTCGCGGGGTCGCTGCGCTCGGTCGGCTTCGACCTCCTGTGCGGGGGCGCCGTCGGTGCGCCGCTGCCCGGGGTGGTCTCTCCCGAGTCCGCCGCCGTCACTCTGCTGCATTCCCCCGACCCGGCCCTGCCCTGGCTGCTGCTGGCCGCCCATGTCTCCATCGGGCTGCTCGCCGCACTCTGGCTGCGGCGCGGCGAGGCCGCGCTGTCCGGTCTGGTGCTGGCCGTGGCCGCGTTCGCGTTCCGGCCGCTGCTGATCGCGGCCACCGTGGCGGGGACGGTCCGCGGGGCCGTACGCCGCGCGGTGTGCCCGGCGGGCCGTCCGCGCCCGTCCCGTACGCGTCTTCTTGTGCACTCCGTAGGACGGCGGGGGCCTCCCGGCCTCGCGCTCAGCTCTCTCTGAGCCGAGCGGCCACGCCCCCCGTCCCCCGCGTCAGCGGCAGTACGTCCTCACACGGAGTGAATCATCATGAGCGCACGCAACAATCAGTCCAGCAAGTCGGCCGCCCGCGAGCGGGTGCGCCAGGAGCGTGAGCGGCAGGCGAAGAAGGACAGGGTCCGCCGTCAGCTCGTCGTCCTGGGCTCGGCCGTCGTGGTCCTCGCGATAGCCGGCGGCGTGGGCTTCGCCGTCGTCCAGAGCAACAAGCCCTCGCACTGGGAAGCGATGAAGGACGAGAAGAGCGTCGTCGCCCCGAAGAACACCGAGGGCACCAACGGCACGACCGTCGTCCTCGGCAAGGCGGACGCCAAGAAGACGCTGGAGGTGTACGAGGACTCCCGCTGCCCGGTCTGCGCGAGCTTCGAGCAGACGGTCGGCGAGACGGTCCAGAACGGCCTCGACGCCGGCACGTTCAAGATCAAGTACGTCGGCGCGACCTTCATCGACAACTCCGACAACGGCACGGGATCGAAGAACGCCCTCTCCGCGCTGGGTGCGGCGCTCAATGTGAGCCCCGAGGCCTTCCTCCAGTACAAGACCGCGCTCTACTCGGCGAAGTTCCACCCGGAGGAGAGCAGCGACAAGTTCGCCGAGGACAGCTATCTGATCCAGGTGGCCGACTCGGTGAACGCGCTCAAGGGCAACACGGCGTTCCAGCAGGACGTACGGGACGGCACGTACGACGCCTGGGCGATGAAGATGTCCGCCGCCTTCGACAAGAGCGGTGTCCAGGGCACTCCGGCGTTCAGGATGGACGGCAAGGCGCTCACCGCTGAGGGCACGGAGAACCCGCCCATGACGGTGGCGGAGTTCAACTCCGCGGTCACCAAGGCCCTCAAGGGCTGACAGCGGACGGGCGGGCGGACCCTCCCCGGTCCCGCCCGCCCGTCGCCGTCCCGTGCGGTGACGCCGCTCAGCCTGTGCGGTGACGCCGCTCAGAGCGACGCGATGAAGGCGAGCGCGGTCCGCCAGGTCTCCTCGGCGGCGGCCGCGTCGTAGTCCGGCAGATCCGGGTCGGTGTAGAGATGCCCGGCCCCCGGATAGCGGTAGATCTCCACATCGGCCCCCGCCTGCCGCATCCGCAGATACCAGGCGGTCAGCCAGTCGTGCGACTCGAACGGGTCGGGGTCCGCCACATGCAGCTGTACGGGCAGCTCGTCGACGGCCGCGTTCTCCGCGATGTCGGACGTGCCGTGCATCAGCAGCAGCCCGCGGGCCTTCTCGTCGCCCAGCGCCAGGTTCTGCGCGACAGAGCCGCCGAACGAGAAACCCGCGTACACCAGGCCGCGTTCGGAGTACGGCGCGGCGGCCAGGACAGCGCGCCGCAGCAGCTCCTCCTTGCCGATCTTCTCCTTCAGCGCCATGCCGTCCTCGACGGTGCCAGCGGTTTGTCCGTCGAAGAGGTCGGGCACGCGCACCTCGTGCCCGGCGGCACGCAGCCGGTCGGCGGCCGCGTGCACCGCCGGGCGCAGACCGTGGACCGAATGGAAAAGCATGATGTCCATCCGGCCATCCTGCCAGCCCGCTCACAGGAACCGTCGAGGGAGCCAATGGAGAACGTACTGCGCCCACTGACCGTGCTTGGTGGCTCGGTCCTGCTCACGCTGGTGCTCGGCTGGACCGTCGACCTGCTGCTGCGCCGCGCGGACGACCGCCATCCCGAGACCCCGCTCTGGGGCCTGCTGCGCCGCTGCCGGCTGCCGCTGCAAGTGGTCCTGCTCACCGCGCTGTTGCGCGGCACGTTCCGCGCCACCCGGTGGCGGATCATCGAGGACCACCAGGACCGGATCGGCCAGGCGCTGTCGCTGGTGCTCATCGGAGCCGGTGCCTGGCTGGTGGTGCGGATCGTGTCCGCCGCGGTGGAGTCGACGTACGCCCGCTACGCGACCTCGACCCGCGACCCGGCCCGGCTGCGCCGGGTCCGTACCCAAGTGACGCTGATCATGCGGATCGTGACCGCGGTCGTCGTGGTGGTGGCGGTCGCCGCGATCCTGCTCACCTTCCCCGATCTGCGGACCATCGGCACGTCGATGCTGGCCTCCGCGGGCATCATCGGCATCGTCGCCGGTGTCGCCGCGCAGTCCACGCTCGGCAATCTCTTCGCGGGCTTCCAGATCGCCTTCGGCGACATGGTGCGGCTCGGCGACACGGTGGTGGTGGGCGGCGAGTGGGGCGTGATCGACGAGGTCACGCTCACCTTCCTCGCCGTACGGACCTGGGACGAGCGGCGCATCACGATGCCGGTGTCGTACTTCACCAGCAAGCCGTTCGAGAACTGGTCGCGCGGCGGTGTCCAGATGACCGGCACGGTCTTCTTCCAGCTGGATCACTCGGCGCCGGTGCGGCTGATGCGCGAGAGGCTGCACGAGATCCTGCTGGACTGCGCGGCCTGGGACGGCCGCGACTGGAGCCTGGCGGTCACCGACACCACCCCGAGCACGATGGAGGTGCGGGCGGTGGTCACGGCCAAGGACGCGGACGACATCTGGACGGCCCGCTGCGCGGTACGGGAACAGATGCTGGCGTGGCTGTCCGAATGGCATCCGTACGCCCTGCCGAGGATCGCGACGGCTGCCGCCCCGGTCCTGCGGAGGAACGGCCAACGCCCGTCGGACGGTGCCGAGGAGGACAGCGACCACGCCCGTACCGGCCGCGGCTGACACCGGGCCGCCGGGCCGCAGCGCTCGCCGGGCCCCACGTCCCGGCGGGCCCCTGAGGCCCGGCGGGCCTCAGCGCATGCTGTGCACGTCCAGGTGGCGCAGGACGCGGTCCACCACTTCGGGGTCGGCGCCCGGTTCGCTGCGGGCCGCGAGGACCTCGTGGCGGGCCGCCGACATCATCTCGCGCTGGATGCGCTGGACGGTCCTGACCCGGTCCGCCCGCTTGGTGGCCCACTCGCGCCGCTCGTCGTCGATCAGGTCGGGGCTGATCCGCACCCCGATGTCGAACGCCCCGCGCAGCAGCCGCTCGCTGATGTCCTCCGGCAGTTCCTCGACGTCCTCGATCTCCTTGAGCCGCCGCCTGGCCGCCTTCGCCGCGCGGACGGCGAGCGAGTGTTCCAGCTCGCGTTCGGCGTCCGTGTCGGCCCGGACGCCGAGTTTCCGTACCAGCCAGGGCAGGGTCAGGCCCTGGATCACCAGCGTGCTCACGATGACCGCGAAGGCGATGAAGATGATCTCGTCGCGGCCGGGGAACGGCTCCCCGCTGTCGGTCTTCAGCGGGATCGCCAGCGCCAGCGCGACCGAGGCCACCCCGCGCATCCCCGACCACCACATCACCACGGTCTCGCGCCAGCTGACCGGGATCTCCTCGTCGTAGTCGCGGAGCGTGTGCATCCGCTTGGCCAGCCAGGTCGCCGGCATCAGATACAGCAGCCGTACGCCGACGACGACCCCGACGACCGCCGCGCCCCAGCCGAGCATCTCCGCCGCCCGGCCGCTGGCCGCGCCGAAGGCGTTGTGGAGTTCCAGGCCGATGAGGCCGAAGGCGACACCGGTCACGAGCGTGTCGACGATCTGCCAGAAGGAGTTCCCCGCGAGCCGGCCCATGACGTCGTCGGCGTCCGCCGTGTGCTCGGCGAGAAAGAGCGCGGTGGTGAGGACGGCGAGCACGCCCGAGCCGTACAGCTCCTCAGCCAGCACATAGCTGGCGAACGGCACCAGGAGCGACAGGCCGATCTGCAGCGTCGCGTCCCCGAGCAGCGACATCAGCTTGTTGGAGAGCCAGCCGAGCGCGAGCCCGACCGCCACGGCCACCACCGCGGACAGGACGAGCTGTCCGGCCGCCTGCGGCCAGGAGAACGTTCCGCTGACGGCCGCGGCGATGGCCACGTGGTAGAGCACGATCGCGGTGACATCGTTGAAGAGCCCCTCGCCCTCCAGGATCGAGACCAGCCGTCTGGGCAGCCCGAGGGATCCGGCGACGGCCGTCGCGGCCACCGGGTCGGGCGGGGCGACGAGCGCGCCCAGCGCGACCGCGGCGGCGATCGGCAGGCCGGGGACGATGGAGTTGGCCACGGCGGCCACCGCCGCCATCGTCACGAACACCAGCGCGACCGCGAGCAGGAAGATGGGGCGTTTGTTGGCCGCGAACTGCCGCCAGGAGGTGCGCTGCACGGCGGCGTACAGCAGGGGTGGCAGCAACAGCGGAAGGATCAGGCCCGGCGGCACCTGGACGTTCGGTACGAACGGCAGCAGCGCCAGGACGATCCCCACCAGGGTCATCAGCACCGGCGAGGGCAGTTTGAGGCGCTCCCCGAGCGGCACCGTGACCAGCGCCCCGAGCAACAGCACGAGCAGCAGCGCCAACTGGTCCACGGTGCGCCCTCCGGCGGTCGAATGCCTCGACGGCAGTCGGTGATCAAGGGCTAAAGCCTGCCACGCGCCCGGTGCGAATCCGGCCAGGGGGGTCGGCCGGTGGGGGCAGCCGGTGGGGGCAGCCGGTGGGGACGGTCCGTCAGGCGGTCCGGCTACAGCGCCCGCCGCATCGACCGGTGCGGCATGTCCGCGTCCAGGAACTCGGGGCCGTACGCCTCGTATCCCAGCCGCTCGTAGAAGCCCAGCGCGTGCGACTGCGCGTGCAGATCCACCGCCGCGAGACCGCGCTCGCGCGCCGCGTCCTCGATGGCGCGCACCAGCGCCGCGCCGACGCCCCTGCCACGGGCCGCCCTGCCGACCGCCAGCCGTCCCAGCGAACCGACGCTCAGGTCCCCGCCGGTCCTGTCGGCCGCGCCCGGTCCGTACAGCAGCCGCCCGGTGCCGAGCGGCAGCCCGTCGTCGCGGACGGCCAGCACCTGGACCGCGTCGCCGTCCCGGCCGTCGTACTCGAGGTCCTCGGGCACCTGCTGCTCGACGACGAAGACCTCCTTGCGGACCGCGAAGCACGCCTCGATGTCCGCCGGATCCGTCGCGACCCGTATCGCGTAGCCGCTCTCGCCGCCCCCGGCCCCGGTCGCCGTGCTCATACGTTGCTCTCCGCCCTGACCTTGTCCAGCGCGCCCTGCAGATCGTCCGGGTACGTGCTGGAGAACTCCACCCACTGCCCGTCCGACGGGTGCTCGAAGCCGAGGCGCACCGCGTGCAGCCACTGCCGGGTCAGCCCCAGCCGCTTGGACAGCGTCGGATCGGCGCCGTACGTGAGATCGCCGACGCACGGATGCCGGTGGGCCGACATGTGCACCCGGATCTGATGCGTACGGCCCGTCTCCAGCTTGATGTCCAGCAGGGAGGCCGACCGGAACGCCTCGATCAGGTCATAGTGCGTGACCGACGCCTTGCCCTCCGCGATGACCGCCCACTTGTAGTCGTGGTTGGGATGGCGGCCGATGGGGGCGTCGATGGTCCCGCTCATCGGATCCGGGTGCCCCTGCACCAGCGCGTGGTAGCGCTTGTCGACGATCCGGTCCCGGAACTGCGCCTTGAGCAGGGTGTACGCGCGCTCCGACTTGGCCACGACCATCAGCCCCGAGGTACCGACGTCCAGCCGGTGCACGATGCCCTGCCGCTCGGCCGCGCCGGAGGTCGAGATGCGGTAGCCGGCGGCGGCCAGCCCGCCGATGACTGTCGTGCCGGTCCAGCCGGGGCTGGGGTGCGCGGCGACGCCGACCGGCTTGACGATCACCACGATGTCGTCGTCGTCGTGCACGATCTCCATGCCCTCGACGGGCTCGGCCACGATCTGTACGGGCGCGGCCGCCGCGGGCATCTCCACCTCGAGCCAGGCCCCGCCGTTCACCCGCTCGGACTTCCCGACGACGGCGCCGTCGACCTGGACCTTCCCGGTGGCGGCCAGCTCGGCCGCCTTCGTACGGGAGAACCCGAACATACGGGCTATGGCGGCGTCGACGCGCTCGCCCTCCAGGCCATCGGGCACGGGCAGCGTTCTGATCTCGGGAAAGCTCACCCGTCGAGTATGCCTTGTCAGTCCTTGTGGACAGTCCCGTCGGGGTCCAGCCCCCGGAACGACAGCAGCACGATGAGGATGCCGCCGCAGACGATCGCGGAGTCGGCGAGATTGAAGACCGCGAAGTGCGTGGGCGCGATGAAGTCGACGACGGCGCCCCGGAAGACCCCGGGGGCACGGAAGATCCGGTCGGTGAGATTGCCGAGCGCACCGCCGAGCAGCAGGCCGAGCGCGATGGCCCAGGGCAGGCTGTAGAGCTTGCGCGCCAGCCGGGCGATCACGATGATCACGGTCGCGGCGATGCACGTGAAGATCACCGTGAACGCCTCGCCGATGCCGAACGCGGCGCCCGCGTTCCTGATCGCCTCGAACCTCAGCAGATCGCCGATGACCTCGATCGGCTCGTGGTGCTCCAGCTTGGCCACCACGAGCATCTTGCTGCCCAGGTCCAGCAGATACGCCACGACGGCGACGGTGAAGAGCGCGAGGATCCTGCGCTTGCCCCTGGACTGCTCGGCGGGAGCCGCAGCCTCGTCGTCAACATCCGGCATACCGATGCCGTGCTCCGCCTCTGCCACGTGATTCCTCAACCCTAGGTGCCTGACTGAGGACGAGGGTACGGCACACCTGTACGCGTTCAGCCTCGACGTTCCTGCTTCTGCTTGTCCTCCACACAGAGCGTGGCCCGCGGGAACGCCTGCATCCTGGCCTTGCCGATGGGCTCGCCGCAGATCTCGCAGAGTCCGTACGTGCCCGCGTCGAGCCGCTGGAGCGCCCGCTCGGTCTGTTCCAGCATCTCGCGGGCGTTGGCGGCGAGCGCCATCTCGTGCTCCCGCGTGATGTTCTTGGTGCCGGTGTCCGCGTCGTCGTCGCCGGCGCCGTCCCCGGAGTCCCGCATCAGCCCGACGAGGGCCGCCTCCGACGAGGTGATCTCGGCGTTCAGCCGGGCGATCTCGCCGGTCAGCTCGGCCCGCGCCGCGGCGACCTCTTCCGGCGTCCAGGGGTCCTCGCCCGGCCGTACCGCGAGCTCCCCGGGGGGAGTCGCGGCGGCCGCGCTCGCCGTGACGAGCGCCGTCGCGGCCGCCGCGGCGCCCTTGCCCGCCGCTGTGCTCCTGCCGTCCGCGGTCTTCTTCGCTGCCACCGTCTTGGCTCCCGTCTGTTCCGCGGCCTGAGCCGCCCCCTCGGCCGCGGACGCGGCCCTTTTCGCAGGTGCCCTGCTCGCCGGCGCCCTCTTCGCAGCCGCCTTCTTCGCCGGTGCGTGCGGTGCCGGTGCCCCGTGCGCCGCTGTCTTCTTCCCGGGCGTCTTCGTCACGGGCGTCTTCTTCGCCGATGTCTTCGCCGGCTGCTGCGCCGACGTCTTCGCTGACGTCTTCGCCGGTGCCTTCTTCGCTGGTGCTTTCTTCGCTGGTGTCTTCTTCGCCGCCGCGGACTTTCCCGCGGGTTTTCCCGCGGATGTGGTCTTCGCGGCGGTCTTCTTCGCCACCATGGCCGCGGCCCCTTCACATATGGTGATCCTGCTCGCGAATCGTGCTGGGACGATAAATCGACCCCAGCCACGCGGCAACGGGGCACGCGGCCGTTTCGGCCCTCCCCGTGCCGTGAGCGAGACAAGCCTGCATCCGTTGTGCCCAGCTACCCGCCCGGTAATCCGCCGCCGGGCCGGCCGCGAAGTCCGCGGGGGCCGGTCTAACCGTTCGGGTCATACGCTCGGCCGTACGCCACCCCCGCGAAAACCGGTCGGCCGGGCACCGCACGGCCCCGTACACTGGGGCCAGCGAGAGGCGTGGATGGGGACGAGTAGCGTCGTACGCGGCCATGAGCGACCCGGGGACGGTGAGAGCCCGGGGGCAGAGCGCGAGGTGAAGCATCACCCCGGAGCCGCCGGAAGAAAGCCCCGGTAGATCCCGGAGCGAGTAGAACCGGCAGCGCGACCCCAATGAGGGGGCCGCGGGCGGCACACGCCCGGGGCCAAGGAGGGTGGTACCGCGGGAGCGCAGCTCTCGTCCCTCCGACGGAGTTGCCACAGTTCCGCCGGAGGAAGCGCCCCATGACACCCGTGACACCGCCGCAGTACCGCCAGGTGCCCGCCCAGGTCGACCTGCCCGCACTGGAGCACGCCGTGCTCGACTTCTGGCGCGAGAGCAAGGTCTTCGACAAGAGCCTCGAACAGTCCGAGGGCCGCCCGGAGTGGGTCTTCTACGAGGGCCCGCCCACCGCCAACGGTATGCCGGGCGCGCACCACATCGAGGCCCGCGTCTTCAAGGACGTCTTCCCGCGCTTCCGCACCATGCGGGGCTACCACGTCGCCCGCAAGGCCGGCTGGGACTGCCACGGCCTGCCGGTCGAGCTGGCCGTGGAAAAGGAGCTGGGGTTCACCGGCAAGAAGGACATCGAGGCGTACGGCATCGCCGAGTTCAACGCCAGGTGCCGTGAGTCCGTCACCCGGCACACCGACGCCTTCGCCGAGCTGACGACCCGCATGGGGTACTGGGTCGACCTGGACGACGCGTACCGCACGATGGACCCGGAGTACGTCGAGTCCGTCTGGTGGTCGCTGAAGGAGATCTTCAACAAGGGCCTGCTGGTCCAGGACTACCGCGTGGCGCCCTGGTGCCCGCGTGACCAGACCGGCCTCTCGGACCACGAGCTGGCGCAGGGGTACGAGACGATCATCGACCCCTCGGTCTTCGTCCGCTTCCCGCTGACCTCGGGCCCGCTCGCGGGCGAGGCGGCGCTGCTGGTCTGGACGACCACCCCCTGGACGCTCGTCTCGAACACCGCCGTCGCCGCGCACCCCGAGGTCACCTATGTGGTCGCGACGAACGGCGAGGAGAAGCTCGTCGTCGCGCGGCCGCTGCTGGAGAAGGCGCTGGGCGAGGGCTGGGAGCCGACCGGGGAGTCCTTCACCGGCCGCGAGATGGAGCGCTGGACGTACGACCGCCCCTTCGCGCTGGTCGACTTCCCCACGGAGGCGCACTACGTCGTCAACGCGGAGTACGTCACGACGGAGGACGGTACGGGCCTGGTCCACCAGTCCCCGGCCTTCGGCGAGGACGACCTCAAGGTCTGCCGCGCCTACGGTCTGCCGGTCGTGAACCCGGTCCGCCCCGACGGCACCTTCGAGGAGGACGTCCCGCTGGTCGGCGGTGTCTTCTTCAAGAAGGCCGACGAGGCGCTGACGGAGGACCTCAAGGCGCGCGGGCTGCTGTTCCGCCACGTTCCGTACGAGCACAGCTATCCGCACTGCTGGCGCTGCCACACCGCGCTCCTCTACTACGCGCAGCCGTCCTGGTACATCCGTACGACGGCCATCAAGGACCGGCTGCTCGAAGAGAACGAGAAGACCAACTGGTTCCCCGACTCGGTCAAGCACGGCCGGTACGGCGACTGGCTGAACAACAACGTCGACTGGGCGCTCTCCCGCAACCGCTACTGGGGCACCCCGCTGCCCATCTGGCGCTGCGAGGACAACCACCTGACCTGCGTAGGCTCGCGCGCCGAGCTGAGCGAGCTGACGGGCACCGACCAGTCCGCGCTGGATCCGCACCGCCCCTACATCGACGAGGTCACGTTCGGCTGCCCCGACTGCGGGCGGACGGCGACGCGCGTCCCCGAGGTCATCGACGCCTGGTACGACTCGGGCTCGATGCCGTTCGCGCAGTGGGGCTATCCGTACAAGAACAAGGACCTGTTCGAGAAGCGCTACCCGGCGCAGTTCATCTCGGAGGCGATCGACCAGACGCGCGGCTGGTTCTACACGCTGATGGCCGTCGGCACGCTGGTCTTCGACAAGTCGTCGTACGAGAACGTGGTCTGCCTCGGCCACATCCTCGCCGAGGACGGCCGGAAGATGTCCAAGCACCTGGGCAACATCCTTCAGCCGATCCCGCTCATGGACCAGCACGGCGCGGACGCGGTCCGCTGGTTCATGGCGGCCGGCGGCTCACCGTGGGCGGCCCGCCGGGTCGGCAACGGCACGATCCAGGAGGTCGTCCGCAAGACGCTGCTGACGTACTGGAACACGGTGGCCTTCCAGGCCCTGTACGCCCGTACGTCGGGCTGGGCGCCGAGCGAGGCGGATCCGGCGCCGGCCGACCGGCCGCTGCTCGACCGCTGGCTGCTGAGCGAGCTGCACGCGCTGGTCGACCAGACCACGCAGGCCATGGAGACGTACGACACCCAGCGCACCGGCAAGCTGCTCTCGGCCTTCGTCGACGATCTGTCCAACTGGTACGTCCGCCGCTCGCGCCGCCGCTTCTGGCAGGGCGACAAGGCGGCGCTGCGGACCCTGCACGACGTGGTCGAGACCGTCACGCGGCTGATGGCCCCGCTGACCCCGTTCATCACGGAGCGGGTCTGGCAGGACATGGTCGTGCCGGTGACGCCGGACGCGCCGGAGTCGGTGCACCTGGCCGGCTGGCCCGAGGCCGATCTCGCGGCGATCGACCCGGCGCTCTCCCAGCAGATGACGCTGGTACGGCGGCTGGTCGAGCTGGGCCGCGCGACGCGGGCCGAGTCGGGCGTGAAGACCCGCCAGCCGCTGTCCCGCGCGCTGATCGCGGCGACGGGCTTCGAGACCCTCTCCCCCGAGCTGCGCGCCCAGATCACGGAGGAGCTCAACGTCTCCTCCCTGGCGACGCTCTCCGAGGTCGGCGGCTCGCTCGTCGACACGACGGCCAAGGCGAACTTCCGGGCGCTGGGCAAGCGTTTCGGCAAGGGCGTCCAGGCGGTGGCCAAGGCGGTCGCCGACGCGGACGCGGCGGCCCTGTCCGCCGCCCTGCGCGACGGCACGGCCTCGGTCACCGTGGACGGCGAGCCGGTCTCGCTCGCCCCGGACGAGGTGATCATCACGGAGACCCCGCGCGAGGGCTGGTCGGTCGCCTCCGACTCCGGTGCGACGGTCGCCCTGGATCTGGAGATCACCCCGGAGCTGCGGCTCGCGGGCCTGGCGCGTGACGCGATCCGGCTGATCCAGGAGGCCCGCAAGAACAGCGGCCTGGACGTAGCGGACCGCATCGCCGTGCGCTGGACGGCACAGACCCCCGAGACGGCACGAGCCCTGACCGAACACGCCGGCCTGATCACCGACGAGGTCCTCGCCCTGGACTTCGCCACGGGCGAAGCGGACGACTCGTACGGCACCCCCTTCACGGACGAGGGCCTGTCCCTCACATTCCGCCTCCGCAAAGCCTGACCCCACCCCCCACCCCCAACGGCCCGGCCCCGGCCCCCCGGAGCCGGGCCGCCGCGCTGCGTTCCGGGAGCCCGAGGCGAAACCCCGGGCCAGCCCGACACCCACAACCCCAGGGCTCAGCCCTGAGCCATTCCTGCGGTCCGGGGCGAAAGCCCCAGGCCGACCCGACCGGGATCCGTGGGCGAAGCCCCAGGACCCACGGCCCCAGGGCTCAACCCCGAGCCGTGCCGGGGTCCGTGGCGTGACCCGTGGGCGGAGCCCCGGCACCACCGGAGCCGGGCCGCCGCGCCCCGTTCCGGGAGCCAGGGGCGAAAGCCCCAGGTCGGCCCAGCCGGGGGCCGGGGGCGAAGCCCCGGCACACGCGGCCCCGGGGCCCGGGCACGAGCCGTGCCGGGGGCCGGGGCGGAAGCCCCAGGCCAGCCCGGCCGAGGACCGTGGGCGAAGCCCCAGGACCCACGGCCCCAGGGCCCAACCCCGAGCCGTGCCGGGGTCCGTGGCCGAAAGCCCCGGGCCGGCCGGCGGTTTCTAGGGGTTGTTGCAACACGTGGTTGGTCTGATCGGGCCGCGAGTAGTTTTTGCAGGCGCTCGGCTGGGGTTTCCCAGCCGAGCGT